>JBAZFZ010000013.1:0-47839 GCA_041653075.1 Methanoregula sp.
TTTTTTCCCAGGATCTTATCCTAAAATTAAAACAGCCTGCTCTGCCCATGTTTCAAAAAAGCGTTTATCCCTCTTGTTGATTTTCATACGTAAGGCCTGTGACCGCAGGTCTCATAGGTGTTTTTTTTGTTGAATGCTCTAAAAAAATCTGATTGTTTTCGGCAAGTGCGTAGCGAAAAACCTCAAAAGGCGTTTTTTGCGGGGAGATTCGCAAACGAAAAAAACATCCCCTGTCTTGCCGTGGATCTCTTCATCAGACCCGGGACAATCCCTCATGCCGCCCCGGACCCCCCCTCAAGTCCCGATCTGAGCATCACTAATCCGGGGCCAGATTGAACTCAAAACCCCCTTTTTTGGATCCAAAAGAAGCCCAAATTACTCCCCGTTTTAAACGGAGCTCAAATTTGCGTTATTTCATCAAACGGACAAAATAAACGCCCCTCATAAACGCGTTTTGAGCCCCGATCTCATGCAAAATTACCACTTGTTCGATCCCGGAAAAAGAGGCCGCCAGAACGCGTTTATGGACCGTTTACGGCGATTATATGGTGCTCAAATTTGGCGTATTTTGGCGAAATACTTGTAAATATGCCTTGAAATGTTGCTCCCCTCAAATCGGACGGACTTACGGGCGTATTTTGGAAATTAATAGTGGTATGGCACAAATCCTGACAGGGCATGTTTCCCCCTCAAAGGTTTGCGGGAAAATTCCCGGTCGGGGACGGAAAAATCCCCCGTCTTTCTTTCCATCTTCCCGCCATTTATTACCCGGCCTGCATAACAACAGGGTAAGGCCCAAAAATCAGGGCAGGAGAAATTCCCATGACCCAAAGTCAAACTCAACCGGCCCGAAACGGATTTGAAGCCCTTCCCCTGGCAGAGAAGAAGTGGTTTCTCGTCCGGGTGCAGTCCCTTTCGCATGCATTCGCACCGGAGAAGCAGGCCGTAAAGCAGCCGTCGATTGCGTGAGCGGAGTCCCGGGTAACCCGCCCGGTCACCTACATTTTTTCTTCAGGATGATTCCCCGGGGAAATCCCGTAGCACTTACCTTCCGGAGAACCGGTCCCGGAAAAAACCCTGGCTCTGGTACAACGCTGCCACAGGATTATGTCCCAGGGCACGGTCCTTTACAATAAGCGGCGTTGTCTCTGCTGTGCAATTTCGCAGGAATAAAATGTCGTGCCCGACACAGAGCCCGACCATGATGTTGAGCTCCGTTTTTTCCCGGTTGAGAATCTCTGCCTGCAATATCGGGTTGCAGAATACATCCCCGGGGATGCCGAGGTCCTGCGGGTTTACTTCCCCGCAGAGACAGGACAGGGAAACAACATCAAACCCGCTCTTTTCAAGAATATCGGACAACAGTTTCGCTTCCGGCATCAGGGCATAACATGTGGCGATGCCCAGCCGTTTCATTCCCCGGATTTTTGCGTATTCGATAATTTCATGAATCCGTGTCCAGGAGTACTTTTCGTTTGCTTTTTTTGGGTCGAGCACTTTGTTCATCAGGCCAAGCCATCCCTGGATTACGGCCTGGTTTTCCGGGAGCCGGTATTTTTCTGTTGTTTCCCTGACAAGACCCGGGTATTTTTCGGTAGGGCACGATGCCGGAACATTCTGGTTCTTCTCTTTGGAACCACACCGGAGAACGGGACATTTTACACACTGCGGACTGTTCTTTGCCATGATTGATCTCCTCAAATGACAACTCTCCGGTTACCCGCGTAGTTACAAATAATAAGCAGAAGGAAAAATGTAACCTTATTGCCAAAAAATAACTATCGGAGAATGTATGCCGGAAGCTAGAATACCCTCCAAATGTCCCGTGGAATTATTTTGCGAGGTCATGGGGAGCAAATGGAAGATCCTCATTATCTGGAATCTCAAAAACCGTACGCTCCGGTTTTCGGAGCTCCAGAAAAAGACGCATGATGTGAACTCGAAAACCCTTACGACACATCTCCGGGAACTGGAAAATTTGAAAATTATTTCACGTGCAGTATTTCCTGAAGTCCCGCCCCGTGTCGAATATACCCTCACAGAGTATGGCAAAGAACTTTTCCCGATATTCGATGCAATGCGGAGCTGGGGCCTGCATTACCTGGAAAGCGAGGGAATACCCGCGAAGATTTGCTAGGCTTACTATTTTTTCCCGGTAATTTCTCGCAAGAAGCCCCTCTGCCGCTTTCGCAAGCGATTTCCTCTCTCCCCCTCCATGGTCTGTTGTCCCCTCGCAGATCCGATATTTGTTGTGCCGGGCCTGCTTCACGATCACGGCAAGGTTGAACAAAAGACCCCTCGCTCCATCAGGTTTGAGAACTGATTTTTCGTTAAGGACCGATGTCACGGGGCTGAGTCCGGTACCTGACCCGGTAACGGCCGGTGTTATTCCAGAAATCGCCGCCATCGGAAGAGGTGCTGACATTCACCCACTCAAACCCGCACCCGGAAGCCGGGTTGACCCGGTTAAAGCCCGGGATCCGCCACAGGTTCATCTCAATAAGGTTCCCCTCATCATGGCTTCACGTCCGGTCAAATGTTGCGTTCCCGTCCACGGCAAAGAGCGATACAGTCACCCGGCTTGCGGGGCCGGCAGATCCGGGAGTAAAGACGACCCTGCCATGAAACGCCGGGCTCCATTGCGGGCACGTTGCGGAGAATGTATTCCCGTCCCAGGGAGACAGGCGGTAGATGATCGGTCGTTTCCCGAACGTAAGGGTCAGGTTCCCGTTATCTTCCGTTACGATGGCATTACCATAGACCTCATTTGTGTACGACCCGGTGTACCGGGTAAGGGCCTCTGGCGGAGTTGCATTTGCCGGCCGGACCAGCCGGACCGGCTCGGGAAGAAGGAGTGTGGCGCTGTCATTCTGGTAAGTCTTCAGGAATTCTGCACTGACATCCGGGTTTTCCCTGCCAAGATACCGGTTGTAGAACGTCCGGCCGAGTGCTTCGGGAAGGGTTGCATCGGCATTGTTTGCCAGGATAACGATCCCGGTGTTTTTGTCGGGGATTAAGAGGATCATTGCATGGTTGCCCTGCGTCTCACCATTGTGCCAGACAATGGACGGGTATCCCGGCTGCTCCTCGTACACCCATCCCAGGCAGTAAAACTGCTTCGAAGCGTTTGCCGCGCTCACGGTCGCTTTCGGGGTTCTCGGAGTGTGCATTGAGGCCATATTCTCCGGGCTGATGTGTTGTTTTCCTCCATAGGATCCGTTACCCAGCTGGAAGATTGTCCAGGTCGCCATATCCTTAATGTCGGCATTGATGCCGCCGGCCGGTCCCATGACGGTGGTGAAATCATAGAACTGCCCGTCGAGGTCCACAACCACCGGCCCGGTCGTGTTGCCGATAACACCGGTCATGTGGAGTGAGGTATGGTCGGGGGCCGAGCGCAATGCAGCATAACCCGTAGAAGCGCTGGTCATGTTGAGCGGGGTGAAAATGCGGGTCTGTACGTTCTCTTCCCAGCTCTTATGGCTCGTATTCTCAATAGCTGCGGCGGTCACAAGGAAGGCTAGGTTCTGGTACGCGAACTCCGACCGGAAACTGGAGGCCGGTTCAGCAAAACGGAGGGCATGGATCATGTCGCTCCGGGAGGCTCCTGTCATAGCGAGATCCGTTCCCCAGTAGCCCGGAAGACCGCTCCTCTGTGAGAGGGAGTCGGTGATCGAGTACTCCTGGGTCACCCACGGGTCTTTCATCTGGAAGTCCGTGACGAACCGGATCACCGGATCGCTCCAGTTCATCCGGCCGCTGTCCACTTCCATGGCAGCGAGTGCAGCTGTGAAGGCCTTGGACGTGGAGCCGATCTGGAAGACTGTGTCGGTAGTGACGGGGTCAGAACCTCCGGCGGTCTTGACGCCGTATCCTTTCACAAAGATGACCTTCCCGTCCTGTACAATGGCAATGGCCATACCCGGGACGTTCCAGTCCTGCCGTGCCTGCTCAGCATAGGTATCGAAGCTGGCGATGAACTCACGGAGCTGGGTTTCATTCTGTGGATCGACTGCTGTGCCGGAATAAGGCTGGACCGGGGCAGGAGTGGCGGCGGGCTGCATATTGTCAGTCACGGTTGCCTCAGTACAGCCGGAGGAAAGGATAAGCAGTGCAAAAACAATGAGGCTGAGAAGGCCTCCGGAAGAATTATTCACGCAGGAAAATTACCGGGATTACTTTTTAACCTGACGAAACACGATGGTCGGTATGCAGGATATCCCTGCATAAAACACAGGCTAAAAAAAAGTTTCTCCGACACGCCCGTTATGAGCTGCTGGTATTTTCTGGTGGTGTACAACCGGGCCTGCCGGTTCCGGTATGGGAGGTAAGGTGGCTACCCCCGTCATCGGTTTTTTGATCCGGGGATACTCCCCAACGGGTTTTTGCCCTAAACTCAGGATTGCATGCGTTGTTCACACCGGAGTTTTGGTCGCCCGAATGCAAAAACCGGGCGGGAGCACTTCAGCCGGGAAAGTCTTCCCCTCGCGTGTTGAATGAACCAGATCGTTCCGGAAATGTTACCCGAACAAAAAAAAGTTAGTCTACAGCGACCATGACTTCGCTTGACTTGATGACGGCATATGCTTCCTTGCCGACTGCAAGCTTGAGCGATTCCACGGATTTCTTGGTAATAATTGAGGTAATAAGCTGGCCGCCGGGAAGCTCGATAACAATTTCGGAGTTGACGCTTCCGGGGGTGATCGCCTTTACCTTGCCTTTTAAGATATTACGTGCACTGATTTTCATAATTCTCACCAAGGCAGTCTGGTACGGGATACTATAAATACAATCTGGTCTGCACAACATTTCTTCGGCGATTCAACTTTATTTTCGCGTTAAATTTATGATTGTTCCTTGACCTTCATTTTGCATTCCCGCTGTATCGATGGCAAGTGGCATTCAATAAGAACTTCTGTCTCCCGGATTATTTTTTCCAGAGCCTCCCCGTAAAAGTAATCCGGGTATTGCATCATACGGGATAAGGGTATTTCTTCGTTTCACCCGTACGATGATCCTGTCTCATACCCCTGCACGTGTGAAAACCTTTTGTAGTTTCAGGGTGAAGAGAAAAAATCAGGTATCTCGTGATCATCATGACTGAAATGAAAGGCCATTTCGAGAAGGGGATCTGGGTAGAAGATCCCGTTACACCGCCAGTTCCCGCAAAAGAAGAAAACCCCATCGACATGCGCTTTGCCTCCGCAACCAAATCGTTCGTCTCTGCGATGAACGACATCGCACAGGTTACCCACGATCTTGTAGCAACTGAAGAAGGCAAGAAGCACATCGAAAACACCGTAAAAGAGACGACGGCAAAGGTCCAGAAGTCCTTTGACGATATCCTTTCCCGGGCCAAAACTGCAGTGGACAAGGCAAAGGCGGAGATCGAGAAGGCCGCAGCCGATCCGAACAAACCCGCCGGACAAAAAAAGTAAACCGGAATCCTGGTGTCCCGCTCATGAACCGGTATGCGGGTGTCTATGCGGGGTTCTGTTTCCCGTATTTTTTTGCCTGAAATATCCAGGTCTCACTTGTGCCGCCGAAACCCGGGAGTATTTTTTCCCAGCACGAATCTTTCGGGGGTTCTGTTTCTTCAATCGTACATGGCCGGTTCGATCCGACCGGTTTTTGCATGCAGTGTTTATGGTACATGGAAACGCGATGGCTTCCCCGTACCAAAACAAAGTACCCGGACGGCAAGGATATGATTTCTTGCAAAAAAGTTCGCACGGCGGTTCTCGATCCTGCCGCCGTTCCCCCGGCCCCGGGTAGGAATGACATTCACGGTACTTTTCGGAATCCGGGACCCAGAAGACTTTTTCATTGCATCGATGAGGTCCATGACCTCATTCATCATAAGGTCACCGCGGAACTCAAAGGAAAATATCGATGGAGATATTCCCACCGCTCTGCCGCGATTTGACACCGTGGATCTGCTCGTAGCTGGCAAAATGATCGGCGAGTTCTTTTACCACCACAAGCTCAAGCTCATCATCGATGGTCTGGTCAAGCAGGTCCGGGAGGGAAGTGATAATCATCCGGTAACCGTTCCCCCGACCCCGGATCCGGTGAAGGGTGAAGCCTGTGATCGCACCATTATCTTTTTCGTTTTGCTCGTATCACTGCAAGGCAGCCTGTTACAACGGCGGCAAGGATCATAAGTGTCCCAACCCCGGATTTCTGCGTCCCGGAGGCTTCCGCTGTTACGTTTCCCGTCCCTGTGGATCCTGAGCCACGCATCTGGTCAAGCCATGCAGTCGCATACGTAAGCTGGACATCCTCCCCGGACATGGCCCGGCCGACCGTGTCTTTGGTGAGTGGCACCCGGACCGTTGGGGAGATCCCGCCAACAAGTGACGTGTTGCTGTCCACCTGGATCGTGCCGTTCTCATCAAGGGATGCCCCGGCCGGGAAGAGAATGTCGAAATCAAGCGGCATAATCGCCTGGAAGCCGTTCATCCCGAACGCTCCGTCAGTCCCGTACCACGCGACGACTGCACCCCGTCCGGTTTTTGTAACGATCATCGGCAGGCCTTCACCGGAACTGATGGCATCCGGAGAGACCATGAGTGCGACCGGGCCGTTGTACCGGACTGGCTGCGGCTGCACCCACGATGTTATGAGCGGCACAAATTCATGTGTCCCGGGGTCGTACATCGTCGCGTGCTCATAGAGAACCGGTTTATCGATAAACCACCCGGCAAAGCAGGCCGCAAGGTTGTCCTCCCCGCCGCCGTTCCACCGGAGGTCGATGACGATACCGGGTGATTTGTTTGCGATGGCCGACTGCATAGCTGCCTTAAACGGTTCGTATGCATCGTAGGACTCGCCAAGGATTTCGATGTACGTATAACCGTCAGGAAGGATCCGGGTCGTCACCGTATCGTTGTTCAGCTGCGGCGCGATGCCGTTTAAGGGGTCGGCAGCGCCGATATCATTGATCTCTTTGCCGATAAAGAAACTGCTTTTGATGAGGCTGTCGTACTGGTCGTCGTATGCGGTGAGGTTTACGGACCGGGCCGGGCTCCCCGAATCGTTTAGCACCGTAAGCGAAACAGTCGTCCCCACCGGGGCACGGGTGAGAAGCCGTGTCTGCTGGAGCCGGATCCCTTCAGCGTTTGAGGGTTTCTTTGTCACCCAGATGTACGGCGTGGTATTGATCGCGGTATTGATATCAGTTCCGTTCCATTCCGTCACCGTGTCTCCAGAAGCGATACCGGCATCCGATGCGGCGCTCCCGTTTGCGACATAGCTCACCATCACGTTGCCGTTATCGAGCTTTACAAGTGCAAGGCCAAAACCGCCTCCGATGTCAGCGTCCTTTGCACCGAAATCACCGGATTCTGAGAGCATGTTGGCGTGCCCGTCCGGGATAGAAAAGAGGTAACTCCGGACCGCCCGGAGATACGCGGCCCTGTCCTGCCGCTGCTCGGCATTGGCGACAACCGGTTCCCAGGTCCGGTTGAGCGTATCGAAATCGACGCCCCGCCATCCCGTGAAAGCATAGCGCTCCTTCATGAGTGCGTTTAAGGAGATGAATGCCTCTGTCCACGAGAGGTTCCGGTAGTCGGCGGCCGGCGTCATGTTCGCGGCAACCGGCGCAAAGGATGCTTCGATCATGGCGTTATACGCGGTCTCGTTATTCGCTTCAAATGCTGCACAGGTATCGGACCAGTTCGTGCACTGAGCGCAGGAAAATGCTGCGCTTGCCGGGAGACTGACCAGTGCAAGGAGAATGAGAAATGCAGCAAACCGTACAACCGCTGTTGAATGACGCAAAGTGTACGATCCCATAAAACCGGTGGCAGGAGTCATCTTCCATGAGTATCCTCACTATAAGGGATAAGCGATTCTGTTTGTCCGGGGTATTATCCCGGGGCCGGTCTTCATGGCGGGCCCGGTCCCGGCTAAACGCGGGCGACCCGGCCGCAGCGGTTCCCGGTTTTGGAAATCCCGGCTAAAAACGGTATGATTACTTGTGATGCACTACTATCATAGTGCCCGCGAATATCATGAAAAGGACAAGCGTCTTTGTATTCATATCTGCTGTCGTCATTTTTCTTGCGGCAGTCTTTGCAGGATGCACATCCCACGACACGGGAAACGCTGCATCCCCTGCAACAAACACCTCTTCCCTGACACAGGAAGAGGCCGAACAGATCGGCACCGATGTGTATGTCTATGCCTATCCGCTCGTAACCATGGAAATGACCCGGAAGATCCTCACCAATGTTAAGGTCCCCGATGCAACCGGCAGGGCCCCGGAGAATCAGTTCTCCAACCGGCAGTCGCTTCCCGACCCGGCCGACAAGGCGGTTGTCCGCCTCAACCTGGATACCCTGTATTCCACGGCATGGCTCAACGTATCTTCTGAACCACTCATCCTCTCGGTTCCCGATACCGGGGAACGGTTTTACATGATGCCGATCTTAAGCGGCTGGACAAATGTTGTTGCTTCGCCGGGAAAACGCACGACCGGAACCGGTCCCGGGGAATTTGCCATCACCGGCCCGGACTGGAAGGGTACCCTGCCGATGAATGTGACGGAAATAAAATCGCCGACAAACATGGTCTGGATCCTTGGCCGGACCCAGACGGACGGCCCCACGGATTACGATGCAGTTCACGCCCTCCAGGCGCAGTACAGACTCACGCCGCTGAGTGCGTACGGAAAACCCTACACGCCCCCCAACGGAACGGTCGATTCATCGATAGACATGACCACGTCCACACTCGAACAGGTCAACGCGATGAACGCATCCTCATTCTTCACGCTCTTTGCCGGGCTGCTTAAGGATAACCCCCCGGCCGCGGAAGATGTGCAGATGGTAAAAGAGATGGAAAAGATCGGGATCGTCCCGGGAAAAGCGTTTGACCTGGATTCGCTTGACCCGACAGTCGCGGCCGGGCTGGAACGTGCACCAAAAGACGGGCAGGAACGGATTGTCGCCTTCATCCCGAAGATGGGAACAAGAACGCCGACAAACTGGGTTTTCTCGCTTGACCTGGGAAATTTCGGTACAAATTACGATCTCCGGGCGGCAACTGCATACACCGGCCTTGGCGCAAACATTGCCGCAGACGCGATTTATCCATCAGTAAAAGTTGACCGCACAGGAGTGTTCATCAACGGTTCGCACACCTATGCTCTCCATTTCAACAAAAGCGATCTTGATGTAGCAAATGCATTCTGGTCGGTCACGATGTACGATGCACAGGGATTCATGGTCCCAAACTCTATCGATCGCTACGCAATAAGCAGCTGGATGCCCGTGAACTATAATCCCGATGGCTCGCTTGACATATACATCCAGAACACGACCCCGGGTCAGAACCGGACTGGCAACTGGCTGCCTGCGCCTGAGGGTGATTTTACCATGACCCTGCGGATCTACTGGCCAAAAGAGCAGGTCCTGAATGGTTCATGGTATCCTCCGGCCGTTGTCAGGACAGATTAACGAGTCAGGTTCCCGGACGGTAAAATCCGGAAATGGTTTCTCCTCCCCAAATCCGATTATTTTTGCAGGCCTGTGGCTTCAGATCGCATGAGCGTCACCGGGATCTTTTCACGAGATCTTATTCCGGTATTTTTCCGGATCCCCTTCCGGTATTTTTGACCGTGCAGATATGCCGGACCCCGGCTGGTTTGCACGTGCTGATCGATCCCTTATGGCATTCCAATGCCGATCAGGGCGCCGTACTTCGAGTACACTTCTTTTACGAGTTCTGCCGATTTCGGGTTGCCCCAGTCATGCATCCATTCCGAGACCAGAGATTCGACCGTGATCGGGACGACCCCTGCCTGAAGCATCCGCTTGATCCCGAACCGGTGGGCGGCCGGTGTCGAGTCTCCTGCCGCATCCATCAGCCCGTACACTTCGTATCCGTCCCGGATTGCATGAAGTGCAGTGTAGGCAAAGCACATGCTTGTCCAGAGCCCTGATATCACCACTTTCTTCCGGCCGGTCTTTTTAAACGCCGCGTAAGTCGGCTCGTCTTCAAACGCATCGAAACCCGGGATCGCCCGGGCAAAAACTTCCTGCCCGGGCAAAAGTCCCGCGATGTCAGCGATGAACTCACCGTTTCTCTGCGGGCCGATGGCCGAGAGCACGACCGGGACATCGAGAATCTTTGCCGCCTTTGCCGCACAGGTTGCAGCGGTCCGGATAAGCGCCTTGTCTCCCGAAGCGACACCCGCAAACATCGCGGGCTGGTAGTCCACGAGAACAAGAGTGCTGTTGGCATCAGTGAGCAGTTCGAGCCTGCCGTCTTTTTCTGCTGACATGGTTCATTCTCCTGTATTCATCAGACTACCATGATATCTTATGGTAATTATATCTTCTATCGCATGTATGCGGCCGAAAAAACTCCCGTAAATACAGGATTCTAAAGACATGATCGCGAAGGGCGGAACGGTTCGACCGGTTTCAGTACTTCGCTAATTTTCTACCGGGCTGGAAATCCGCAATCCAGCTCAGGAAATCCCTGGGATTGCCTGCCGACAAGAAATGCCATGAGTCTGACCTCGTTTTAATGTCTTGTCATGAGATCTTTCCCCGGTCTCTTTTCAGCTGGTGGCTCGGAGATTTTGGCTCTCTTTTCGGAGTCGCAAAAATTAGAGAAGTACTGGGTTTTGGAAATTCCAAAAGGAAATGCCCACAGCCTGACAATGGATTTTGTGCAGCCCGGTGTTTTCAGTATCGCAAACGACTTCAGAAACTATCAGTAACCACAAAAGAACTACCCGTTTTGCAGGAACCACCAAGTACAGAATGGTAAAAACCTGGGAACGATTTTCCCTTTCACATGCCGGTGCTGCAATCCGGCACGGAAGGGAAAATAAAAACAACCGGAAAAAAACGGTAAACCTTATTTTTTTGCTTTTCGGATAATGGTGAGATCGCCCAGTGTCTGGGCAATCTTTCCCTGAGTCTTTCTCTCGGTATCGTTTGTTACTGTGTCGAGCAGTTTGATCTCAAGGAGCTTTTCGAGTTTTTTGCGGACTGCTTCCTCCGGGATAAGCTCGCCTTTCTCGATCTTCTTTACCAGCAGTTCCCGTTCCATCATCTGCATGGCAAGATCTTTCTGGGTCATGCCTTTTTCGGCCCGGGCATTTTTGATTCTGTCTGCGTAATCTTCGACAATGTCACCTTCCATGTAATCGAACATGTCCTTTCTGCGCTGGGCCGGGATACCGGTTGACGCCGGGTTTTTTGCTCCGAAAACCGGTCGTGCAGCCGGCCGTATCAGGTCGGTCCGGCGCGGTTGTTGCACCTCGGTACCGTACTTCTCGCACCGGTTGCAGACCTGGAGCTCCGCCCCCTCAACACGTATTATTTTCGGGACGCCGCGGATAGTTTCCCCGCACATTTCACATTGCATAATCTCACAAACACTTTATATGCCGATTTCCCTATATACCTATTTGAGGAACGGGATGGGCGACATTCTCCGCGATACAGCAGATTCCCAGACACCTGAAGAGCTCTGCAGGTTGTATCGATCGTTGGCCGACCAGCTGCGTGACCAGCTTCAGCAGATCGAAAGTGACAAACACGATCTCGAAGCCCAGATGCTTGAACGGATAAGCAACCTGGAATCACGGAATCTCGAACTCCGCGAACAGCTCCGCCAGGTTGAGGCAGATAAACGTTACATCGAGACCCAGAAGATCCGGTTCGAACGCGAAGTCCGGAAACTCAAAAGCGAAAGCGAACAGTTACGCAGCCCTCCCTTAATTATCGGTACCGTTGTAGATGTCGTGGATTCGTCCCGGGTGATTGTCCGGAGCAGCGCCGGGCCGAGATTTCTTGTACGGAGCTCCCCGAGCATCAACCTGGACGAGTTAAAGCCCGGGACCCGGTGCACGCTCAACCAGCAGTCGCTTGCCATCGTAGAACTCCTGCCCAGTTCGTTCGATGCCCAGGTGTACGGAATGGAACTGGTCGATTCCCCGCAGGAGAATTATGCGGATATCGGAGGTCTTTCCGAACAGATTAATGAAGTCCGGGAGGCCGTGGAACTCCCGCTCAAGCGGCCCGAGCTCTTTACCCGGATCGGGATCGAGCCGCCAAAAGGAGTACTTCTCTACGGCCCGCCGGGGACCGGGAAAACCCTGCTTGCAAAAGCGGTTGCCCACGAGACAAATGCCCATTTCATGCGGGTCGTGGGTTCCGAGCTTGTCCAGAAATATATCGGGGAAGGAGCCAGGCTTGTCCGCGAGCTCTTTGACCTTGCAAAGAAAAAAGCCCCGACGATTATCTTCATCGATGAGATCGATGCGGTCGGTGCATCCCGGACCGAGGCAAATACTTCCGGCGACCGTGAAGTGCAGCGAACGCTCATGCAGCTTCTTGCCGGCATGGACGGTTTTGAGAACCGGGGGGATGTCAAGATCATCGGGGCGACAAACCGGATCGATATCCTCGACCGTGCACTTCTCCGGCCCGGCCGGTTCGACCGGATCATCGAAATCCCGCTGCCGGATGAAGGAGGTCGGCTCTCGATCCTTAACGTTCACAGCCGCGGCCTGACCCTCGATGAGAGCGTGAACCTTAAACAGGTTGCCGCCCTCACGGAAGGAAAGAATGGCGCCGATCTGCGGGCCATCTGCATGGAGGCGGGGATGTTTGCGATCCGTCACGAACGGCCTTCCATTACGCATAAAGATTTTCTTGCAGCAATTGAGAAAGTCCGGCTTGACCTAACCCGATCGCTTGGCGAAGGCCAGGGCGTTATGTTTGCCTGAAAGACGGTAGCAGCACATTTTTTATTTTTTTGGTTCTTCTCCCAATTTAGGATGATGTGAAATTACCTTAAAGAAACGATTAGTTTTTGTTCGAGAAAATTCGGTTGCAATGAAATCCAAACCGAGTAATTATAAATGAGTTTTCAGATTCATCATTTAGTTTCAGGAATTTAAATCATTCGGCTCATCATCATCTGGTTGGCACATCACGATCCTGCCTAACATAGTAATGGGGGCTGCCGCCCCCAAACCCCCGTATTACGAGGATTCTCACCCCCTGATGGGGGTCGCACCTGGGCAAGGCGGTTTTTTGATTTCTTGCGACTTGATGTAATTATTCATCTTCCGCACATAATTCAACAAAGAAACCTTCATCGTCGGCAATTGAGACCTTTTTGCTGGATAATTGAATTTCCTAAAATTGGAGAAGAACCATTTTTTTTAATTTCCGGTTTCCGGGTTTTGGCATCTGACGGGGCATCCTGATCACGGGCAGTTTTCTTCTCGTCTGGTTTTCCACCTCCCGAATTTTGAGCGGGACGGTTTTTGATGCAGGTGCGTGAAATCCGACCACGACATTAATACCCCCCGGTCGCCAAAATATATCCCGTTGATTACGCATGACTGATGAGCTAAAGAAGGAAGCTGTTTCGGAAAGTAAAACCGAAGCGCCGGTCACTGGTGCAACGGAAAGCAAACCGGAGCAGCCAAAGAATGAAACT
This sequence comes from Methanoregula sp., assembly GCA_041653075.1. Classification (GTDB taxonomy): domain Archaea; phylum Halobacteriota; class Methanomicrobia; order Methanomicrobiales; family Methanospirillaceae; genus Methanoregula. The sequence goes on from JBAZFZ010000013.1 coordinate 13,474, forward strand.
GTCCCGGAAAGCAAAATCGAAGCGCCGGTCACTGGTGCAACGGAGAGCAAACCGGAGCAGCCAAAGAAAACCTGCGACGACAAGAGGAGCATCTGTATTTCTATCGCCGTCGCCGTCATTATTATCGCTGCGGCATTATGTGCTTACGTTTTCCTGACCCCGTACACCGCAAAGACCGGTGACACGGTTGAAGCATACTATACCCTCACCTTTGAGAACGGGACCTTTATCGAGTCCAACCTGAACGGGACCCCGACCGTCTTTACGATCGGCAACGGCACCGTGTTGAAAGGATTTGAAGAGGGGGTCATCGGTATGTCCCTTAATCAGGAAAAAACGGTCGATGTTCCGTACGAGAAAGCATTTGGGGCATACAACTCCTCGCTTGTCCAGACCGTAAACCGGACCGGGCCGATTGCCAATACGACCTTTATCGAAGGAATGGTCTACACGGTTCATGACCGGGAAACCGGCCACTACAGCACGATCACGATCCTCAATGTAACACCGACAACCGTTACCTGGGATGCAAACAGCCCGCTTGCCGGTGAGAACCTGACTTTTACTATCCGGGTCGCAAACATCACCCGGCATGCGTGAAACCCGCTGGAACCACATCAACTTTTTTTTATTTTCGTTGTAAGGCGGCAGGTAACCGATCTTTATAAAAAAAATTCTGATTAAAACGAGCCGGAAAAAAAGTCCCGGTTCCCTGGCAACACTCCGTGGCAAAACGGTCGGACCGTAAACTCTTCAGGGCTTTGCCTCATCCTCTTCCAAAGGAACAGGCTCGCCAATATCCTCGACTTCATCTTGTGTGCACCAGATCTCAAGGGTCTGGTCGGTCCCAGAAAGATCCTTTTCGTACTCTGCTGCCGTCAAACCCGGGGCCATCACGAGCTGGACGACAAGCCTGCCGTTGTTAAGCCCGTAGAGCCTCCGCCATGCCCAGGGGCTTTCAAGGATAACAGCACGCTCGTAATAGACATCTTTTGCAAGATCCTGGGTGCAGAAGATATCTTTGCCTTTTTCCACTTCAAAGAGGGTTTCGCGTACGTAGCGCCGGATATACCAGCGCAGTTCGGAAACAAGCGAGAGGGCACTTCCGAGAGTCGAAACAGTGATGTAGACTCCGCAGGGGAGTTTTTTCGGGTGGTAAAACCGGAGTGCGAGACGGCTTGTCTCGGATGCAAAAAGCGTATGGTGGAGATCGATACCGTGCCTCTGGATCAACAGGACATTCATCGGTTTGTTGTAGCTCCCGTCTTTCCGGTCGTTTTCATTTTCACAGGTTTATGATTATGTATACATCCGGGTGTCACTGGCCGTGTCGGCCCTGACCTTGTGTACGGCATTGGTAAAATCGATCATCTCGATTGCGACTGCGTCGCGGCGGACTGCCATCATCCCGGCTTCACGGCAGATTGCCTGGAGTTCGGCACCGGTCGCCTTTTCGGTCATTGCCGCAATCACATCAAGACTGACATCGGCAAGGTGCATCTTCTTTGTGTGGATCTTCAGGATATCAAGCCGCGATTTAATATCAGGCAGCGGGATCTGGATCAACCGGTCGAACCGGCCGGGCCGGAGAAGTGCCGGGTCAAGCATGTCCACCCGGTTTGTCGCCGCCATGATCCGGATCTCGCCCCGGTTGTCAAATCCGTCCATCTCGGCAAGAAGCTGCATGAGCGTCCGCTGGACTTCGGCACTCCCGGAAGTCCCGTCGTTTGTCCGCATGCTCCCCACCGCATCGATCTCATCGATGAAAACAATTGCCGGGGCACGCTCCCGGGCAAGCATGAAGAGTTCCCGGACAAGACCCGCTCCCTCGCCGATAAACTTGTGGACAAGCTCGCTTCCCGACATCCGGATAAACGTTGCCTTTGCCTCGTGGGCAACTGCTTTTGCAATGAGCGTTTTACCGGTCCCCGGCGAACCGTACAGGAGAATCCCTTTTGGCGGCTCGACCCCGACACGCTGGAAAATCTCCGGTTTTGTGAGCGGGTACTCGACTGCCTCGCGGACTTCCTTTATCTCGTCGGTCAGGCCGCCGATCTGGTCGTAGCTGACCGCAGGAGACTCTTCGAGTTCCATGACCCGGACCCGGGAGTCGTACACGTTCCCGATGACCTTCACAATGGAGAGCGCATTGTTCACGGCGACCTTTGTCCCGGCTTTTAACAAGGGCCGGATCTCATCGGAAGCGTGGGTCAGGTATTCCTGGTTGTTTCCCTGCTGGCGAAGATACACTTCGCTGTTCTCCAGGATATCGACAACCACCGCGACAAAAAGCGGCATGCGTTTGAGCTGGTTGTTCTCCCTTTTAAGCTGGGCATTTTCTTTCTGGAGATCTTCAACTTTGACCTTATGTTCAAGGAGCGCTGCTTCAAGCTCGTTTATCTGGATCTGGTATTTGAGTTCGCCTGAAGGGGTAGCGGTATTGACAGCGGTCTCTTCCATATTACTCTTATATCTTCATCTTCAACCATTTATGTGGTGTGATTTTGATAATTCATGGCCGCGGTATATCACGGGGTGCCGGAAAAGGGAAGCTGCTTGTGAGCCCGGCGCCGATCTCCTTTTTGTCCGGCGTCGATCCAGATACGGGAATCATTGTTGAAAAAGGCCATCCGCTCGAAGGAAAACCGATTGCAGGAAGCGTCCTTGCATTCCCGTACGGGAAAGGTTCAACGGTCGGGTCCTACATCCTGTATGCCTTAAGCAGGAACGGTCACGCTCCTGCCGCGATTATCAACACGGAAGCAGAACCGATCATTGCAACCGGGGCAATCATCGGTAATATCCCCATGATCGACCGGCCGGAGATCTCCCTTGACCGGTTTGTCGATGGTACCTGCGTCACGGTTGATGGGGATCGCGGCGAGATGGAGTACGCAGGAACTCTTCACTAAGTTTTGATCCGTTTTTTTGGATCATTTTTGTGATCCTGCCAAGCTTTTTTTATCCCGATAGGGATTTGGGATGCCGGTTTTAGCTGCCCGGGGGATTCCTACCCAATAATCGATACAATAAAATAAAGCAATCCCGTATCATCTGCTATGAAAAAGTGTTTTGCCTTTACCCTTGTTTTCCTGCTCTGTATCCTTGTTGCACTGGCGGGCTGTACCAGTTCATCGGATTCAACCGGCACTACCGGCACAACGGGAACCGCAGTAGCCGGTTCGTCATCCGGTGCTGACCTTACACCAACTGCAACTGATGTCATGCCCAGTAATATTGCGGTCACAGTCACAGTCGGGGAAAAAGATTATCTCGGTAATATCCCGGTGACGTTTGACGGCGGCCCGGGACAGGTCAATGTCCATGCAATTACAGTCACCCTGATAAAGGCTGACGGGACAACCCAGACGGCATCCCTTGGTTCAGATAAGGGAGACACGGCAACGCTTACCGGGACACGCGGAGAAGGATCGCTTACCGGTCAGCCGGACCGGGTGCTGGTTGCCGTGACCATGAATAACGGACAGACCTACAAGATTGTCGATGTCCTGCGCTATTACCGTTCACGCGGATAATGCAACCGGTTATCTTTATCTTTTTTTTCTTAGTGTTACAGGACCTGATGTGAAAGCATGCTGGTGAACTGGAAAAAGATCCACGCTGCACGGAATTCGTATGCCGTTCTTTCTGCAGCATGTATGCAGGCCGGGATATTACTCAATCCGGTTGAGGCCCCGGCCCGGGAGGTAACCTGTTACTCGCTCAACTCCCTTAACGAAACGGAGTACCGCGAAGAGATCGCAGATGCTCCCTGCATTACGATAGTTGGCGGCCCGCATGCTACAGCCTGTTACCGGGAAGTCGCGGAGTACGCGGATTTTGTCATTGTGGGGGAAGGTGAATTTACCCTGCCCCGTCTCCTGAATGATATCAACGACGGAGGATCCGGGAAGATCCCGGGCGTGGCAACAAAGAATGGTTACCGGCCGGCAAATTCTTGTGTCCGTCTCGATGGTTATCCACCATTTTCCGAGGTCAAGGGCTACATTGAGATCTCAAGAGGCTGCCCGTTCTCCTGCGGGTACTGCCAGACCCCGCAGATTTTCGGTCACTGCATGCGGCACCGGTCCATCGATGAGATAGTCCGGTTTTCTTCCCGTCACGACCAGGTCCGGTTCGTGACGCCCAACGCGTTTGCGTACGGGTCCGATGGCGTACATCCCCGGTTTGAAAAGATCCGGCACCTGCTCGAAAAGATTCACCACCCGGTTTTTTTCGGGACGTTTCCCAGTGAAGTCCGGCCCGAGTTCATCTGCAAAGAATCGCTTGAAATTATTTCCGATTACTGCACGAACACAAAACTCCATTTTGGTGCACAATCGGGAAGCGATGCGATCCTGTCCCGGCTCAACCGGGGCCACACGATCTCTGACGCAATCCGGGCTGCGGAGCTCTGCCACGATTCCGGAATAACACCCATTGTAGATTTTATCGTAGGGTTCCCGTTCGAGACCGATGACGAGCAGCGGGAAACGGTTTCCTGCATCCGGGAAATTTCCCGGATCGGGAAGATCCATGTCCACCGCTTCATCCCGCTCCCCGGTACGCCGCTTGCATCATCCCGTGCGCGTTTCCTCCTCCCGGAGACCAAACAGCTCTGCGGCGATCTCGCCCTCGGAGGAAGATTGACAGGATCGTGGAATGCGCCTGAGATAAGGTTTTTTAGACCCCGTTTGAAATGATATACCATGAAAGATGTGCTTTTGATAGCAGATCTCCATGGTCAATTCGGTAAAATTGATTCATTTCTGGAATTGAATCCGGAAGCTGTATTTATTGCTGGCGATATCACCAATATGGGTCCCGTGGACTCAGTTGACGACGTATTTTCACGTATCGACGTACCCTGTTTTGCGGTACCGGGCAACTGTGATCCAAAAGAGATTCTCGATACGCTCGAACACTCGGACGCGGTCTGTCTTCACGGCAGCCACATAAACCTTGGCAAAATGACGATTGCCGGTGTCGGCGGTTCCAACCCCACACCCTCAAATACGCCGTTTGAACTCACCGACAAGCAGATCGATGACCTGCTTAACGGTGCAATGGCCAAGATGGAAAAGACGGTCCACAATATTCTTATTACTCACGCTCCGCCGTATGACACACTTGATGTTGTCAACGGGGAACACGTGGGAAGTCAGAGTATTGCCCGCCACATGAACGAGTTCGATCTCGTCTGCTGTGCCCACATCCATGAACAGCGGGGCGTAAAAGAAGTCGGCGGAGTAAAGATTGTCAACCCTGGCCCGGCAATGGACGGCTACTGTGCCATGCTCCATTTCGGGACCGAGGCAAAAGACATAAAAATCGAGCTTCTTACTGTCTAGACAGCAGGAGTTCGAGGTACGAGGCGAGGATCGGCTCGCCATTAATTTCAAACTCTTTTGCAAGCGCTTCTATTCTTTTCGTTGTTCCTTCTCCATCGGATTCTGTCATGATCTCGATCTCGACAAAGGTGCCGAGATGCTCGACTTCATCCAGTGCAAACGCAGCCTCGCCGAGCCGGTAGTTCTCGCGCCACTTGTTGACCTCTGCGGTTTTCTTAAAGCCAAGCCGGTCAAGCACCTGCTCGAAAACTTCTCCGGACTCTAAACCGGTGTTGAGTTCCTCGCGTGCCTTAAGCCCGAGTTTTTTTATTTTTGCGCCCTTGTAAGTGAGAAGGGCCCCGCTTTCTGTGTACCGTACCCGCAGCGCTTCATCGGTCAATCCGAAATCACGGTGGGGAGCGTTGTAATAGATATCGTGTTCGTGATCTTTTCCCTGGAATTCTGCCCCTTTTTGTTCCAGCCGGGACCGGAGGGGATCCAGGGAATCAACCCTGACTTTGAGTTCGATTTCAATCATTTTGGCCACAGTTTTATCTGTCCCTGTTGCAATTTAATATAGTCAGGTGATGTATGGCAATACAGAACGGAGATTTTGTTAAGCTCAGTTATACCGGCAATGCAAATGGCATAGTCTTTGACACGACCGAAGAAGAGACCGCAAAGAAAGCAGATATCCACAGCCCGTCCTCACTGTACGGCCCGGTGACGATCTGTGTCGGTCAGAAGCATGTGATTGCCGGTCTTGACGAGGAACTTGTCGGAAAGGAAGCCGGTGCCGAGGCAGACCTTGCAGTCCCGCCGGAAAAGGCATTTGGCGAGCACGACCCAAAGAAGATCCAGTCCTACCAGAAGAGTAAGTTCAAGGACAAGCCCGTCCGGGGAATGAGGATCAACATTGAGGAGATGGGCGAAGGCACGGTTGTGGATGTTATTGGTTCCCGCGTGATCGTTGATTTTAACTCGCCGCTTGCCGGCCAGACGATCAACTACCACTACAAGATTGATGAGATTGTTACCGACCCGTTAGCAGAGCTCAAGGGACTTGTCCGGCTCTACTCCGGACGTGACCTGGAAATTGTCCTTGCAGACAGCAGGGCCACCGTGACCCTTCCGGCAGGGATCAACTACGATCGCCGCTGGCTGCTCTGGCATGCCCGTATCATCCATGAATGTTTTGAACTGATCAACGGAATCTCTGAGATCTCGCTTGTTGAGACCTTCAAGAAACCGGAAAAGAAAGACGAACCAAAATCCGAATAAATCTTTTTTTTAGTTTTTTATTTTCCGGAAACGGTCATTTTGCCTGTCGCAGACATATCCTGCCGCATGCAATGCGTACCCGGGAGCAGTATTAATCAGGGAAAAAATTTAGGGAAAAATACCCGCATGAGGATCGGACAATTGTTTTTTTTCGCTGACAATTTTCAAGGGTACAAAAGGACAACTACAAAAACGGGTATGTTTCCCTTTACGCAAGGGAATACGGGATTTCCTTTACGCAATCACGTCGATCTGCATGCCCTCGACATGGTCGAGCTCTTTCTGGCACTCCGGGCAGAACATCTTTTTCTTGCCGTTTAATTCGTCAAGGGTATTCGGGCAGAACATAATGCATTCCCGGTTATTGCAGTGTCCAAGGCCAAGCAGGTGACCGACTTCGTGGGATCCCTCTTTTACAATCCGGTCAAGGAAGTCGCTGTCATCCGCTTTGAGGCCGTAATATTCATTTGACAACCGGGCCGTGGACACAACCGCGACTCCGGCAGATTCCCGGGCAAGGCCAAAAACCGAACTGTGGCCCGGGTTGAAGAGATCCTGGCTGACTACAAGGAGAATCGGCTCCGGGAAATCGTGCTGGCGCCTGAATGACACAAGCTGATCGAGCTGAATCTGCGCATCGATCTGTTGTCGTGCGTTGACAAAACCCATAATCCGAACCGGGTTGTCCTCAACAACCACGGGTATGCCAGTGACGCCCGAGATCATCCGGCCAACCGGGATCTGGAATCCTTCCGGTGAGAGCTGATCCCAAAAAATATTGAGCCGCATCGCATTATTCTATTGGATGGATGGCTATAAACATATTGAGCACTGCGTCGGTACCTACATCGCGGCACAGTATACGGCCCCCGTTGAGATCGGTATCGGGAACAACAGCAGTACAGCGCAGGTTATCCATGACGCCGGCCTTGTTACCCGGGCCGTGGATATCCGGCCCTGCCTTCTCCCGGACTGGATCTCATTTACGCGTGACAATATTTTTGAACCGGATCTTCTGCTGTACTCCGGCGCGGACGTGATCTATGCGGTCCGGCCTGCAGAAGAGATGATCCCCCCGCTTATCGCTCTTGCCCGCAGGCTTTCCTGCGATCTAATCGTGTACCACCTGGGCTTTGAGTCGTATGGCAATGGCGGCGAGATTATTGACTGCGGCGTACTGCTCCACCGGTATTACCGGGCCGGGGAAACTTCCGGCCAATAAACGCTATCCGGTATCGGCAATCAGGAAAAAGAATGCTGACGGGTTTTGTCAGAGCCCGTCAAAAGAGCGTTGACTGGCTGCTTACGATCTGCCGGCCCTTGTCTTTCTTTTCGGCAGACTTTTCTTCAGCGGTTCCGGGGGCAGTAATCTCTGGCGTTTCTAATGATGCCGGGAAGTTTTCCGTTGTGTGCACCAGTTTCGGTTCTGGTCCCGGTCGGTCGCATCCCGTGTCCGCTACAGGTTTCACCGGATCTCCCGGAATACTTTTTTTCACCGGATCTTCCCTGGATGGCTTCTGTGCAGGTTCACCGGTCGGATCCGGGCCGGCAGGTTTTGTCTTTTTTCCTTTTTTCTTACGGGCAGCATCTGCATCCTGCTCTGCTTTTGCCAGGGATTTGATGATCTCGTGTGATTTTACCCGGTCGTTTAAGAAGAAATTAAGCTGGTCCGCATCAAGCATCAGGTCGCGTGCAACAGCCTCCGGTTCCTGCCGGACCAGAAGGGAAATCGTCCCCAGGTATTTTTTGCGGAGCGTTGTTTGGGGGAGCTGCATGGTCGCGGCAAGCCGGCCCAGCACCGATGAGCGGATTGCTTTTTGTTTTTTTGCCGTGGACATCTTCTGCCAGCGTTCCGGGGGAAGGATCCGTGCGTGGATACCTTTTCCCCCGGCGGCGTCTGCAACGCCAAGCAGCGTGACCGCGGTCGCGTACCGCCAGAGCGTGTAATACTGGCGTCGGTACGTGTATCCGATGTATTCGTCGGCCCGTGAAAGAGAACGGTACGCCCCAAGAAGTGCGTCCTGTTCGGTAATTGCAGTCAGGTTACCTTCAACCCACTGTACGATGTTCTCGGGAAGTTCATCAACATCCCGGGAAAGTCGCATGAGGTCTGCATCGGAGGTCTTCCCGAAAACTGCCGTTACAAGTGAAAAGATTGAAACGCGTTCGTCTTTCTGGGATGTATGGACATCGGATTCTTCAAGGGAAGTCCGGCCGAGTGCCGATGCATAGAGCATGTTGACCGCAGCCCTGACATCCCCGGATGCACTCTCTGCAATCTCATGGACTGCCGCTTCCGAGCAGGCAATCTTTTCAGAAGCGCAGATATATTTCAGCCGTGGCGCTATCGACCGCGCCGGGATTGCCCGGAACTGGACCGGTTCGCAGCGAACCCGGAGTTCCGGGGCGAGCCCGTACAGATCGTTTGCGATAAGGAGGATCGGCTGCTGTGCATTCTTAATGCATTCAAGAATGGCCTTTGCCCCGCCTTTGTCTGCCGTTCCCTGGAGGTTGTCTGCCTCATCCATCACAATGAGTTTACGGGAGGACCCGGTCAGGCTTGCAGTCGTACTGCCTTCACCGGCAATCCGCTCGATGACCCCGGCCGTCCGCTGATCGCTTGCATTGAGTTCAATCGTGTCCCAACCCATATCGTTTGCAAGCGCATAGGCGCTCGTGGTCTTCCCGATGCCCGGCTTGCCGTAGATAAGAAGCGGTTTTGAATGGGGCGTCCAGTTTTTTGCCCAGTCTGCGATCTGCCGAACCGCGGTTGTGTTTCCGACGATATCGGCAAGGTGAGCCGGACGGTATTTTTCTGCCCATTCCATGTAAAAAGGATCCGACCCCCTATCAAATAAATTATCTCTGATGAGCCCATACCTAGCGTACAAGAATCTCACTCACGCATTAGTGTTTATTCCGAAATTAGTGTTTATTCCGAAGGGTGACATCGTGGTTATTGATTGTTCCACAGCTCATATCGCGCAGGTTGTCAGGGAGTATGAAGGTGTACGGAGGAAGCATGCCATCGGGGAGATGGTCAAATCCCTCCGTATCGATTCCCCCCACGTTGTCGCATCGTTTGGCGAGGACGCAGCGGTCATCGAGCACAACGGGGAAGCCCTTCTTTTAGCTGCCGACGGGATCTGGAGCCGGCTCATGGAGGCAGACCCGTACTGGGCAGGGTACTGTTCGGTCCTTGTCAATGTCCACGATATTGCGGCAATGGGCGGAAGGCCCCTTGCCATGGTCGATGTTTTTTCCATGCCAAAAAATACCCGGATTTACGAAGAAGTAGTCCGGGGCATGCATGACGCATCGGCACAGTTTGGCGTCCCGATTGTCGGCGGGCACCTCCACCCCGACGCACCGTACAGTGTCATCGACGTTTCGATCCTTGGCTCGGCCCGGCTTGATGCGATCATTTATAGCAACAAGGCAGAGGTCGGCGATCAGGTTATAGCCGCAATCGATCTTGAAGGCCGGGTCCACCCGTCATGTGCTCTTAACTGGGATTCCGTGACGATGAAATCCGCAGAACAGGTGCGTGCGCAGATTGCGCTCCTTGAAGAGATTGGAAAAGATCACCTGGTGACTTCGGGAAAAGATATCAGCAACCCGGGCATTATCGGAACGATCGGGATGCTTCTTGAAGTAAGCGGCAAAGGTGCTGAACTTGACCTTTCCCGTATTCCAAAACCGGACCTTGCGGCAAACCAGCTGACATTTGCCCAGTGGGTGAGGATGTATCCCGGCATGGGTTTTGTCCTGACTGTTCCCCCGGGTAATGTCCCCGAGGTTATCCGGCGCTTTGCCACCGTGGGTATGACTGCCGCATCAATCGGTGTCGTGGATGCGTCGCGCAATCTCAGGATCCAGTACGAAGGGAATGAATCGCAGGTCTTTGATTTTGCCACAAACGGCATTACCTGTCTTGCACCGGAGAAGTAACGGGATCTCCTTTATGGAAAAAACAAAGAGGATCGGAATTGGGATTGGGGCGGATGCAGGAATAGTCCTCAAAAGTGCTGTTGCAGCTGCACGCGATCACCCGGGTCTTGAAATTTTTTGTTATTGCAAAAAAGACAGTGGATCGGTTGTTTCAGGCAACACAAACGTCCAGCTCCGGGAAAGCCCGGTTCCTGAAGAATCTCTTGTAACCGACCTTATGGAGGGAACCATTGATGCTGCGGTCCGCGGGACGCTCCCGGCAAATACCGCCCTGACAGCACTCAAGCGGCAGGCAAAGGTCGCTCATCTCGAAAGAATCGCGCTTCTTGAAACGGCCGACGGGAAAAAATTTCTCTTTTGCCCGGTCGGTATTGACGAAGGCTGGACAGTCTCCGATAAACTCGGGCTGATACAAAAAGGCAGGGAGATAGCAAAGCGTTTTGGCCTTTCAGAAAAGGTGGGCATTCTCTCGGGCGGACGGTTGGGAGATGTCGGCAGGCATCCCGTGGTTGACCAGACCATGGCCGACGCCGAGCTGGTTGCAAAACTGGGCGGGGCCGTGCATTACGAAGTCCGTATTGAAGATGCTGTCCGGTCCTGCGGACTTATCATTGCGCCCGACGGGATCTCGGGAAATCTCATCTTCCGGACCCTTGCGTTTCTTGGAGCCGGCCATGGTCATGGGGCACCTGTGGTAAATATCGATAGAATTTTTGTAGATTCCTCGCGCGCCCAACCAGATTACACGAATGCGCTATTGCTCGCAGCAGCATTGTTAGAATAATCTAAAAGCCTGCAAAGGGGCCTGTTCTCAAATTCACTTCGTTTAAGGGCACGAAAAAATATTCTGCGCAATTCTGCGGCGCGTTTTCCAAGAACGGTTCTCCATGCCTTCCAATATCGTTTTGCTGTGAAATATGGAGGTTTTCTACAAAAAGTATTTATACGCACCATGTGACTTTTTTGATGAGGTAAGAGAAATGGCAGATTTACCAATCGCCGCAGTCGTACGGATTGCAAAGAAGAATGGAGCAGAGAGAGTAGGCAGCGATGCAGCTGAAGCACTCGTTGTCAAGGCAGAAAAGTACATTTCCCAGCTCACCAAGGAAGCTAACAAGCTTGCAGAGCACGCGGGAAGAAAGACGATCAAGAAAGAAGATGTTGATCTCGCATCAAAGTCCAACTAAATCAACTCTTTTTTCTCTTCGGGTTCTGTATTCCGGGATAGCGTTTGAATTAGCTGGCTCTGTTTTATATTATATACCTTTTTTACAAACCGGTGTAAAAAATTTTAAATAATTATTTATACTTAATAAATTAATATGATTCACCACTTTTAATTACCCTTCCCGCAGATATACGGGGATGTCAGTTTTTACAGGTGTTAACTTCGGTTCCGCTGCAGTACGGCAATCCCGAACAGGGCGATTTTCCTTTCACCCCTTACCGGCAACGTGTCGCACCATGGTGCTGCTTATCATTGTGACCGGCCTTTTTGCGATCCCGGGTGTATCGGCAATGGAGTACGTGCTAAACGCGAGCCCGGATTCGAATTTTGCCGGCGGAATCGAATACAATGGCAACGACCCGCTCACGATTACCCTGAACGACAATGTGACGATTGCGTCCTTTTCTGCTGCCGGGATAGAATCAGCCGGCCCGGTGACAATCCGCTCGCCTTCGGAAAAGACGCTGACCATTCTTGTAACCAACAACAGCGACATGCTGTATGGTGTCTGGGGTTCATCGGTCACGCTTGAAAGCGGCAGGCTTGATATCGTGATCCGAGGCAGCAACAGCCCGAAAAGCGGTGCGTCCTACGCACTTTATGCAGGCTCGGGCAACGTGACGGTTTCTGGCGGCACGGTCAATGCCTCGGTCATGACGACCGCCCACAAGAACAAGGGGATCTATGCAAAACAGTACGTGATCGTTTCCGGTGGGTCGATCATCTCCCATGAATCCGGCGGGAGCAACACTTTCGGGCTTGACGGCGGCGATGTGGATGCCGGGAATGCACAGGGGGGTATTGTTATCACCGGGGGATATATCGATGTGCACTCAAAGAATGCCTCGACCCGGAACTTTGGCATCGATTCAAAGTCTGGCACGGTAAAAATCTCCGGTAATCCGGTCGTGTTCATCGAGTCGGATACTTCCGGTAAAGCGGAAAATTTTGCGTACAATGCAACCATCACCACGATCTCGGGAGGGAATGCCGTGGTCTTCACCTCAACGGGTGGGAACTACACGCTCATGAGCAGTGCTGTCTTTGCACAAAATGCGGCCCTGCTTCCCGGGAAAACCTTTGAAATCCCGGCCGGGTCCTCGCTTGGCATTTCATCCGGGTTAACCCTGACACTGCCCGCAGGAAGCACTATTCTCACCGGGGCAAACTTCGGGACACTCGATGCCACCGGTTCGGCACCGGACAGCACCGGGGCGGTGCTCTATACGGGTATCGCACCGGCAACAACAAAGGCACCGGTTCCGGTGGGGGTAATTGTTGTCGCGGTGATCACCGGTCTTTGTGTCGCGATTGGTGCGGGACAAAAAAAATAACGTATCTTTTGGTAAAACAACACCGGATTTCTGTTAGATAATTCAAGGATTGATCCGGATACCGTTTTTAATTATTGATGCGATCCGTCATCCCGTGGGGGCATACCTGCCGTGATCTCTATCAGTGCTTGCGAGCACCTCCCCCTGGTTTACCCGGATCCGCCCCTTGATTTTCTTCAAGCTGAACTTGTAACCTGCCGGTTACCGGTTTTTTTTAAAAACCCCGCTTTCCTTTTTTATTCCCCTAAATATCCATGCTCTTTTCATCACCGCCGATCAGTAATACATATAGATACTAAACAATTCAACAACAGGAATATCCGCCCCGAAAAATGACGAGATCACGGACATGCTTGTACGGCTCTTTAACAAGGCTGCCGCTATCGAGCATGAACCGGTCGATACCGGTGACGGGGTCCTCCTCTACACTTCAGAAAAACACCTTATTGATACGGTCTGGCGCTTCCCGCAGGAGAGCATGTCCGGACTTGCCTCACACCTTGGGATCACGAAAGGTGCCTTATCCCAGACTGCAAAAAAACTCGAAGAGAAAGGATACCTGGAACGGATAAAAGCCGAAGGAAACAAAAAGACGGTTTTTCTTTGTCTTTTAGGGTCCGGGAGGCGGGCATATGAATGGCACCGGGCCTATCATGCAGCCGTGCATGAGAAGATCGCCCGGGAACTCTCCATCAAAGAAGACAGGGATCGTGCGTATATCCGGATATTCTACCTGCAATTAGAAAGGATATTTGATGAATGCCCGAAAATACGGCGCAGGATATCCGAGACCTATCCCCGAGAAACGAACGATTGATCGTAATTTTAATGATCGTGATTCAGATGATTGTGATTTCGATCTTCGGATGCATGGCGGTTAAATAGTTTAGTTACTAGGCTATTTTACCTGCATATCCTGTGGTGACACACGCATGAAAACAGATTCCGGATTTATATTCAGTTCCCCGGCAGAAACCGACAGGGAGCAGGTCATCGATCTCTTCAATTACTCTATCAAAAACAGTTTTGCAGCATATCCGGAACAACCGGTTCCGTACGGGTTCTTCGATCTCTTTCTTGAAGCCACACAAAATTATCCCTCGGTTGTCGCGTGTGAAGCAGATGGTGAAGGGTTTACCGGTTTTGGCATGTTGCGGGCTCATAACCCGATGCCGGTATTTGCACACACCGCTGAGATCACCTACTTCCTGCAACCAGAATATACCGGCAAGGGTCTTGGCACCCTTATCTTACAGAAACTCGAAACTGAAGGGAAGGCCCGGGGTATCATGACAATTCTTGCAGGCATCTCCTCAAAAAATGAAGGAAGCATCCGGTTCCACAAAAAAACGGCTTTCTGGAGTGCGGGCGTCTCTGCAATGCGGGATGAAAAAACGGCGTCCTGTTCGATACGGTCTGGATGCAGAAATTTATCTGAATCCGGCCGTCCTCCACATTATGCCGGGCAAAAATCCGGGGGAGATTATCCTAAATCTCGTTTCCCCGCACAAACGCCCGGCTTCCGTCCTCCTTGTTTGCATGTTCGTCAAGGATCCGTTTGATCTCGTCGTATATCTTCCCCTTGTCATTTGCCCCGGTAAAGAGGATCCGGACACCGGTTGCATCGTCCTTGAGGTACGCGGCCTCGTCGTACACGATGACCATGACCTCGTTATCTTCCCCGAACGTGTGCTCCTCGCAATCGCCTTTCATGTACCGCTCGCGCTGCTCTTTTGTCGGGGCGGAATACTTGTTCTCGAACCTGAAGACTCCCATGGTAATCACGTGCATATAGGTTTTTTAGGAAATATTTCGAACGAGCAGGGGAATTTATCGATCCCTCACGCAGGTCCGTTGTCTCTTTTGGGCTTTCCTGAAAAAGTAGATCTTAAAACGTCCCTTTCGTACTCGGGACGCTCTTTCTTCCACTCGGGGAAAGTGCATCGCCAAGGGCGACGCCGAATGCCTTGAACGCCGCTTCGCACTGGTGGTGATCGTTTTGCCCCGAAAATGTGATGTGGGCCGTGATGCCGGCGTGCGTGCAGAGAGAATAGAAAAAGTGCTCGAAGAGATCTGAAGGAATATTTCCCAGTGTCCTGTTCCCGAGACTCCCGGTGTAAACAAGATAACTGCGTCCCCCGCAGTCAAGTGCTGCCTGAGCAATGGACTCGTCCATCGGGATTATCGCGTGGCCGAACCGCCGGATTCCCGTCCCGTCGCCGATTGACTGTTTTATCGCTTCGCCAAGGACAATCCCCACGTCCTCGATCGTATGGTGACAGTCAACGGACAGGTCCCCTTTTGCCGTGCAGGAAAGATCGAAGCCGCCGTGCTTTGCCATGCCGGTGAGCATGTGGTCAAAGAACGGGACGCCGGTGTTTACCGAAACCTTTCCGGTTCCCTGCGGGACAAGCGTAACGGTGATATCCGTCTCTGCCGTCTTTCGTGAAATGCGGGACTTCTTCATCGACATTCCTCTAGAGCCTCTGAAAGGTTAATCTTTCCGCTGTAAAGCGCCGAGCCAAGCACCGCCCCGTATGCCCCGGCATTTTTGAGGGCCGCGACATCTGCCCGCGACGAAACCCCCCCGGCAATCACGACCGGGATGCCGACATGATCGATGAGCTTTTTCACCGGTTCAATGGCGATACCCTTCTGGAGTCCTTCGACATCGACATTGGTGTAGAGGAGCGACCCGGCACCGAGCTCTTCGAATTTTTTTGCCCAGGAAAGATAATCGCCCGCGGTCTCCTGCCAGCCATGGATAGCGATCTGTCCGTTTTTGGCATCGACGCCGACCATGACCCGGCTGCTGCCAAACTCCTGCGAAAGTGTGGAAACGGCCTCCGGTTCCTGGACTGCAAATGTCGAGAGGATAATCCGGGTGACACCGGTTTCAAGCCATTTTCTCCCGTCTTCAATCGACCGGATCCCCCCGCCCATCTCGATTTCAACACCGGTGGACGCTACAAGCGAGCGGATGAGGTCGGCGTTCTTTGCGGATTTACCAAAAGCGCCGTCAAGGTTTACTACGTGCAGGGCACCGGCACCAAGGTCAAGCCAGCGTCGGGCGCAGGAAAGCGGGTCGCCATACCCGGTTGCACTCTCCCGTTTCCCCTGCACGAGCTGGACGCACCTGCCTCCGAGAATATCGACCGCAGGAAAGATCTTCATGATACTCGTTTTGTGGTGGTCAAAAATATTTTAGCGGATCATCCGCTGGATATCCATGACAAGGATGTCGCGTGCCCCTGCCCGCTTTAACGCATTGATCAGGGCATAGACCCTCTCTTCGCACACGACCGCGTGGACCGCGACAAGATCCTCGCTCGATGCGACATCCATGATGGTCGGGCCGGAGAGGCCGGGTAAAACACTCTCGACTTTCTTGAGTGACGAGCGTTTCACGTTCATCATCAGGTAGCACTGGCCGCGTGCCCGGATTACGCTCTCAAGCGCGAGGTGGATCTCCTCGATCTTTTCCTTTTTGCTTTTGAGTGCCGCCCGGTTTGCAATCAGGTGCGTCGATGTGACAAGAACCTCGTCGATAACCCGAAGCCGGTTGGTCTTTAAGGTGTTCCCTGAACTTGAGAGATCGATGATAGCATCAGCTATCCCAAGGTGCGGCGTCGCTTCGCAGGCTCCCCCGACAATGACGATAGTGACCGGCAGGTGCTTCTTTGCAAAATATTGTTTGGTAATCGTGGAAAACTCGGTTGCGATCTTGGCATTTTTGAGCTGCCGGGCCGAGGTCACCGGAGACTCGTCACGGACGGCAAGGACCAGTTTGGCTTTCCCAAACCCAAGGTCGAGTAATTCCACGACATCCGAGCCCCGTTCGACAACCATATCGTGGCCGGTGATCCCAAGGTCGGCGGCGCCGGTCGCCACATACTCCGGGATGTCGATTGGCCGGGCAAAGAGTACCTCGACATGCGGGTCAAGCGTCTTTGAAATGAGCCGGCGCTCGGCTGTGTCTGCAAGGTGCAGCCCGCTTTTTTCCATGAGGTCCATGATCGGGGCTGCGATCCTCCCTTTGTTCGGGATCGCAAGCCGGATCATTTCCGGAAAAGAAGGGTTTCCTGGTTTATTTGCCGGCTTTTTTACCGGCTTCCGGGAAGATTTCTTCTGAGCCATTGTCCTGGAATCAGAAGGTCTTGAGTTCACCACGGATAACCTTCTCGGTAATGCTTGTCACGTGGGCAAGGTTGTCATCAACGATGCCGTTGATCTCGCTGTTGATGTCTTTTAAGGTAACGCCTTTCTTTGGCAGCACCTGGACGCTTGCGACAAGCGGGTAGTCGATCGGTTTACCTATCTGGGACAGGAGCCGGACGTACATCTCTTCGATGCCGTCAACATTCTTGACGCACTCCTGGGCAATCTGGGTCGAGAGGAGGTTGTAGATCTTCCCGATGTGGTTGATCGGGTTCTTGCCGCTTGTAGCTTCCATGCTCATCGGCCGGTTGGGGGTGATAAGCCCGTTGCACCGGTTGCCCCGACCGACAGACCCGTCGTCGCCCATCTCGGCGGATGTCCCGGTGACCGTCAAAAAGACGCTCTTGCTCCGGATATCGTCTGCCGTGTTGACATTGACCGTGACTTTCCGCTTTGTGCTCTTCTTTGCAACTTTCCCGATCTCTTCGGTTAAGAGTGCCATGTAATCCTTGTATTCATTAATGTCGGCACAGTACTTGTCGACAATAGCGCAGGCAACGGTGAGCGTGATCGCGTTTCCGTCACGGAGACCCATGATCTTGATATCCTGGCCGATGGCCGGGTATTTTTTGCGGAGTTTTGTATCGATATAGTTCGACGTGTTCCTGATGATGGTCTCGACATCGGAGAACGGTGCGTGGCCGACACCAAACGACGTGTCGTTCGAACGCGGGACTTTTCCCTGTTTGGGTGTAAATACATCCCGGAGATCGGTCGAACCGGTCCCGAGCCTGCTGTCGATGATGACATCGCGGTGCAGGTCGAGCTCGGGGAGGATCTTGTGGAGGTAGTCATGCGCAGCTTTGACAGCAACGGTATCGGTCGGGATCGTGACTCCGTTGAACTGCTTTGTTGCCCGGCCATCGATCAGGATGTAGATCGGCCGGATCATTTTCCCGCCGCCGAACTTCGGGCAGGACTCCCCGGCAACAACCTCGCCCTGGTCGGTGTTGTGGTGGAGGACAAATCCGAATTCGTCAAGGTATACCTTGCAGAGTGCGTGCGAAATGGATTCCGCAATGCCGTCAGCAATGCTGTCGGGATGACCGAGGCATTTGCGCTCAACGAGTTCAATCCGCTGTTTTTCCAATGGGATCTGGTTTAACGCTTCAATCTGGATATTTCTCTTCATTAATGTACCTCGGTTTTACCGAATCGTACTAATAGAAGTGACTGGATTTGTTATAACGATTTCTTTTATCGTCTGGAAAAGAGCACGGGATCCGGCAAAAAAATGATTGCGGGTAATTTTTTTATCTGCCACATCCAGGCAGCGTATTTATAATCCGGTATAGTTGTTTCAGCAGGCCTTCCGTTTCCCGGAATGTCAACGCCGGAGGAATTTATGAAGAATGGTCATATCGCTTCCCCGCTGCGTTTTTTTCACGACCGGCCTTTTCTGGACCGGTTCGTCATCGTCATCATCGCGGACTTCTTCGATCTTCGGGACTTTTCGGACATGGGGATTTGTCGTTACCCGTGAGACCGGTGCCGGGCGGGGAATGGTAGTGGACTGGCGTGACGGTTCGGTCTTTGCATGGCCGAGCCGGGTTCCGCAGCCCGGGCAGAAGTTTGCTTCGGCAGGGAGTTTTTTGCCGCAGTTAAAACAGAACTGGGGCGTATCGACCGTGTCATAGGAGGCTACCGATTTTTTCACTGTGGGAATTTCAACCGGGACAACGTTTTCTGCCGGTTCAGGAAGCGGCCTTTTGATCGTGACCTCCGGCTGGCTCGTAATCGACCGAACAACCGGATGGTGAACCGGCTGGACCGGGTGCTTCATCGCAGTCCGGACTGCAGAAGTAACCTCGGGCCGTTTAACAATGTAGGTATTACTATGGACCGGAGCCTCATCATTTTCCCGCGTGATGACTGATTTTTTCCGGGCCGGCATTTCAATCGTCCGGAACTGGGTGCGCCTCTGCGGTGCAGCCGGTTCCGGGATATATTCAATTTCGGGTTCCTGTTCCTGTTCAGGTTCCGACTCCGGTTCGGGTTCCCGGGTCATGGGGATCAGACGCTTGACCGGCGGCTGGCGTTCATGGCTCTTGAGGGGTTTTCTGGTGGGTTCAAGTTCCTGCTGGCGGAAACGTGATTTTGCTGCCGGGCGGGGAGCCGGTTGGATCTCATCAGGCTCTTCAGCGGGCTCTTCTTCTTCTTCCTCCTCCGGTTCTTCAACTATTTTGGCCGAGGCGGGAGCTGCAGCGGCCCTGCGGGATTTTTTCTCAGCAGGTTCATCGTTTAAAATGGCGATCCAGTCTTCGATCTCACCGGCCCGGTCTGTGCCGTTCTGGGCAAAGACCAGTTTCATGGTTTTTATCTCATCGTCGGCAGATTTGATTGAGAGGACAAGCACCGGGTCGCCATTTTCTGAGGACTCTACACTGCTTGCGGCAATGGTATCGCGCGAGATGTCCTTTGCCGTGACTTTAATCTTGACTTCCTGGGTATCGATAAGGAAAATCCGTTTATTTGTGAGATATGCATGGAAAAAGAATTTTTTAACTGAAATATTGAGCGAGCAGATCAGGATCTGTTCGCCTTGCTGGAGGATCCGGGAAAGACCGCCGTCTTCCTCTTCCTCCTCACCTTCTGCCCCGGGTTCTACGGACGGTGCCGTCACCGGTGGCGTGCTGCGCTGTGGGGCGGTTCTGGCCTTTCCGCCTCCGGATCGTTCGGACTTTTGCGGAACATCATGTCCGCAATAGCCACAAACCTCCACGTTATCCCGGATATTCATCCCGCAGAAAGGACACTTTTTCATTCAACAGCTCCCCTAAACTCTAACCTGAATAGGTAATTATTATGTTTGCATAGGATATGAAAAATACTCTGATCCATGACCCCATTTTACCAGATCATTGCGGGACTGCACCAGCACTTCCGTACTTCGCGTTGAGTCCTGCGGTTACCTCATCGATCACTGCATCGTCACTGAGTTCGTGGGCGTATATGACCGGCGCTGACCGGGAGGATCCCTGGACGGTATTTATCCGGCACGCAGTTTGGTCACCCTCACAATAACACATGTCGGGGAAAATATGGCCAAAACGCTTGTCGATAATATCGGCAAACGATGTGTGGCAGGCAAGGATAAGGCAGATCTTTTTCTGCGCGTAAACAAGGATGACACCTTTTTTTGCAGCCCGGCTGTCATCGTCCATGCAGAACATGCAAAACCCTTCTTCGCCGTACCCGTTGAGGAATTTTTTGTAGAGCGGATCGTTTTTCAGGCGCAGTTCGGCAGCGACCGGCCCTCTCCTGAGTGTCAGGTAACGCGGGTACTTTGTTTCAAGCGTCTCCCTGAGCTCCGCAAATTCCGGGGAGTCCGGCATATCCCCGACAATGCGTTCAGAATGTTCGAAGATATCGTACTTTGCTGCACCAAGAAAACGTACGGGAACGGGCCGGAAATAATGGGTTTTTGCCGGGCCGGCAACCGCAAGCGATTTGTCCCGAATTTCGGGAAAGGCTGCCGGTATTCCTTCAACCGGCCGGGTCGGCCGGTGCTCATGACGATGCACAAGGGGGATTGTCTGTGGCATAATAACCGTGGAGATCGTCTTTGGCGCTACTGCCCGCCGGCGCACGGTCCGGTGTTCCGGCCGCTGCATGACGATCTCCTGTGCAACCTGCATCCACACTTCCGGTTCGCGGCTGGAATTGAGGTACTGACGCCAGCGCGGATCGGAAATGTGGGCAATGGAAACCAGCCGGAACCGGTTTTTCTCGGGAATAAATTTTGCACCGCAGTGGGAACAGTCTACGTAAAAATCAGTCGGCGGGATACCATAGAGCCGTTTCCCGGTAACCCGACTGAGAATACCGGTTTTGCAGACCGGGCATTTTGCCATCCAGGCATCGGACGAATTGTTCCCGGATCCGGGAGCTGTCCCGGCAAACACTTTTGGTCCCGGTGACGCGATATGCCATGTCCAGGGCGAGATGAGCCGGACTCCCCGGATCTGCTGGTGTGTCTCTGAGTCAAGGACTTCTGCGGTTTCGGCAAGGCCGGCATCGACAAGCACGTTTGCAACAACCGGGGCGACTGCGCTGTTGTCTCCGCCGATGCGTTCGTTGAGGCAGCCGATAAGGCCGGGCGTTGCTCCCGATTGCCGTGCTGCCGGTTTTACCGGGAGCGTCCGGACAACTTCCGCATTGATGCATTCCATGGCTATGGCCACAAGCTCACCGGTGACCTCGATGCCGTCCTTTTCAAACGGGATCCGGCCGACACGGCGGTTAATGGTTTCGCAGGCAAGCACATGAAGATTTTCGGGTATTGGGAGAAACTGAGGGGCGGCCATGATAAATTCGCTTTTCCTATCAATTTGCAGGATATGCGGATAAACACTTGCAGGCGGAGCCGTGCTGCGCGGGTTCACAAGCCATAATGACCCGGTGCACGGGCATTTCACGCATATTTTTTTTGGTTGTGGCCAAAGGGTATTTTTGTTGTCCGGCAGGATTCCTTTCGCTGGCTTCTTGTGATCCGGCGCCGATACCGGAACATGGAAGGTCAGGACACGGACGGACTGGTCCGGGCAGTGACCGGTGTTTCCGGGAACGGGACGTTTGGGATCGATACGCGCAGTATTGTTCCGGGCGTCACCCTCTATGCGGTCCGCTCGTTTGATGGCGACGCGATCAGGTTCTGCGTTCCGCTTCTTGTCCGCCGGAACCTGGTATCCGAGATTGCCCTGGACCCCCGGGGATCGGCCGGTGCTGTCGCGTGCCTTATCGAGCGTGTCAAGCAGAAAGCCCCGGGAGATCCGGCACTTGGTCCGCTTGTTGCACGGGGTACCCGGTTTCCCGGGAGGTATGCTGCCGCAGTCGAACCTTACACGCTGGTGAATTCTCCCGATGCACTCGCCTCAGATCTCTGGCATGCCGACGCCCGGAATTTTGCCGACGCATCCGGCATCCACCTGCTCCTTTGCGGTACGATCCCGTACGTGTCCCCGGTAACGCAGGAGTCCCTTGCATCCGTTTCAGAGATATCGTCTGCCTATCTTGAAGCGGTTGCAAAGATTGCATGGTCCCTGCCGACCCGGGTCCTTGAGGAAGTATGGATACAGACGCTTGACCAGGAGCTGCTCCGCGACTGTCTCCCGGATCTCGGCCTGGTAGCATTTGTTGGTGACGGTTCAAAACCGGCCCGGGCCTGCACGCAGTACCGGTGCTTCTTTCGCACGGCCGGGCCAAAACCTGGGATAAACATTCCCTTTTCCTGTCCGCAGGAACTCTCACCTGTTGAATACGAACTTCCCGCAAGCGGCCGGGTCGTGACAGGTCTTGGGATCCGACAGCGGGAAGTGTTTGCTGTTGCCGGTTCAAATGCACAGGGAAAGACCACGTTCCTTGAAGCGGTCCTTGCCGGTGTTGATAATCATGCCCGGGGAGATGGAAGGGAATGTATCGTCACGGTCCGGGGCATACGCACGGCAGAAGCCATGAACTGCGAACTTGCCGGGGCCGATGTCAGCATGTTCTTTTCCGGTCTTCCCCCGGGAATCGACGGGACCGTGAACGCCGCGTACGGCATGGGGAGCGGCTCGATGACCATGGCATCCCTGGTGCAAACTGCAATAGCCGGATCTGCCCCGCTCCTTATTATCGATGAGGACCGTGCAGCACCAAACCTTCTTGTGAATAGTTGTCTCCAGACCGAAGAGATCACGCCCCTTGCCCGGATCCTTGCGACCGACCGGGACCGGATGGGATCGACCGGTCTTTTGTTTGCCGCGTGTGCGATGGATACGCTGATCGCAGAGGCGGACCGGATCATGGTCCTTGACCGGCACGTGGCATCGGCTATCGACCCGGCAAAATTCAGGAAAAAAGTGGCGACAATGATGCGGGAGACAGCAGCCGGGCTGGAAAAACCTGTGTGTGTGATACGCTGAAGGGACATGCCGGCCATTTATACAGGATGCATGCATTTTTTTTGTTTTGCAATAATTTTCCCTTATGCCACAGTACCTTTCCGTTATGCAGTACTGAAGCGCTGCAACTGGGAAGCGGAGGAGATAATTCCGGACGTTTTATTTTTTATTTTTAATTCCGCGAACCGCCCGGCAAAACCCGGGAGTTTTCTGGCATCAGTACTTCGCTAATTTTCTACCGGGCTGGAAATCAGCAATCCCGCTCAAAGAAGTTCATGTGATCTCCTGCCGACAAGAAATGCCAAGGGACTGAACCGGTTTTAATGTCATGTCATGAGATCTTTCGCAGGTCTCTTTTCAGCTGGTGGCTCGGAGATTTCGGGTCTCTTTTCGGAGTCACAAAAATTAGAGAAATACTGGGCATGAACTGGTGGTTTTTCGCTGACCTGATCGAGCCGCAGTAAAATGACATCGCCATCGATCCGTGTCGTAACAAAAAACCGGATCTCATCTTTCCCTAAAGATGTGGACCGGTGCACCACGGCCGGTCTCCGGACAACCGGTTTTTTCGTCTCTTTTGTATCGTTTACGGATTTCCTGATAGCACAGCCAAGGCAGAATACGGTCTTCCCGCACCCGCCCGGCAGGCTCGCGTTCCGGCACTCAAAGATCCTTCCGCAGAGGTTGCCTTTGATCTCATGGATCGGTTTTCCTGCCATGGCACACGCCATCCGGTTTGCGGCCAGCACATTGACATTTTCATCCACAAGAAAGACCGGTGCATCAAGCTGGTCGAGAAATTTCCTGATGTCCATCCCGTGGTTTTTGAGAATTGATTCATAGCACGCAGGACAGATCCCATGGCTGACCGGGTCATCCGGGGTTTCCCCGGGCTGGATTACTTTTGGGCAGAACGAACAGACGACTTTCATGATCGGGTACGATCCTCATTATTCCCTGACAGGATATAGCCGCTTTGTTTTTGGAAAAAAAGAGCATGATCCGGGGAATTCACAACATCGCCTGGATGGGGAAATTCACAAATATCATGAAAAAGAATCAAGAACATTATGAAAGTTATCATTGTTGTAGCACCGGAAAAATACCGTGACGAGGAACTGGCAGAACCGGTAGCGGCGTTAAAGACGGCAGACATTGCATTTGATATAGCCTCGACCCGGACCGGCACCTGCACGGGAATGCTTGGCGGAAAAACATCAGCCTCGATCACGTTTGACGATATCGACCCGAAAAATTACGATGGCCTTATCATTATCGGCGGAACAGGTGCCCAGGCATATCTCTGGGAAGACAAACTGCTCATCTCGTTTGTGACCTTTTTCCATGATGCCGGAAAAGTTGTCGCTGCGATCTGCCTTGCGCCGGTCGTGCTTGCAAAAGCCGGGATCCTCGCAGGAAAGAGCGCAACGGTGTACAACAGTCAGGCTGCAATCTTTGAAATGAAAAAAGGAAAGGCGGTTCTTGCAAACCAGCCCGTTGTCACGGACAGCAGGATTGTTACGGCAAACGGACCCCAGGCTGCAAAAGCCTTTGCAGATGCCGTGGTAAAAGAACTCACCACCGATCCGTTTGCCATTCCGTCGTCAAACAAGATGGGATTCCAGTTCTGATTTTTTTGCCGGAATATTCCCTACAATTTTTCTCACCTGTATCGTAACTACCGGTCGCAAGGTTGTATCCAACCTGCTCTCCGTATACGAATTCCTGACTTCCCGAAAAAATTTTGGCAGTCGCCCCCTCCCCGGCCGAGGCAGCAGCACTTCTTACAAAAGACCGGCCGCTTTTTTGATCGGATAAAAACCGGGACCCGTTAATAACCAGGGATGGACCCGACCCCCGGGCAACCCCAACTACCACCATCACACGACGGAGCGTATTTTTCGGGGATCCTGAAAACCACAAACAGCGTCCCGATGGTAAAATCCGCCGTAAAAATCGCAGTTTTTCCTCCACTAAACCAAAATGCCCGCCAGGGCCCTTCCTTTGGCCGATCCGATCGGAAACGGCTCATCCGCCAACCGGTTTTTTTGGGGCTGTTAAAACGCCGCTAAATTGCACGGTTTTTTCCCGATTAAAACGGTTGTTTTTGGAAAATACCTGATTTAATCAATATTTCTCATAAGCGTGGACACTATTTTCCCGGGGAACCGGTACCGGGTGCCCGGATCCAGCGAATCCGGGGTTTATACGGGCCCGGATTGGGGGGGGAAAACCTGCTCTCCCGGTCCCCGGGTCAAGTACGTTTTGGCGCACTCAAATGTCCGTCCGCAAGAAACCTCTATCATCTCTCCCGCCAAAAGCCATTATGAAAAAATCGCGCACTGGATCCAAACCCTCCTCCCCAACAAGATTATCGGATTCAGCTGCCCGGGTAATGCTGTTGAATCTCTGTAAGAAACACAGCGCGTTTGCGGATTTTTACTCAGACAATAAAACCGGTATTGAGTCCATATCCATTACCTGGACTATCAATTCGCATGCCAAAAAAGAGGGGAACTCCTCGCCGGCAACAAATACGATCATCTTACAAAGATATCCCAAATCCCTGGACGATGCACGAATTGTCGCTCATGAAATCGTGCACCTTTTAATCTGGAACGAGGGATACCCCTCTGTCGTGGCTGATCCTCATATCGATGGCGAAGGTAGCCGCCCGCTTCAACAGTTTGCTCTTGTTTTCCAGGAACCGGTGTTTGAGCCGATGGTCGAATCGAAACTAAAA
The DNA here is from genome assembly GCA_041653075.1 of Methanoregula sp. GTDB lineage: Archaea > Halobacteriota > Methanomicrobia > Methanomicrobiales > Methanospirillaceae > Methanoregula. Next base: position 39,444 of record JBAZFZ010000013.1, read on the forward strand.
AAATATTTTAAGAAACAGTGCGCCGATAACTCGACCTCTGCCATGAAAGGACTGGCAAAACTTCTGGAAAACAAGGAAAACGTCCTTGTTGAGATAGCCGACAGGCGGAATCTCCTGTATTACAGTTGTGTGTATGCCAAATGGCGCCTCCTGCTTGAAGCGACCTGCGACAAGGACAAAACCGATGAATATGTCCGTAAATTCACCATTCACTTTGGCGAAACTATTCTTCCCTGTGCAGAGAAAGTCGTGGACCTTATCAGGACAAACACGACCCGTTCCCCGGAACCGGTCAGGATAATTTTCGAAACCCTGCTCCAGAACAAAAACGGTGAATTTAACTATTACTACCTGGGAGAATCCAACCGGTTCGTTATTGACCGGTGATTCCCAAAAAAAAAAATTGCAATAAAAAAATGTGTGAGCGGGATAGTGTATTCTGGCAGCCTGGGACGTGTGCGATCCGGGGCTGTTATGCCCTGCCCACCATCTCCCGGATCTTTTTTACCATCGCGTCGAACTCCCCGGCTTCGGGGTACCCTTTTGCAAACTCCACATCGCTGCACCGGTCGAGCAGTGCCAGGATCTCCTGTGCCTGCCCGGCATCGCCCGAAGCTGCAAGAACGGGCCCGAGTTCGGCGTTGGTAAGTTCGCGACAGTCTCCGCGCCGGTATGAAAGGAACAACCGGGTTGCTTGTCCGAGACATCCGTAGGCCTCCGGGAATTCCTGCCGGACAAACGCCACTTCTGCCCGGGCAATGAGCCGGAGCGCCTCTTTGCGGTAATCAACCGGGGCGGGAGCCGGGCGCGGTTTTGGGATTACCTGCGCTGCGGGTTTCTTTCGTGCCCGGTAACGTCGGTATAATATCCATGCGCAGAAGGCAATCAGGATAATGAGCGCAATGACAATGCCGATGAGAAGATAATTCATCTCGGTATGATCAATGGCAAGCGAAACCTGCGTTACGTTTCCCTGGTCGACGGTCGCGTTTATGTATGCCGGGCGTCCCTGTTCTGAAAGGAAAGTGACATTGACCGTCGCACCCGCAAGCGTCTGGTTTACGAAGGTCTGGTTCCGCAGGAAACCGTTGCCGGCAAGCTCGTCTGCAGAGGACCGGTACGTTGCATTTGCGGCAACCGGTGCAGTCACATTGAGCGCCGCCGCCGACTGTTCCATCACAGACGGGACGACTCCGCTTGTCATCGACCCGGCAACGCTGATCTGTTCTCCTGCCCCGTTCTGGTAGAGCATCGTAAATGCCCCGTTACTGCTGTCAGTCGGGTTGGAACTGACCGACTGCCGGGTAAACCCGTCTGCTTCAAGCGTCCCGTTTACCTGCCGGACAAGCGGATCTGCCGACAGGTTTTCTGCGAACTCATTTTTTGTCTGATCTCTTTTTGCCGCTTCCTGTTCGAGCTGTGCTTTAAGTGCGCTTGTATCCTGGGACAGCTGGTTGTTCTGGAGGTCTGATGACAAGGACTGCGACAGTCCTGCGTCCCGGCCGGCCTGCTGCTGGACCGAGACTGCCTGCTGGACGATCTGGACCGAGCTCGACCCGAAACCCGACGATGCAGCCCCGCTCGTGCTGGTCACCGCACTGCCCTCCGGGTTGGAGGCTGATGACGGGTCCTGCACGAAGTGGACGATGATCTCGGGAAGCGTTACCTGGGTTGACGAGGTGCCCGTGTACTGGAACGCCACATCGATCTTCATGGTCTTTGGCACATCGGATGTCCCGGCGCTGATGTTTAAAAACGAATTCCCGGCCGGGATCGTGGTCGTGTACACCCGGTTCTTGGTGCTGGTCATGACCGTGCCGGAGTTCTGCAACTGCTCTGCGGTGGTAAATTGGAGCGTCCCGTCCATGTCCTGCGAATAGGTGTTTGTCACCGGCAGTGCGATATTTGCTGTTTCTCCAAGGCCAAAGTAATAATCGGTCTTGTCCGAAGTGATCGTGATGTCTGCTGCAAACGCCGCAGGGACGATCAGTGCGGCAAAAATGAGGAGGACGAGGAGGACTTTTTGAGCCTTCATTGGATGATCCGCCCCCTGCCATACCGGAGCCAGAATTCAGCGCAGAGCAGCAGGAGCGCGGCAAAGATGAAGTAATCCTTGATGCTCGTGTCCTCTTTCTCATGCGCGATATTCTGCGTGAGGCTGGCATATATTTCATTGAGCGTCTTTGCATCGACAGACTTGTAGTATTTCCCACCGGTCTGGTCAGCAATGGACTGTAAGGTCGTCTCGTCAAGCGAGGCATACTGGGGGTTTCCCAGCCAGTCGTAGCCAAGGATGGTCGGGGAGGATGTACCAAGGCCGACCGTGTAGACCTGGATGCCGGCAGACTTTGCAAGCGCTACGGCGTCGTCCGGCGTAATGACCCCGGCGTTATTGACACCGTCCGAGAGAAGGATAATGACGCTTTTCTTGTTTGGGACGGACTGGGCCATGTCAACGGCAAGGGCGAGACCGTCGCCGATTGCAGTCTGGCCGGACCTTGGCGAGATTGCGGCTATCTTTTGTTTAACCCGGTCCTTGTCCTGGCTTAAGTATGCAGCCGTTGTCGCACCTGATTCAAAGATCACGACCCCGACCGAATCTTTCTGGTCCAGACTGTTTACCAGAGTTTCTGCCGCAGTTTTCGCCGCTTCGAGACGCGAGGGCTGGTAATCGGTGGCCTGCATGCTTCCCGAGACATCGAGGACGAGAATAACATTTGTTCCCTCTTTTGTTTGATCGATGGGGATGTGCGGGTCGGCAAGGCCAATCACAAGAAGCCCGATTGCTGCAAGTGCGACGATAAAGAGTATGTGCGTCCGTTTTGATTTTTTTGCATCGCCAAGTGCCGATTTCACAAACGCGATCCGGGAAAACGCAATTGCTTCCTGTTTCTTTTTCCGGATCATGTAGAGGTAAACCCCGGCAAGGACCGGAAGGATGACTAATCCGATCAACCAGAGCGGCTCATAAAACCCTGACATGTCCCGACCTCCTCTGTGCTACGCCCGAAAAGAATCTCTTTAAGGGGATTTCATAGGGCTCATCCGTAAGAATTGCCACCTCGCGGATCCGGTTTCGTGCGAAATCCGCGTGCATCTTTTCATCTGATTCCGTGACGAGTTCGCCATACCTCTGCCGGAAGACCGGGTCTGAAGTGTCCACGAGTACCTGCTCGCCGGATTCAGGGTCTTCGAGTTCGATAAGACCGATATCGGGGAGTTCAAGTTCCCGTGGGTCGGTAATCCGGATTGCAAGGACTTCGTGTCGGCGCCTGAGGATCCGGAGGGGCAGGAAGAAGTCCGGGGATGCAAAGTCCGAGAGGATGATAACCGAACTCCTGCGCGAAAGGATGTTTGCCAGGAACTTTACCGCCATTCCGAGATCGGTCTTCTGCGATGCCGCTTTGTGATCGATCATGACGTTAAACATTCCTGCAAGGTGTTTCCTGCCCCGTTTTGCCGGGATGTATTTTTCCACCCGGTCCGAAAAAAGGACCAACCCTATCCGGTCGTTGTTTTTTACCGCCGCAAACGCAAGGCTTGCGGTCACTTCAAGGATCTTTCTCTGTTTTGTCGTATCAGAACCAAACCCGGCTGAACCGGAGATGTCCACGACAAAGTAAAATGTCTGGTCCCGTTCTTCGGTGAATTCCTTGATGAACGGATGGTTGTACCGTGCGGTCACTTTCCAGTCGATCGACCTGATATCGTCCCCGGGAACGTACTCCCGGATCTCGGAGAACTCTACTCCCTGGCCTTTAAAGACCGAATGGTGAAGCCCCGACTGAAGTCCTTCGACAAGGACCCCAGTGGTAAGATCGATCTTTTTTAGCTGACGGATCAGTTCTGCACGGTCTTCCATCCCGCATCACCAGAATACCCGGTTGTTCCCGTGGGCCGGTTGCATCGTACGATGAAGTCTGCACGTCGGCCCGGCGCTGCATGCATCATGATTCTCACGGCACCTTGATAATGCCAAGAATCCGGTCGATAATCCGGTCGGTGGTTATCCCGTCTGCCTCTCCTTCATAGGTCAGGAGCAGCCGGTGCCGGAGGACATCGTGAGCGACGGCCTTGATATCTTCGGGGATCACGTAGCCCCGGCCGGCAAGGAGAGCATGGGCTTTCCCGCCAAGGATTAAAAAGATCGAGGCACGGGGGGATGCTCCGAGCGCAATGTACTTTGCCTCTTCGATCCCGTACGCGTCCGGGTGCCGGGTAGCATCGACAATCTCGCAGGCATATTTCTTGATCGCGGCGTCGGCGTAGATCTCCTTGGTAAATGCCTGAATCTCAAGGATCTTTTCCTTTGTCACCACTTTTTGCGGGGTAATTATCGTTCCCTGCGTAAACCGGTCGAGCACCGTGACCTCGTCGTTTTTATCCGGGTAGGTCATGAGCACCTTAAACATGAACCGGTCTACCTGTGCCTCGGGGAGCGGGTAGGTGCCTTCGGATTCGATGGGGTTCTCGGTTGCAAGCACAAAAAACGGTCGGGCAAGCGAATGGGTTTCGCCCTGGATGGTTACCTGCCGTTCCTGCATCGCTTCAAGAAGGGCCGACTGGACCTTTGGCGGCGCCCGGTTAATTTCATCAGCAAGCACGAAGTGGGCAAAGACCGGGCCCTTGATCGTGGAAAATGTGGAGTCTTTCTGGTTGTAGATCTTTGTCCCCATAATATCGGCGGGTAAAAGATCCGGGGTGAACTGGATCCTGACAAAACTACAATCGATGCACTGCGAAAGGGTCTTTATGGTCAGGGTCTTTGCTATCCCCGGCACCCCTTCAAGAAGCACGTGGCCATCGGCGCACAGCGCAATGATCAACTTATCGATCACATCGCGCTGGCCAACGATGACAGTCTTCATTTCGTTTCGTAATGCATCAAGGGTCTCAGCATAGACCTTCGCCTGTGTAGTCAGGCGGCTTACTTCTGCGTCCATAGATATACCTCGCGGCGGACTTTTGGGAAACCAAAACCCGTGATATCCCTGCCACATCATGGATTGGATCCCGGCAAACGGGGGATTTTTGCACTGCCCGTTTTTTTTATTCAGGTTTTTTACCCGGTAAATACCGGAATTCCTGCGGATTTCCCGTTAATTGTCCGCCTTTTGTATGATCCCGGATGTTTTATAGGATGCTTTAAATTCTTTCCTGAATGAAAAACGACCAGATAAAACCTTTCCGGCGTCCGGGCATTTCGGCGCACAAAATTCCGCATCCGGGAAAGGATCATCGGTATTTCCTTTTTTTATCTGAAGGTGAAGTTTATTGGCTGCGACGCCGTACACTGGCTGTATGGCTGCCGGTACTACCGAACCTCTGCGCGATATTGAATCGATGTACCACAAGCAGGACGGGCGTGTCCTTATCGAGATAAAACTCAGTTCGGTTATCCAGCTTTTTAACTCGTTTGACCCGGCGCCGTTTTATGAAAAGGAGCTCGACAGCGATGCGGAGCAGTATATTGTCGATACGGTCAAGGATTTTCCGTTTAAGACAAAATTTAAGATCCTGATCTACCTTCCGGGGAAGCTCTGCGACTGCGAGGAAGCAAAAAAGATTATTCCTGCCATCCATACCCATTTTCGGTACAGGATGCTTGTTGCCGGCCGGAAGTTTCGGGCCAAGTTCCAGTTTGGCCGGTGGAGCATGCTTGTCGGAATGTCATTTCTTGCCATTGCGCTTCTCTTTCGCCAGCTTGTTGCAGACCTTGATAACCATATCATGGCCCAGCTCCTCTCCGATTCTCTGTTGATTATCGGGTGGGCTGCCATGTGGGAGCCGATCACGGTTATTTTGTACGAGCTCTGGCCTATTGTGAAAGAGAAGAGAATTTTTGAGAAGATTAGCCAGATGGAGATTGAGATTGTGAAGGTGGGGGAGTGAGTTTTTTTTGGGATCAATCGTAGTCGCGGAAGAGGGCAGGGTTTTGGCGGCGAATCCACCAGCGTTTTACAATGAAAACTCCTGCGACAAGCATAAAAAAGAGTGCACCGAGCAGCAAGTATGCTTGGTATGGTTCATATGCAGATACGGTAGAACGCGGTGCAACCTCTTCATTCACTGATTCATTTTGGGAACTTTTTTGATGTAATCCCGGTGAAGTGCCAGAAGGAATGGGTTTGTGCAGCATTGTGTTTTCCGGTTCCGTTGGTATTTCGGACTCCGATAAAACCGTAACATTGGTCATGGCGAGTATACCAATTTGCGGGACCTGCTGATATCCATCTTTTCTGTTTCCAATAAAAAGCAGCGAATATCTGTCGCAATCCGCTTCGTAATAAAAGCGATTTCCCTGAGATCCGGTAAATCTCGTTGGCAATTCATTCCAGTGTTTGTCTGTAAAACTCATAAGTTTAACATCTGCAGGATTGACCCGGTGAGCCTCAAGATAGTCCGAATCGACAAAAAATGTCAGATCAGAGGGTTTGTGAGATTCCGGTGCAATGCCGCTCCCGCCGCTGATTGTATCGCCCCCACAGGTCTCATGAGCAGTCACCGAAATTAAATCCGGGATAACAATCTGATCCGAAGCAGTACCATTTAATACTGAAAGAATCACCGTGTAATTTCCCGGATTTATGTAGGTATGGACGGGATTTTGATCACCAGAAAACTGACCGTCCCCAAAGGACCAGTTCCATTCTTTCGGTCCACCGAGGGATTGATCTGAAAAAAATGTGGTTACAATGCCCTGTCCTCTGTAGGGGAAACCTGTAAAATTTGCTGTTATTGAGGGAGAGATCGGATTTGCCGTAATATACTGGGATTTTGCCGTTGTGTTATGATAATAGGCATTTGACGTTTTCAGATATACTGTATAAGTCCCAGGGAGGGTATAGGTGTGAACAGGATTACTTTCTGTTGACGTGCTGCCATCTCCAAAATACCACTCCCATGACGTTGGCTCCCCAATAGACAGATCATTAAATGATACCTGCAAGGGGGAATTCCCGGCCTGTGGGCCCGCAGAAAATGCAGCGATAACCGGTGAGATGCTCTCCGCAAATTTTACTTTATGTGTACCGGTAGTATCCAGATATGCGATCATTACCTTACCTCCTCTACCCGCTGACAGAGAAGAAAAGGTTCCTACATTTCCGGTTTCATCAACACGACTGACCACCCAGGCATCGCCGGATTTTGTTGCATATACCAAATCATCTGAATTCTCATCATAATAAGAAATACTGGGATTATCCATCGAATCAAAATCAAGAGAGATATAATTGATCCCGCCGGTTTCGATGGGGGCAACCGTTTCATACTCCCATGAAGCCCCATTCCAAACGGCGAATTTTAGTTTTTGTTCCAGAGTTGCGTAATACACAATTCCCGGGACATCTCTTTTGGTTAATGCAAGAGATGAATGGTATCCGCCGGTATAATTTCGGTCAACAATTGAAATCTTCCATGATGATCCGTCCCATGCTGCATACTTCAAAAGTTTATTTGAAGCGTCTGCATAGCTGATTCCGGGACGACCTGAAAAATCCCGTTCAAGAGAGAGATAGGATCCAACATCGCCGAAACTATCTACCCGGGTTATTTCCCAGCCCGATGCATCCCAAACAGCATATTTAAGATCTTTTTTGATTGCATCATAGTAGGCAATGCCGGGTTTTCCGTCTCGATCCAAGACCAGATCCTGGTAATATCCGATTGATGAATTTGTATCCACAAGGGAAGTTTCCCAGTCAGAACCGGTCCAGTCTGCATAGGTGAGATACCCGGTTGTACGATTGGTAAAACTCATTTTTGGCCGATCGGAGGTATCCAATGTAAAGGCGCAGTAAGATCCAACGGTACCGAGATCCGTTAATTCCGTAATATTCCAGGTAGTTTCACCCGGGGTTGCGATTTTCAGGAATGAATGAAGTGAATCGGAATATCCAATTCGGGGAGATCCCCCTGAGTCGATCACCAGGGATATCGGGGTAAATGAACTCATAGATGAATCAACAATCCCGGTTTCCCAAGATGATGCAGTGACCGGGAAACACAGGAATAAGAACAGGATAAAAATCCAATGAAATCTCGTACTACCAGATACTACCTTCAGGCTCGCCACACTCCGGTGAGATTATATCCCAAGGGTGTATTTTCCCGAAAGGAGATGATGAATGACATACCCTGCCAATGAAAAATTTACCCTATCCTTTTGGGTTTGAAAGTTTCATTGATAAAATTATCGATTTTACATTGACCGCAATCTGAAAACTGCTGTGTTGCAGAAATTCAACATTTAATAAGGTACTTTAAAAATTTGGTCGTGTTAGAAGATCGGTTAAGATCTCAGAAGCTGCAAAGTACCTGAGCGTTTTGTAATATCAATTTTATCGAAACTAAGAAAGTCAAGTCAGGAGAAACAGGTTGAAGAGCCGCCGCGG
>JBAZFZ010000014.1:0-43303 GCA_041653075.1 Methanoregula sp.
AAACGACGTATTCTCATTCCTCCAAATGGAGAACATCCCGCACATTGTTCCGGTGAGAAAACACGGGAATGAACTCAAGAGGATTCTCCGGGGAAATTATTCCCGTTATGCCCGGTACACGATAATGTGAACCTCCGGACCTCTTGATCTTACTCTCGCCATTGATGTCCAGTACCTTCAGGGATGGAATATGAAATTCGGGAATGTGAATCTCGGATACGTCATATACGGTATTGACGGGAAGCCGCGAAGGGTCTACCTTGTCTACAAGAACCGATTCGCTATCGAGTCTTCATACCGTATCCGGAACATTGTGAAAGCTAAAACATCTTCCAGAAACGTTGTGCTCCGGTACCTCCTGACGATTATCTCGTTCCTTCTCAAAAATATCTGGGTGGCACTTCAATGGAGGTTCTTCTCAAAGGTTCAACGAGGACCAAGAACAACCGACGAAGATTTGTTCCGGTTTGATCTCTTCTGACTCATCGTCTGGGAAGGACTCCGGAAAAAACTCAAATTTGTCTCGGTTGTTTCTGTTCTTCGTTGTCTTGACGGACCGGGGGTTGGTAATGTTGTTGACTATCCAAGGTTCATGGGGGAAAAATTAGTGAAGTACTGAATCCCGGTACTGTGTTCATTACTTCCAAAAATACACCGGGAATTTTTTATCGGTTTCTTTTTCCACCCGCAGTCCCAGGGAATTTTCCCCGGTTGAAAAACATTTATATTGTAAAGCTGGATACATTTACATATGTTCCTTCCCACGAACGAAAAACAGTTCGGGTTCTGGAAGATGCGTCGCAGCGGGATGACCAATATCTCCATCGCAAACCAGATCGGCATTACCCGCCAGGGTGTCTCGCAGGCACTCCTTGCAATTGATGAGAAGATCGATGCGTCGCTTCGGGAGATGGCCCGGGCAAACCGGATCCAGGTTGAAAAGATCGACCTGAAGCGGGGAGTCCTCTTTGGGAAATCAATCCCCTTCCAGACCAACGCCTATATTTTTGTCTCGGAAAAGCACGGCATGCAGGTATGGTACGAGCATGATGGCGACTGCATTTCCTGTGACGAGTTCACAAAATGCATCGAGATGGTCTGGGACTTTGCCGCCGAACTCGGGATTAAACTTGAAAAGACGCAGGACCCGACAAAGATGGCAGAGGAACTGCTTGAAAAGATCCGTAAGGAGGAAGGATGACCCCGGTATCGGAAATTGCCAGCCACTGGCTTGGTCTGTGCCGGAAACCGCCGATTGCCGGGATCATGCAGACCGGCATCGGTTTCGGGCAGGAACCGGTATTATCCGGGCAGCCTGCCGGAAGCGGGGGTGGACTGGGATCGATTCGCCGGGGAGTCGGTGCTGTGCTTGATGGAATGAAGATGCTGAACCGGAACCGGCAGCTTCTCTGGTTCACACTTCTTGCCGGGCTTGTGCTGGTCGGGAGCGCTCTTTTTTTTGGGGCACTCGGTTACATCAGCTGGGCAATGCAGCCGGAGATCGGTGAAACACAATGGGTCATCCTCACCATTATTATTGAATATTGTACCCTGTTCTCTCTTGTATTCCTGCTTGCAGGCCTCGTCCTTGGCATCCCCACAAAAAAAGAGGGGTATGTCTCGTTCTTTGAAAGTATTTCCCGGGCAAAAGAACACCTGCCAAAAATTGTGGTTTGGTCCGGAATCCTAGCAATCGCCGGGATGCTGCTCTTCAGCGTGTTTTTGTATTCTCCCGACTGGCTGCCGTATAATCACCTCCTTCCAGAAGTATTCGGGGTGCTCTTTGGATCCATCCTCAACCCGCTCATGGAGTTCCCCTTTAACCCGGCGCTTACTCAGTCCACCGTTTTTGACCCTTCACGCGTTGGCGGAATCGCGTCGGTATTCTGGATATATCCTTCAGGGATCATGCAGGCCCTGATCTTTTCAGAGATCAACCTGCTCCTTTTTGTCCTGACCCCGTTTGTCGTGCCCTTCATAGTTCTTGAAAAAAAGACCCTTCAGGAAGCAGTCACAGGATCGTTTGCCCTGATAAAAAAGAACTGGGATGAGGTTGCGGTCTCCACAATTTTCCTTATCGCAGTTGCAATCGGTGTATTCCTTACGTACCTGCTCGTCCAGGCTGCATCCGGACTGGTAACACCAAATGCAGCGGTTACGATAACTCAGGAGAATCCATGGATCGTTCTTGCGCTGGTGTACGATAGTGCACTGTTCTGTTTTGCGATGATAATGGCAACGGTTGGCGGGATTGCCGCAGTAAACCTCTTCACGTCGGCAAAAAACCGGCAGACCGATGATGGAATTGAAAAAACGGTTGGGGTTGTGATCTAAATGTATCTTATTTCCGAAATCGTTGATGTGTGGCTTGGTCTGTGCCGGAAACCGCCGATTGCCGGGATCATGCAGACCGGTATCGGTTTCGGGCAGGAACCGGTATTATCCGGGCAGCCTGCCGGAAGCGGAGGCGGACTGGGATCGATTCGCCGGGGGATTGGTGCTGCTCTTGAGGGGATGAAGATGCTGAACCGGAACCGGCAGCTCCTCTGGTTCACACTTCTTGCCGGGCTCGCGCTTGTGTGGAATGTCTTCTATTATGCGGCCCTCCGGTATCTCGGATGGAACCTGCACATATCACTTGACAGCAGAATCGGATCGTACGCCCTGGAATTTATCTTTGAATTTGCGACAATGTTCTTCCTTGTATATCTCATTGCAGCCCTCGTCCTTGGCATTTCGTCAAGGAACGGTGGCACGCCCTCATTCTTCCAGGGGCTTATCATGGCAAAAAAATTTAAAAAATCCCTTGCCGTGTGGGCTTCTATCCTTGCAGTTGCAGGCATGCTGCTCTTTTACGCATGGTTTTATTTCTTTTACCTGCTGTCACCGGAATTCCGGTTCTTCAATGGATTCGGGCCATTTTCTTTTGTGATAAGTATCATCACCCAGTTTCCCTTCAACTGGACGCTTGACTTGGATATGCTCACTGAATTTCCGGGCTACGGGGGACGCTCGCTGCTCCTGTGGATATACCCCTATGGTGTCGTGGATGCCCTGCCGGTGATGGGGATCAACATTCTCCTCATTATCCTGACGCCGTTTGTCATCCCCCAGATCGTACTTGAACACAAGACCGTTTGGCAGGCAGTCACGGGATCGTTCGCCCTGATAAAAAAGATCCCGGGCGAGGCCGCTTCAGCCATCATCTTCCTTGGTGCAATTGTCGGGGGAGTCTTTCTTTCCTACCTTCTCATCCAGGCAGTATCCGGGATAGTATCTCCATGGAGGACTATCATGTTCCATCCATCAGGAGAATGGATTGCTCTTGCCCTCCTCTATAATCTCGTACTGGTAACCGTGGTGCTGGTTATGGCAACCGTGGGTGGAATCGTTGCGCTGGATCTTTATTCCCGCGCAAAGGCCGGGCTGGCATTTGGTCCTGCCGGGACAAAATAAACTCCTCCAGCTTTACGGATTTCCTGTGGCTCACCCGATGCTGTCATGATTTTATCGGATCACTTCTTCGGACAAGGAAGTATCTATTTTAATTCTGATGCGTAAAACAGGACCGACAAATATATATTGTAAATATCCATACATTTACGTATGTCCAAGTCAGTCAGTAAAAGACCGGTTTCGGTCTGGACTTTTTTCCTGCTGTGTACCCTGGCAGGAACAGCACTTCTGGTACTTCCTGTATCAGCAGTGGATACTCCGGTCGTGACGATTGTTGCGCAGGGATCCGGTGCGTATTACCTGGGAGAAGAAACGACGTTTTCCGGTGTGAATACTGCTTCAGGTTCCACGTATCTGTTTATAACCGGACCAAACCTTCCGTCAAACGGCGGGAGTCTTACATCGCCCGACACAGCGGTTGTCAGTGGAAATGCTTACACATTTACCGTGGCAGCCACAACCGCAAATAACACATGGCAATATGCCTGGTTCACCAACGGACTCCGGTTGGATGCCGGGACCTATACCGTGTATGCGGCAGCGGGGCCTGAATCAGTAAACGATCTGGCAGACACCGCATATGGAACGACCGGCCTTATTGTCAAAAAACCCTACCTGACCTCAGAGATTTCATCATCATCTGTCTCACAAGGTCAGTCATTCACCGCAACCGGGACCGCAGCAGGAGCTCCTCCTGAAGTTCAGGCCTGGATTTTTGGCGACAATTACGTGTTCACGACAAAAATCCCGGTAAATCAGGATGATACCACCTTTGCCTTTACCGTCAACGCAACGGTCTCGGGAAACCTCCCGACCGGGCAGGACTATCTTGTCGTGCAGCACCCGATGGCAGACGATCAGTTCAATGTTGTTATCAGCGGGGATTATGTCCGCGACATACAATCCGGCAGTGGAACAAATCTCTTTAAGATCACCGGGCCGGGAAGCCTTCAGGGACTCGATGCGGCTGAAGCACTCGCAACAGCGATCGGCGACCATGAGGTACATGACGCCACGCTGACCAACGATACCTATTCCATAACCCCGTTCCAGGTCACCGGTACAGGAAACCCGGCTTTGGTCCCGGCCTCATCAGCTGGAACCGATTCAGGCGTCACGATTTCCGCTGATGGAAACCATGCCTGGTACCTGGGAGAAAAAGCGGTTTTCCGTGGTGAAAATGCTGCTTCAGGTTCCACGTACCTCTTCATAACCGGCCCCAACCTTCCGGCAAATGGTGGAAAACTTACCTCCCCCGGCACAGCGGTAGTCAGCGGAAATGCTGACACATTTACTGTTGTGAAAACAAATCCGGATAAAATCTGGGAGTATTCCTATTACACAGCAAATCTCCCCGTTAGTGCCGGCACCTACACCGTTTACGCAGCAAGCGGGCCATTGGCTGCGGATAAGCTCGGCGCAAATGCAGCCACTGTCGGGATTATCCTGAAAAAGCCGTTCATAACAGCAACGCTCTCGTCTCCGGATGTTGTACAGGGAACCCCGTTTACCGTGACCGGCGTTGCGGAAGGAATTCCCTCAAATGTCCGGATCTGGATACTGGGCAATAACTACGTGTTCACCGCAACAATACCGGTAAATCCCGATGACGCGTCTTTTACCTTCCCCGTCAACGCAACGGGTTCAGGAAACCTCCCGGCCGGGGAGAACTATCTTATCGTGCAGCATCCGATGGCAGACGGTCAGTTCAATGTTGTTATCAGCGGGGATTATGTCCGCGACATACAATCCGGCAGTGGAACAAACCTCTTTAAGATCACCGGGCCGGGAAGCCTTCAGGGCAGCGACGCAGCTGAAGCACTCACTGCAGCACTCAGCGAACGGGAAACCCGTGACATGACCGTAAACAACGACACCTATACCCTGATCCCCTTTATGGTTACCAGTTCCGGGAGTTCAGCAACCCAGGACGGCTCAGTCGGGATCCCGTCGGAATCCGGGTTAAGCGGGCATATGCCACTCCAGTATGCTGCACCGTTGGGTGCCTGCGCCCTCGCATTGATCGGGATAGTGCTCTGGAAACGGCATTAATTTTTTATTTTTTTATTAGGTTTGTGCGTTTTACCCTCTGGAGAAAAACAGCAAACCCACATTAACCAAATTCTTTTTTTTTAACCGGGCCGGCCCCGGTCGCCCCGGGCAGTCTTACCCGAGCCTGACCGGGCTTGTCGCTGCTGTCTCTTTTTCCACAACAACCGCAGTCCCGTACGCGAGCACTTCGGTCATCGCCCCGCCCGTCTCAGAAGAATCAAACGCGACGCCGATGACCGCATTTGCGCCAAGCGATTTTGCATGCTCTTTTAATCGCAGGAGCGCCTCTTCCCGGGACTGGTTCAACAGCTGGGTATATTCATGGATCTCGCCGCCGGCAAGCGAGCGGAGGAAGGCCGTGATATTGCGCCCGAGTCCCCGGCTCCGGACTATCAGGCCCCATGTAAACCCGAGGTTCTTTGCGATCCGATAGCCCGACAGATACGGCGTGCTGACAACAATGATTTCATCGTCCAACTTTTTCACCGATATAAACATCGTTTCAAAGAATCATAAAAAGATCTCCGGGACAAAAGGTCTGGTGGAAATTTTGCCGGATCGTTCCAGTGCAGGAAACCACAAACGGGCGGACCTCCCGTATACCCTTGCTTACAAATTGTCCACGTCAGAAACTATTTATGACATCCAACGGAATTTTCAATCAGAACATTCGAGAATACCGGAAAAATCCGGAAAAAGGCGTGTGAATACCATGTTTTTGTTTAAAGCCGAGCAGAAGAAATACCAGATCGGCGGTGTGAAAATCGGCGGACAGCCCGGCGAGGTGCCGACCGTCCTTATCGGGAGCATCTTTTATTCCCGGCATAAGATTGTAAGCGACGAGCGTGCGGGAATTTTCGATAAGGACGCAGCCGATGCATTGATCAAACAGCAGGCTGAGCTCTCCGACAAGACCGGGAACCCGGCGCTCCTTGACATTGTCGGCTCGACACCGGAAGCGATAAAAAAATACATCGACTTTGTCGCGGGCGCAAGCGAGAGGCCGTTTTTAATCGATTCGCCCGGGGTCGATGTGAAGATCGCAGCGGTCGAATACGCAAAAGAGGCAGGGTTAGAGGACCGGATCATTTACAACTCGGTCTCGATTGAGACAAAGGACGCAGAGTTTGACGCGTTAAAAAAGAACGGGACACGCTCGGTGATCCTCCTTGCCTACACCAAAAAGATCACGAGCAGCACCGAACGCGTCGCAGTTGTGGAGAAGTTTGTCCCCCGGCTCGCGAATCTAGGGGTTTCAAATGTCCTTGTCGATACTTTTGTCATGGATGTTCCCAGCCTCACGCCTTCGGCAAAAGCGGCAATCGAGATCAAGAACCGGTTCGGGTTCCCCTGCGGCTGTGCGGCCCACAACGCAATCTCGACCTGGTCCGGCGTGAAAAACCTCCTCGGGAAAGAGGCAGTAAAATCGGCGGACGTTGTCGCAAACCTCATGCCGGTGATCCTTGGCTCTGACTTCCTGCTCTACGGCCCGGTCGAAGACAGTGCGTATGTGTTTCCCGCGGTCTTTACCATCGACACGTCGTACCGCTACGCGTACCGGATGAAGGAATACATCCAGCTCTAAAATAACGACGAAGGCAGCAATGACAGGCAATGTAACGGTTACGTTTGAGCCCGACGGAAAGATCGTCACCGATTCGCCAAAGACCATACTTGAGATCGCACAGCACGCCGGTATCGCGATCCGGAGCGAATGCGGGGGGACCGGAGCCTGCGGGAAATGCCGGATCCAGGTCATGAAGTCCTATGGTTCGGTTTCTACCCCGACCGAAAAAGAGGAAAAGCAGATCGCAGCGCCCGATATTAAAAACGGGTACCGGCTTGCCTGCCAGGCCCGAATCCTCTCGGGGACGGCGACCGTGTATATCCCCCGCGAGAGCAGGAATGAAGCCCGGGAAATTTCCGGAACTGCGCTTGAAGGAAAGGTCACGCTCGCTCCCGCAGTAAAAAAGATCCGGTGCAGCCTTCCCCGGCCCTCGCTTGAGGACACGAGGCCGGACTTTGAACGACTCGCAGATGCGCTCAGCAAAAAACCCGGCCGGATCCCGCTCTCCGTTCTTGCCCGGCTCCCCTCGACCCTCCGGACCGGGGACTGGGAGGCCACCGCAGTTTTCTGGAACGACGACCTCATCGAAGTCGAACCCGGCGATACGACAAAGGAGATGTACGGTGTCGCCATCGATGTCGGATCATCGAAGATCATCTGCCACCTTGTCGATCTTACTAAAGGGAACACGATAGCCCGCGAACATGCCGAGAACCCGCAGATCATGTACGGCGAGGATGTAGTCTCACGGATCACGTTTGCGGCAAAAGCGCCGGAGAACACACAAAAACTCCAGTCGCTTGTGATCGGGACGGTAAACCGGCTCATTTCCCGGATGTGCGAGACTACCGGTGTCGCAGCCAACCGGATCTACGAGATCGTCTTTGACGGGAACACCGTAATGCACCACCTTCTCCTTGGGATTGACACAAAATATATCGGCGTCTCGCCGTTCCTTCCCGGGATAAAAGCGCCGGTCAGTTTTCCGGCCCGGGATCTCGGTCTTGCGATCTGTCCCGAAGGCATGGTGACCTCGCTCCCGCTCATTGCCGGCTATGTCGGCTCCGATGCGGTCGCCGATCTCATGCTCACGAAAGTCTACGAGAAACCGGAATGCAGCCTTGTGATCGATATCGGTACAAACTCCGAACTGATGCTTGGGAATTCCGAGCGGATCGTAGTCTGCTCTGCCCCCTCCGGCCCTTCGTTTGAAGGTGCGCAGATAAGCTCCGGCATGAAAGCGGTCGGCGGCGCAATCGAGACGTTAAAAATAAAAAACGGCAGCATCACGTACACGACCATCGGGAACAAAAAACCAAAAGGGATCTGCGGGAGCGGGATAATCGATCTTGTCGCAGAACTCTTCTCGGCCGGGATCATCACAAAAACCGGAAAGTTTATCGATCTCTCCCATCCCCGGATCAAAAAGAGCGATGGCACGGTCCCGGAATTTATTGTCGCGCCAGCAGGTGAGACAGAGAACGGACGGGACATAACGATCACGGAAAAGGACATCAACGAATTTTTACTCGCAAAAGGTTCGCTCCGGGCCGGCTGGACGATCCTTGCCGCAAAGTACGGGATCGCACCGTCGCAGATCGACAAAGTGTACCTTGCCGGCTCCTTTGGCACGCACATCAACATCGAAAACGCGATGATCCTTGAACTCCTGCCGCAGGTTTCAACCGACCGTGTCGTCCTTGCCGGGGAGACTGCGGTCGGCGGCTCGAAGATCGCGCTTCTTTCGGTCCCCGAACGAAACGCTATCGGGTCGGTGCTTGCAAAGGTGCACTACGTGGAGCTCTCGGTCGAGAAGTCATTTAACCGGGAATATCTCCGGTCGATCCCGATCTATCACGCGATTGCCCGGACCACCGTATAATGCACTCCGGAAAAAAATAGGAATCACCCCATTTTATGCGGGAGTGTACCGGTCACAGAGGACTGTTTCAGACCCCCGCCACATTCGGCAGATGGTGCAGCAGGAATGTGTGATGCGGCAGACCGGATGTTCAACAGCTGCCGGCCTGGCAGATATTCAGAGAAAAAAAGGTGTGGACACGTCTCACGAACCTT
This sequence comes from Methanoregula sp., assembly GCA_041653075.1. Lineage (GTDB taxonomy): Archaea > Halobacteriota > Methanomicrobia > Methanomicrobiales > Methanospirillaceae > Methanoregula. The sequence continues at coordinate 9,152 of JBAZFZ010000014.1, forward strand.
TTTTGCGCTCTTCAACATCCAGGAGCCAGCTGGAAATTGCCCTGAGCACGGTCATGGTGGATTCCGTTTTATGGAGATTCCCGCTCTGGGTAAAAACCCCGTCGTTTTCCTTTGAGAGTAATTCATTAATGGTCCATACGCCAAACACATCGATCGTTACGGACAGGCCGTAGTCGAAATCCTTGTAACTGAGAAAAAGTTCGCCCGATTCATAATCCACATCGAGTGCCCGGTTGATCTTTTTCTTTTCCAGGATATCCCTGACGTACAACGAAAGGTCATACGTAGTGAGGATCTGACAAATATCTTCGGCTTCAGACATACACGAATCATCTCCTTTGATGATAGCAATGGCGTCCGTGATGATAATCCAGTACCCTTCAGGATAGCAAAAGGTTACTCATTAGATCAGTTTATCAGCAGGAAACGGGAGTATTGGTTATGCCATCCATAAACAGCCAGGACAAAAAAAAGAGTACCCTTCCTCATGATGGATCGAATACCAGCCAGGACAAAAAGCGCAATGCTGATGAGAAACAGCACCACCCCGAGACCCATCTCCAGCCGCACGCGGTACACGTTTCCCCGCAGGAACAGCATACGGATTCACCCCGGCATTATCCGCATACGCAGCCCACAGAACATGCCCTCGACACGGACCACGGCACCCATGAGGACCGGCCGCGGCCGGCAAAGCTATCCCAAACAAACAGACAACAGTGAGTCGGATCCTTCCTGCAAGAGGGATCGTGTTTCTTTTTTTTAATTTACGCAGGATCTAAAGGAATCACCCTATTCCGACCCGTTTTTCTCGTGCGGCCCTGATTTACCGTGCGAATTATTGGCACGATAGAAACTTATTATAAAACCCCGGTCCAGTATTGTATTATCCCACAGATTTTTGTGAGGTGGAACATACATGGCTGACCCAAGAGAAGACTTTGTCAATGCGCTCGTGGATCTTGACGAGACCCGGTGCATCGACCTCTTACAAAAGCGGATTGCAGCAAAGGAAGAACCGATGCAGATCCTTGAAGATATCAGAAAGGCTACCGATATTGTAGGCAAGCGATTCGAGGAAGGCCGGTACTTTGTTTCCGACCTCATGATGGCCGGCGAGATCCTCTCGCAGGCAATGACCATCTTAAAACCGGTCTTTGGCGAGCACAAGGTCGAAAGCAAGGGGACGATCCTTGTCGGGACTGTTGAGGGTGACGTCCACGATATCGGAAAGAATATCGTTTCGGCGCTGCTTGAAGCCGAGGGTTTCGAGGTCATTGATATCGGCGTCGACCAGCCCCCGACAGTTTTTGTGAAAGCAATCGAGGAGCACCACCCGGCGGTTGTGAGCATGAGCGGTCTTTTGACCGAGGCAATCGAGTCGATGAAAAAGACCGTTGATGCGATCAAGGCGGCAGGACTCCGCGATAAAGTAAAGATCATCATCGGTGGCGGCCGGTGTGACGAGGAATCACGCGAACACACCGGGGCCGACGACTGGGCTGATGACGCGGCAGTCGGTATCCGGAAGATCAAGGCAATGGCGGGGGCCTGATGACCTATGGACGGCGCTACAATCTATCGCGAGAAACTCACCCGGCTTGAGACGGTAATTGCCGGAAAAGAGCCGGACCGGGTCCCGATCACGGCGATGTCAAGCCTTTTCCATGGACGCTACGCGGGATACCAGGCAAAAGACATCTACCTCGATTATGCAAAGAACAACGACGCGGCGATAAAAACCGCACGGGACTTCGATTTCGATTCACTTCTCATCTTGAACGGGCTCGAAGGGACCAACATGTCCCTGACGTTCATGAAAAACACCCCGCAGCTCGCGTCGGGCGCCCGGTTCATGCTCGCGACCTACCACACGATCTTAAAAGACGTGTACACGAAGTGGCCCGGAACCGAGCTCGAAGCAGACGCTCACCCGCAGTATATCGGAAAAGAGATCATGAAGCAGGACGAGTACGGCCAGTTTATCGCGGACCCGTCCGGCTTTTTGAACCGGGTCGCCCTGCCGAGGATGTGCCCGGCGCTTGCAGACCTTGGATCTCCCGAGGCAAACGCGGCGATGCTTGCATACGGCGCAGAGATCACGAAGGCCGGGGCAGCCCAGGGTGCGCTCATTGCAGAGTTCGGAAAGATGGGGATCCCGACATTTCCCACGTCATGGAGCTACGCACCGCTCGATGTCGTGAGCGATTTTTTGCGGGACATCAAGAATATCGTGCTTGACATTTACCGCAGGCCGGATTTCGTGAAGCAGTCCGCTGACGCCCTTGTAGAGCCTCTGATCGAGTCGGCCCGGCTCACCGGTGCCGTCCCGCCTGAAGTCCAGAAGGCCCTTGGGACAAATGTTGTCGAGTGCTTCTTCCCGCTGCACTTGAACGAGTACCTCAACCCGAAAATCTACGATGAGTTCTACTGGCCGTCGTTAAAGAAGGTTCTCCTTGAAGTGATCAGGATGGGCCAGACCCCGTACATCCTCTTTGAGGGCCGGCACGATGCGCACCTTGAGACGCTCCTCGATCTCCCGAAAGGAAAGATCATCGCGGTGTTCGACAAGACCGACCCGAGAAAAGTACGCGACGTGCTTGGCGATCACGTGGTCCTCGTCTCCGGTCCGCCAAACTCCCTGTTGATCGGCGGCACACCGCAGAAAGTCGACGATTACATGAAGTCGATGCTTACCGATTGCAAAGAGGGCGGCATGATGATCTACCCGGGTGTGGACGGCGGGATTTCCGGGGATGCCCGTCCGGAGAATGTGCAGGCACTGATTAAGGCTGTGAAGAAGTACGGGGTGTATTAAAAATCCCGGAACTTTTTTTGCCCGACAGTCCGGATCGGGCGACAGTTTTTTCCTGGCACGGTACAGGTCGGGCCGGGGAAAAACCTTCAGGGCCTGTCTGCTCATTGAGCAATTGACCAATTCACAAAAGTTGTTATGGAAGGTTGAAATTTGCAGTCGGGCAGCGCCGCGATAGAGAGGGGCGCCGATGATCTTTTTTTTAGAGGACTACGAAAAAAATTACGGGAAAACCCGGTAGATCTCTTCCCGGCTCTTTACCCGGAAGAATATAATCTCACCGTCAGATGATATCGTACAACCGATCCGGTAAATTCCGGTCCGGATACGATAATATGTGTCATACCCGTTCATCTTCCGGATATTAAAATCATGAAAGATGTTTTCTGATGCCGGGATCTGATCAAATACAAGCCGTTTCTATCCGGGAACGGTGCCGTTTGGGTAGTGCAGCGAGATCTTTTTTAGAATATTTTCTTGTATCCGCACGCCGGCATTTCAATCCTTTTTTAATGACCGGTAGTGTTTCCTTGCTTCATAAACAGAGAGAGTCTCATCCTCCTCTGCCTCTTCCATAAATTTCGCAAGTCCATTGTCTTCGATGATGGATTCCATCCGGTTGAAGGTTTCCAGATCGACAATCACCGCCTGTTTTTGGTTTTTGGCATCCGTGATATATTTTCGGGGTATTGCCTTCATACCTGTATCAGTCCGGTGTTTATTTAGGAGAGTATAAAGGAGCTTGTGTGGACCGGGGATTATGGGACGGCCCGGGAACCCATCAATCCGGGTTACCCTTTTCCAGACTCGTATTGAGCCCGGATTACCCTGTTTTTCCGGTCGGGAGGCAATAATTCCCCAAAATGAGGTAATAATTCAGGGTCGGCCGGGCCTTTTTACGTCGTAAAGGGTGAGGTAATATTTAGCAGCATTTGGACCCTTGAATTTTTTTAAAATGTGCCAACGGACGCGGATTGTACAGAACGAAGATATGGGGCTGAAAACGGTATCCGGGAGGGCCCCTTTTTCTTTCGGGGGTAAATAACAGTACCCGGGCAGGGAACCAGGTATATCCGGACAAACGAAATACCCACGATCATAGGGACTTCTGCCCGGGGACCGTCTCCGTCGGAGAATCGATCCTCCGCCACCCTGTCGGTGCGGCCCGGCTCCGGAAAAATGCACAAAACGGGTGCAGTTTTGCACAAAATTTTGGAAATCGAAAGAATTGTCCCCGGATTGCCGAATTTAAGGATAAATCGGGTTTTCCTGAAACGCTAATGTACGCTTTTGGGGGACAGATCTCCCTCCGGATCGGACCAGGATACCTGAAAATGAAGGAAGAGCCGTTTTTGGGATCGATCATTCACGGTATCGAATAATCATTCACGAAAAAAATGATCTTTCTCAGATTTTGCCGGTAATTTTGCACAACGGTTTTACGTACAGTCTCTGCCGGGCCGGACTCAGTGCGGCAAAAATAATCCGGAAAAAATACCGCGATGCGTACCGGACCATCGCTCATCAAAAAATTTGTTTCCCGGAATTTCCGGGAAAAGCCAGCCGGTCCGGTTCACGCACCGGCACTTGATTCAACCGGCAGCTGGAGCTCGGTCAGGAGCTCCTCTTCGGGAACCTTTGCCGGGTCGTTGTAATAGACCTCGCGGTCCGGGCCGGCAATCCGGTAATGTTTTTCTTCGGCAAATGCCTGGATCCGGGTCCAGGCCTCATGGAGTCCGCTGTAGGATCCCTTGTAGACGAGCGAGAGACACTTCCCGCCGGGAATCGTCCGTACCATTGTCCCGGGTTCTGTTGCAGCGACCTTCCCGCTGATCGGAATGGCGCACTCGACGTCTGCATCTTTTTCCTTGTATTCGTTGTCGTGATACAGGGTCATAACCGGCCCGGTGACCCGGAGCCCTGCATTAATATTTTCCGGGAGCGCGACCTGTGCGCAGAGCGAGCCAAGGAACCGACAGATTGCTTCTGCATACGATCCTTTGCCCCGGATCGCAATCACGCGCATCGGTGCGATCTCTTTTATGACAGGTTCTGATAGTGACATGTAAAGTACCTCAAAGGAAGCGTCCCGTTCTTCCAGGAGCGCCTCGATTTCCTGTAACCGGCAGACCTCGGACCGGATCTCCCCGCGCCGCTTTTCAAAGAGCCGGTGGATTGTTTTTTTATCGCCCCGGTCCCGTGCAGCAAGTGCGTCTGCGATCTCCCCGGGCAAAAACCCAAGCGTGCACATCGCTTTTATCGAAACACCTCTGGGGATCTGGGCGGTCGTGTAATACCGGTACCCGGTGCAGATGTCTTTTGTGCCCGGGACAAGAAGGCCCCGGTCATCGTAGAGCCTGAGCGCTTTTTGCGAGAGCCGGGTGATAAGCGAAAACCGGCCGATGGGAATCTGGTCTTCTGCCATAGTTACCATAACCTGTGATGTAAGAAACGATATAGGGCGTCGCAGTCTCACCCGGGGAAAGGATGTGCCCGTCCCGCAAAAACCTGCCCCCGGGAGGGTGTATCAGAGAGTTTCCCGGGATTTCTGGTAGGCAATGATAACATCTTTTGTAAACTCGAACACGTGATCTTTCCCGATACAATCAATGAGGTGATCCCGTTCCAGCTGGCGCATGACCGGCTCTTCCACCGAACTTAAAACAAGCTCGATGCCCCGTTTCTTAAGCTTGCCATGGATCTGCCGGAGCGCCTCGGACCCGGAGAAATCGATGTCCTGTATCGAAACGGCGGAAAGGCAGAGCCACCGCAGCGGAGGACGGGCATTCTTTACAATCCCGAGAATTTCGGAGGTGAACCGTGCTTCGTTTGCGTAATAGAGATTAGCCCCGAACTGGTAGATCGCAAGGCCCGGTACCGCCTGCCGGCCGGATTCAATGGGATTTAGCGCCCAGCCCCGGTGGGGGGACTCGACAAGAAGGAAATTCAGCGGACGGTAGCTGTGCCTGAGGTGGGCTATCACCGAGAGTACAACCGCAAATGCGATTCCCCACCCGACGCTGACAAAGATGACCGTCAGTGCCGTGGCAAGCGCCACCATAAATTCCACGGGACGGCGGTAATACAGGCTTTTCATCCCCCGGATATCGATGAGGTGAATGCCAATTGAAAAGACAATCGTGGCGAGCACGGCGGCAGGCAGATAGGCGAACGGTTCGGTCAAAAAGAGCACCACGACAACAACGATGGCAAGCGTGACAAGCTGTGCGAGCTGTGTCCTTCCCCCGGCGCTGTCGACCATCTCGGTTTTTGTCGGGCTCCCGTTGACCACGAATGTCCCGGAGATCCCTGCTGCAACGTTTGAGAGGCCAAGACCAACCAGGTCTGCATTCTCATCGAATTTTTCATCGTACCGTGCGGCGTAGGCCCGGGATGTTGCTGCGCTCTGGGCAAGGATCACGACAAAACACGCCGCAGAGACCCCGATGAGGCTTGGGATCATGGAAGGGCTGACATCAGGGAATGCGAGCACAGGAAAGCCATGGGGCACCTGGCCGATCAGGGTAATCCCCAGGGAAGAAAAATTCAGGACCCGGCTTACAGCGATGGTGCCGATCACGACAAGACAGGGCCAGGGTATTTTTTTTGCAAGCCGGTCTCCACCCATGATGAGGACAAGGACAAGAAGGGAGAGGATGACCGTCGCGGCATTCATGATGAAGAGCCCTGAGGTAAAGGTCTGCGCAAGCACGACGACCGGGTTGCCGGATTCCCCGGTTATCCCGAGCATGCCGGGGACCTGGGAGATGGCGACCTGGATCCCGACGCCCGTGAGAAACCCTATCAGGACTGATCGGGAAAGAAAATCCGCAATAAACCCGAGCCTGAAGATGCGTGAAAGGATCAAAAATGCCGCAGAGAGCAGTGCGACCATGCCGGCAAGTGCGACATATTCAGAGGATCCGGGCAGGGCCATGGTGACAAGCGCTGTTGCAAGGATCGCGGCCGTTGCAGAATCGGCCCCGACAACCAGGTGGCGTGAAGACCCGAAACAGGCAAAGACTGCAAGGGGAATAAGGATCGTGTACAGGCCGGTGACCACTGGCATCCCGGCAATTTTTGCATACCCCAGCACTTCGGGAATCGCAAGCGCGGCAAGGGTAATGCCGGCAATGATATCCAGGGGCACCTGGGATTTTTTAATAGGTAAGATCCCTTCGAAAACAGGGAATTTCCGGATCTTTTTTCCAAGATCTTCAAATCGCTGCATCATTTCTCAGAAAGATATCCCCTCATCGCTGTGCTCTTTCCTGCCGGTCATTGTTTTTTTCAGCCAGGTATTCATGAACCGTACTGCTCCCCTGTATGGCAGAAGTGATAAGTAAATCTCCTCAACCAGCAGGTCCTAAACACTAGTTCCTGAACAAAAAATGTGGTGAAACGATATAAACCCTGACGGGAAATCACATCACTTGTTAACCCACGTTTTTTATCGGGAAACCACATGCCCGCTTTTGATCCAGCCAGTGACTGACGTTTAAACAAAGGGTAGGAATACATCAACGGCATTGAAGGGATCGGGTCTTTTGTTAAGGAAAGGCTGATGAAACATCCAGGGATTTCAAAAGAAAAGTTCCTCTGTTACATCAAAGAGAGTAAAGGGAGATACAACAACCGTGAGATAGATTTATTTCGAACTCTTGGGGATGTGATGTTACTTTGGTTTGTGTTTTTGGTGGATCGTACCGTACCAACAGGATTTTTTGCATGTTTTCCCCGAGGGGAGCATAGGGTTTTTGGTCCTATGTAGTTAGCTGTGGTAAAGCAGGTACCTGTGCGGATTAAAAACAGGAATCTGACTAAAAAAATGAAGTGGGAGCTAGTTGGTTTTGACGGGAGGCGCACTCCAGGGGTTTTTGCGGGTTATTGCCGGGAGCCAGGTACTGAGTGCAGTTTTCTTTTTCTCCAATGTACGTTGTTCTCATTTTCCCGGTTGCTCGCTGGTGGTCCAGGACGGTTTTTTTAACCTGATAAAGACAAGGGGAGGGACTGCGAGCAGGAAGGTTCCAAGCAGCACCGAACCAACGTAGACCGGGACATTGGTGAAAAACGCCGGGGGCATCAGGCCTACAATAAACGCGAATACAACACCAATCCCACCAAGGCCTCCCACAATCCAGATCCCAGCTTTCCCTCCAGGGATCCTGAACGACCGGGGGTGGTCAGGTTTGCTGTACCGGAGCTTGATTAATGCAGCAAAGACCAGCACATACACAATACAAAGCAGTTCGGTGGTCATTGCCGACAGGATCCAGTACGCCTGGTTAACCGAAGGCAAAAAGACATACAAAAGGGAAATCACAGAACCGATAAGTGCCTGTGTGACAAGAATTGCAACTGGCGATCCATACTTGTTATGTTTATTGAAGACCGGGGGCATATTCCCGTCAAGAGCCACAACCCCGAGACCTTTTGCAGGACCAATGAGCCACGCCGCAAGAAGGACCACGCCGCCAATTGTTATCAGGACTGCCATCGGCGCAACAAGCCACGGGAGATTTGTGGCGTCAAAGAAGTACTGGATAGCCTGCATGACTCCGGAAGCAAGATTGAGTTTTGCCGTTGGTATGACAAACGCGATGGCAAGTGTCGCAAAAACCGAACAGAAAAAAATAATGAGGGCTGAAAACGCCATCGCTTTGGGATAGTCTTTCTGGGGATCCCGGGTTTCAAGCGCATGGAACCCGGCCATTTCCATGCCTGCAAACATGAGAATGATGGTAGCGAAAAATGGCACGGTCGCCAGGTTTATCTCCGGGATCATGGCCCCCAGGGAGAATGCGGGAAGGGCAGTAGGAGCCCCGGTAATTACCCACCATATCCCAAAAAAAATGATGATGGCTATCGGGATGATACTTCCCAGGATTACACCTGCATTAGAAAATTTCGCGGTTATGTCCGGGCCAAAATAGGCGATTGCGGTGGTGCCCCAGAACGCGATCATCATCACGCTGAAGAGATACCATGAGTTCTGCGCAAGATCCGGGGTAATCGCGAAGGCAAGGGTCGATGCGATGAAAGCAAGCACGGTGGGAAACCAGACAAGGTTATTGGACCATTCGCAAAAGATCGCGACAAACCCTCCCTTATCCCCGAAAGCTTTCTTTACCCATGCATAGACACCTCCCCCTTCCGGCCACCCGGTGGCAAGCTCTGCACCGGCAAGGGATATGGGTATGAGGAATAATATGGTCCCGACAACGTACCACCCTATACTTGACCACCCGAATTCTGCCATTGAGGGGAAATTCCTGATGCTCAACACTGCTGCGACGTTAATCATCGTGAGCGCAAAGACACCCAGTATCTTCATGTTGATGATCTTTTTTGATCCTGCTACGGTATTTTCCGTCATAGTTCCTCCTTAAATTTCAGGAAACCCGGTGTTTTCTATCCATGTTTCCGACAGAGTATCCTGCCGGGTAAAGCCGGGGCCCCGGCATTCATTCAAGAGTCAGGAAAACCCGGAACGTCAAATGCTCAAGCCCCGTCATGCAGGTACATTCCGGGTTTCGATCTGCTCTGACAGGGCAATGCACCTTCCCGGGTGAGTTTTTGTTTTGGTGTATATTTTTGCTCCTTTGAGTCCCCCGACAAGATATGTTTCAAAACTCCCGAGGAAATATAAATAATTTTATGCAGGCGCAGTAACTAACCTGCATTTGTCGAGGTTCTATATATACCCGGCTTGTTGTTGTAAAATCAGAATCTGCACAGAATTTCCCGTATTAAAGAACAGGAAAATCTCGTATCGGGTTCTGCACAAAGAACCCAATGGGAATCTGGTCTTCTGCCATAGTTATTATAACCTGTGATGTAAGAAACGATATGGGGCGTCGCGGTCTGCCCCGGGGAAAGGTTCCGGGCTATGACCGTTACACCGGGAATTTCCTTCTCATAAAACCCGGAATAAAAAATCTCCGGTAACTACCGACCGGGTTTTATAATCAAGTAAAAACAATTAATAAACCGGATTATATAAAACATTTTTAAATGATGGCAGCAAAGGAAATCTGCATGAAGCCGGTCCTTTTCCGGTGCCCCGTATGCGGAAAGGTGTACAAGAACCGCCGGTTCTGCAAAGGGTATGCGGGACATATCCACGAACAGACCCGATGCGATGTCTACGAAAAAAGCCATGCGGCACACCAGTTCTAAAAAAAACTGCATGTACCGTGGCACTTTTTTCGGGCATCCCAAAAAAAGCCTGGCGCTCCCGTTTTTTTTAGACGGGACGTGAAAACTCTTTTTTTTATAAAAAACCGGCAGCCGGGTACATCCTGAAGCAGTCACCGAAATCAAATAAGAAAGTTAAAAACAGGGAATGAATCACTATCAAAGAATAAACGATGGCTATCGATTTTTCTTCACACCATGACAGCCCGGACCGGAGAGGCAGGACCCTGTCTTCCAAAACAAAAAAACGAATCAGTGAGCTGATTGGAAAATGCGAATACTGCACCAGGGAATATCCGCCGGATCTTCTTGAAGTCTACCAGATAAACCTGCTCCCCAATCCGCCGTACCGGTCCGATGATAACCCGGCAAATTCCCTTATTGTATTATGCTCCGAACACCATGCCCAGGTAAAAGCCGGTACTATCTCAAAGCATGCACTCAAACCAAAGATATCCCATCGTTCAGATAAATTCAAACTACGGATCCGCGCCGCCATCGAAAAGTACGAAAAGCCCCGAAGCGTTACGACCGGCACCATCTATCGGGACCCCAGAAAATTTGATGTCTATCTCAAGGACAAAGACGCAAAACGGTCGAGGTAGCAAGAAAACCCGGCTGCCCCGCCATCGGCTCTTTTGGTTTTTTTAATAGCAAAAAAAGGTAAGCCTCCGACGGCATCAGGGATAACCGGTTTTTTTACCGGCTCCCGGTTACCTGCCCCGCACGGCGAAATGCAAAAACCCTGTCGCACAAAGCCGGTTTTTTTTAGACCGACACTTTCCGGAACAGGTACGCCCCAATGATAGTCATTGCCGCGGCAAACCCGGTGATCACAACCGCACAGATGATCGGGCTTATCTGGGATGCACCGGTCAGGCCGTACCGGATCCCCTCGACGCCGTACGTGAGCGGGTCAAGCAGGGTCACCGGCACAAGCCAGCCGGGAAGCGAACTGATGGGAAAGAGCGCGCCAGACAGGCCAAAGATGGGAAAGATCACAAAGTTCATGATCAGCTGGAAGCCGGTCATATCATCCATCCGGGAGGCAATCGCAATCCCGAATGCTGTAAACGCGATCCCGATGAGAATCATAATCGCAAACGCGAAAAGAAATCCCGTCCACGAGTGAACCTGGAGGCCGAGCAGCACGGCAAGAACCATAAGGATGATCCCCTGGATCACGGCAGTTGTCGCCCCCCCGGCAGTCTGGCCAAACATGATCTCAAGCCTGCTCACTGGTGCAACAAGCGTCTCTTTCAAAAACCCGAACTGCTTGTCCCAGATGATCTGGATGCCGGCAAAAACCGAGGTAAAGAGCACGCTCATCGCGACCATGCCGGGTGCAAGGAAGAGAACGTAGTCCTGTCCGAGCGAACCGGTGTTTACAATCGAGTTGAGCCCAAAACCCAAAAAGAAGAGCAGGAAGAGCGGCATCGCGATGCTCCCGACTATCCTGCTCTTCGACCGGATATACCGTTTCATGCTCCGCAGCCAGATAGTATAGACAATCTCCATGATGCTCTTACCTCCTCCTCATCCTAAAGTGCATCCGCATCGCATCTTTCCCGTCAGCTTCTTCGTCCCTGATACTCTTTCCCGTAAAGGAGAGGAATACATCTTCGAGAGTCGGCTTGTGGATCGTGATGGCTTCGATGGGAATGTTCTCTTCGTTTAAGCGTGTCACGATCCAGCTGATGTGCTGCTCGGAGTTTTTCAGGCTGACTACCACGTCGTTTCCCCGGATCTCGATCCGGTTAATCCACGGGGCCGAAAGTGCAGTCGGGATCTTTTCTGCCTGAGGGGATTTTACCGTCACAAGATCGCCGCCAAGCGAGTCCTTGAGCCGGTCCGGCGTGTCAAGAGCGATAATCTTCCCGTGGTCGATGATCGCGATCCGGTCGCAGAGCCGGTCGGCCTCGTCCATGTAGTGCGTGGTAAGAACGATCGTGATGTTTTTTTCCTGCGCCAGGTTCTCGATATAATTCCAGAGATGGTTTCGTGTCTGCGGGTCAAGGCCAATCGTGGGTTCGTCAAGGAACAGGACGTTTGGGTGGTGAAGAAGGCCTCGTGCGATCTCAAGGCGCCGGCGCATTCCTCCCGAGAAGGTCTTGACAATATCGTTTCTCCGGTCATAGAGCTCGACGAGTTTGAGAAGTTCTTCGGTGCGCTTCTCCCGGACATCTTTTGGGATCCGGTAGAGCCGGCCGTGGAAGTCCATGTTTTCTGCGGCAGTCAGCTCCTCGTCAAGGCTCTGGTCCTGGAAGACGATCCCGATCTCTTTTCGTACACCGTCCTGATCTTTTTCGATATCGAGTCCCATGATCTCTGCTGTTCCCGAGGTCGGGTCAAGCATGGTTGCAAGCATTGAAATCGTAGTGGTTTTCCCGGCGCCATTCGGGCCCAGAAGGCCGAAGATCTCGCCGGGTTCGATATCAAAACTGATGTGGTCGACAGCGACAAGCGTGTCGAATGATTTTGTGAGTGAATCTACGTGGATTGCTGCGGTCATAATACTGAGTCATGTGCGGACATTTTTTTGAGTTCGTCCCGACAGCGCCGGAGGATCTTTGCTGCGTCCTGCTCATTTTCTTTGGGCAGGTCGTTAAGGATCTCCTTGATCTCAAAGAGCGTTTTTAATACCGGGCTGTGGACATCGCCAAAGATTGCGGTGATCAGGTGGCTGTACTGCGCCATCTTTTTGTGGTGGTCCCGGCTGTGGGCCCGGATTCGTTTGAGGGTATCCCGCCCGGACTGCGTGAGCATAAACCCGGTCCTCGCCCGGGTGTTTTCTTTTGAGGGTACCGGTTGGATGAGTCCTTCTTCTTCGAGCTGGTGAAGAAGGGGATAAAGCGTCCCCTTGCTTGGAACCCAGGCTTTGTTCGTCAGTGATTCGATCTCCCGCAGGATGTCGTAGCCGGATTTTTCCGACGTATCAAGCGAGTGGAGCACGTAGAGTGCAAGGAGGCTGCGTTCCCTCCCGCTTTTTGATGCAAACATAAAGAGGCTGGTCATAATGTCAATAGTTCGGTTCCGATATAGTTCGATTCCGTACTATCTGGTTCTTCGTACGTCCATATAATGATTTCTTTTCCGGATGATGGGAAACAAAGGATCCGGCACCTGCGGCAGACGGGCACGGGAAAACGGAGGCAGCTTTTTTTCCGGGAATTTTATTACAGGAAACTTGTCAGGGATATCACAGGGTACCGGATTTGAACGATACTGTATGCATGAGTGTGCAATAACAGGACCCTGGACAAACCGGATTATTTTTCCAAATCTATTTATGAAGACAGTTATAACGGGTTCCCATGGACGGCCTTATCAAAAAACCAGGATTTTTGATTGGTTTTGTGCTGCTTGTGCTTGCAGCATTATGTATTGTTGCACCGGTCGGTGCATCGGATCCCTCGATCCAGGTCTACTCTAATCCCTCCGGGGCAAACGTTGTCGTGGACAATTTCTGGTACGATACTACCCCGGCAACGATCAATTCTGTTGGGAACGGGTGGCACACGATCTACGTGACGATGAGCGGCTACGAGCCGTACACGGAATCCATCTATGTCGATGATAGTACCCGGGTCGTTGTTGCAAACCTTGTCCAGACCTCGGACACGGGATTTCTGTATGTGACCTCACAACCGGAAGGAGCAGATATCTATGTCGATGGCATCTACCACGGGAACTCGCCCAAGGTGATCGGGAATCTCTGGAGCGGGACGCACAGTCTCCTGATCCAGATGGCAGGGTATAACGATATTTCCAATGTCATTACGATCAACCCGGGCGACACGACAAATTATAACGCGGTGCTGACCGCGTCGGGTTCTGACACCGGGTCGCTCCAGATCGATTCAACACCGGCCGGGGCCGCAGTGTACCTTGACGGTAACTACCAGGGAACAACCCCGACAACCGGTGCGATGTACATTAACCAGCTTACACCGGGCATCTATACCGTGACGCTGCGGATGCAGGATTACCAGACTTATTCCCAGTCATCGACGGTGTCTGCCGGGATCATAAACGACCTGCACATCACCCTTGTACCGGTGACTGCCGGGCCAACCCGGGATACAACCGGCCAGGTGCAGATCTCATCGGCGCCTTCGGGTGCAAACATTCTCCTTGACAACGCTTACAAGGGAATCACGCCGCTGACCCTCCCCAATATTCCGGAGGGTACCCATACCCTGACTCTTAGCATGAACGGGTACCAGGACTACACGACAACGGTAAATGTTGTCGGGGGAAGTACGATCGCAGCAGCCGGAGTCCTGACCGCAGTGCCGCAGACAACCGCAACACGATCGCCGGTCCCGACCGTTACGATCCTTGCCGCAATCGGGCTGTGCAGTGGACTTGTGCTGCTGGCACGAAGAAAATAAAATCCGGTTTTAGTTTTTTTTTGTATCGGGAAGGGGAATGCCCGGTAGTTCTTCGGGCATCCCAGTTCATTCACGGATTTTTAAAAAAATCCTGGTCGAAATCCGTGGACCGGGACCTCCGGGAAGTTATGACATACGCCGGTTTCGCTCGTGTCATATCCACCCATTTTTTCCAGGATCTCCCTGAATGCTGTTGACCCGATAGCTTCAAGCAGCGCCTGGATCCGGGGATCATCTTTGTATGCGGCACGGATGACCAGTTCGTACCGCTCCAGTGCAACCGGGACAAACCGGAGCCCAAGCGCATTTGCCGCAGAATATACGCCCATCCCGGCATCCGCTTCCCCGGATTTTACGGCAAGGGCAACGGCAAGGTGGGTGGTAACCTCCCGCTCGTAACCCCGGATATCCTGATGATCGATACCCCGCTTTGCAAGCTCGAAATCGAAAAGGACCCGGGTGCCTGATCCTTTCTGCCGGTTGACAAACATGTGCCGCGAAAGATCGTCAAAGGTGATCCCGTCCCGGGAGATAATTCCCTGTTTTCGGCAGGCGACACAAACGACAAGAAGATTTTCGTAAGGAAGATACTTTTTCAGGAAGGGAATATTGTAAGACCCGTCTTTTGCAAGAAGATGGATAGGTGCCGCGTGGCACTCATTATTCATCAGGGAGACGATCCCGCCAAGGCTTCCCACGTTTGCCGAATGGAGATCGACTCCCCGGCCCGCGAGCATGTCACAAAGACAGTCAAGGACCGGATCGTGGCTGCCGGTGATGAGAAGCGACTGTTCCGCAAGACGGCTTGGCTGCATAAGTGTTGCAGTTAAAAATTCTCCTTTCTCGGTTCCTTCGCTGCCGGCAGGGATCCGAACATAGGCATTTGCCCGGACCGCATTCATCTGCACCGCAGATCCCCGGGAGAGCGGCGAGAAGATCCAGCGGGAACCGACTTTTCCTGCCGCACAAAGAACAAATTCCTCGATCCCGATATCTTTATGGAGCATTGTTGTGATCTGTCCTTCGACAGTTTCGGGCACGTCCGGGATTAGGCCGTACCTGGAAAGAAGAGGGAGAACGATCTCGCGGAGGACGGTGAGCGCTGCAAGGGGATATCCGGGCATACCGATCACCGGTTTTCCCGCGATCTTCCCGATGATCGCGGGTTTACCCGGCCGGATGGCGATCCCGTGAACAAGTACTTCGCCAAGGGAGGCAATCACATCTGCGGTGTGATCCGCGGTTCCTGCCGAGGACCCTGCTGAGACTATCACAATATCGTTCTCATCAGCCGCATGACCTATCGCTTCACGGATCTCATCAGGATCGTCGCGAACAATCGGGTATCGTGTGCAGGATGCACCGGCCGCACCAAGAACCGATGCCGCCATCAGGGTATTGCTCTCCACGATCCGGCCCGGTGCCGGCGGTGTCCCGGGATCGACAAGTTCGCTGCCGGTCGGGACAAGACCGATCTTTACCTGGAGAACATCCACACCGGTTATCCCGTACGTGGCAAGGGCGCCGGTTTCATGCGGGCGTATTTTATGCCGTGAGGGGAGGACCATCTCGGTTTCACCGATATCTTCACCGGCGGGTCTGATGTGCTGCCATGACGGGACTGCAGAACGTATGAAATACTGCTCGTTGTGGATCCAGACCTCTTCAATCATGACGACCGCATCATAACCGGCCGGGATAATATTTCCCGTGTTAACCCGGACATAATCGGTTATTGCCACGGGAAACTGGTCGGACGCACAGGAAGTATCGGCGCTTTTTACCGCAATGCCATCCATCGCTGCAAGATGGATTGGCGGGACGGAATACCGGGCAATGACCGGTGCAGCCGTAATGGTTCCCGCCGCGTCTTTCACCGGTACGTTCCTTACCCCGGGAATACCGGGAAACGATCGGTACAGGATATCCAGTGCATCCTCAAGAGAGGTAAGCGTGAGATACCGTTTTACCATAAAACGTTCTCCCACACAGAACCGTCACGTGAAATTTTTATTCCCGGATATCGTGCGTTATTATGAACGGAAAATGCATTCATCATCGGCGCTCTTTTTTGATTTCAACACTGGAAAATGTTTCCGGCGTATTGGTTATCCGGTTATTATTCCCCCGGACAGGGATACCTGAAAAAATCCCGGGTGTCCGGAACCTCTTGTACTCGGGCACTCCGGTTTCCTGTAAGCAGGTCCGGGCACAGGAGCATACGCATTCGCGCGGTTTGGTATGGATAAACATCAGACCGGGTTCTTTATGAAGGTTTTTTTCCCGTTCCTAAAAATGAACAGTTAATGTATCTGCATTAACCCGACGACAATTTGCATGCGATAGTTCTCAATCCAAAAATTACCGTAACCGACAGCACCGGTGTAAATTCATTGCCCTGGCACGGGCGGGCTGACGGACTCATGGAACCAGTGTATCCAAAAGGGTCTCTTCCCGCATGCCCGAAAAAAAACAATCGTTGCCTGAATCCGCCGGGAACAACAGTTAACCGCATGTGTTTACAATCCTGCGCAAAATGCGCTGTTTTTAGTTTTACGCCCAAATAAGGTTTGGATCCACTGGCTTTATGTAGTCATCCGCACAGAACATGAAACAGAACAATCATGGGAAGCATTGAAGTCAACCTGATCTCCGGGCGAACTATCCAGCAGGGCATCGCCATCGAGAGCGGGAAAGAAAAGGACAGTTATCGAAGCGCTGCCGGTATCATAGAGATGGACAGGGCAGATATGAAAAAACTGGGTGTCTGGAAAAATACCAACGTCCGGGTGACAAGTGAGTTTGGGAGTGTTGTGGTAAAAGCCATCGAAACCTCGCAGGGTCCCCACCCGGGTTTAGCATTTATCCCGATGGGACCCTGGGCAAACCAGATAACAAATCCTAATACGTATTCCACCGGCATGCCAACTTTTAAAGGAACGCCGGTAAAAGTCGAACTTGCAATCAATGAGCCGGTTATTTTGGGAATCGAACTTGTCGAGCGTGCCTGTAAGGAGGATTATAAATGAGCACGAAAATTTCCGATGTAGTATGCCCATTCTGCGGGACACTCTGCGATGATATCGAAGTTGAAGTCTCCGATGACGGGAAAAAGATTCTTACGGTATTTAACGCATGTGTCATCGGGACGGAAAAATTCCTGCATTCCCAGTCAAAGGACCGGCTCGTCAGTCCCCGCATGCGCCAGCCTGACGATTCCTGGAAAGATATCAGCTACGAAGAAGCGGCGGATTATGCCGCACAGATGCTTGCCCATGCAAAAAAACCGCTGATGTATGGCTGGAGTTCCACCAACTGCGAAACCCAGAGTGTTGGAAACGAGATTGCCGAACTCGCCCGGGCGTGCGTTGACAACACGGCGGCAGTCTGTCACGGGACGACCCTTATTGCTGTACAGGACGCCGGGCTTCCCTCATGTACGCTTGGGGAGATCAAAAACCGGGCGGACCGGGTCGTCTTCTGGGGTTGTAACCCTGCCCATGCCCACCCCCGGCACATGTCCCGGTATTCTATTTTTCCCCGGGGCTTCTTTACGGGAAAAGGGCAAATGAGCCGGCAGATTATCGTTGTCGATCCCCGGGTCACCGATACGGCAAAAATGGCCGATCTTCATATCCAGATCGAGCAGGGCCGGGACTACGAACTTCTGAATGCTCTCCGTATTGCGCTCAAAGGAGAATGGCTCCCGGATACGGTTGCCGGAGTCCCAAAAGAAAAGATCCGTGAGACTGCGGATATTCTTAAGAGCGGCCGATTCGGGATCATCTTCTTTGGCATGGGCGTAACACAGACGCTTGGGAAAAACCACAACATCGATGAGGCAATCGCGCTCACAAAAGATCTCAACGAGCACACGAAGTACTCAATCATGCCGATGCGGGGCCACTACAATGTGACGGGTTCCGGGGAAGTGCTTGCATGGCAGTTCGGGTACCCGTACTCGGTTGACCTGACCCGGAGTTTTGCACGGTACAATCCGGGCGATACCAGTTCTATCGACCTTTTAACCCGGGGTGAAGTCGATGCAGCGTTTATTATTGGAAGCGACCCCGGCGGACATTTCCCGATCAGTGCCGTAAAGCAGATTGCACGCATCCCCTCGATTTGTATCGATCCACACCAGACCCCGACAAGCGGTGTTTCAAAGGTGCATGTACCGGTTGCATTCAACGGCATTGAGACCGGTGGTAACTGCTACCGGATGGACAACGTTCCCATCGATGCAAGAAAAGTTGTCGATCCCCCCGAGGGCGTGCTTACGGACGAGCAGTTCCTTACCATGGTCCGCGACCGTCTCAGGGTTATTAAGGGGGCCGCCTGATCATGGCAGAATACTTAATCAAAAACGGCCATGTGTTTGATCCCCTGCAGGGAATCAAGGGAGATGTCGCCGACATCGCAATAAAGGATGGGAAGATCGTAAAGTCGACCGGACTCTCCAGGGCCGCAACTGTGATCGATGCAAAACACAAGACTGTCATGGCCGGGGGGGTCGAGATCCATTCGCATATTGCAGGCCCCAAAGTAAACCTCGGCCGCATCTACCGGCCGGAAGACAAGCTTTTCACCAACACAAGAACCCACGGGATGGAACGGATGGGCGGCGGGAACTCGATCCCGACGACATTTAAAACCGGCTACGAGTACGCCCGAATGGGATACACGACGGCAATGGAAGCAGCAATGCCCCCCCTCTTTGCCCGGCACGTGCATGAAGAGATCCGGGATACGCCCATCATCGATGAAGGAGCGTTCCCGGTGTTTGGGAACAACTGGTTTGTGATGGAATATCTCAAGCAGCACGAGGTCGAGAACACTGCGGCATACATTGCATGGCTGCTTACCGTAACCAAGGGCTACGCGATAAAAGTGGTAAACCCCGGTGGGACTGAAGCATGGGCATGGGGTCTTAACTGCCTCTCGGTCCACGACCCGGTACCCTACTTTGAGATCACACCGGCAGAGATTGTCACGGGACTTATTGAGGCAAACGAGTATCTCGGTCTGCCGCATTCGGTCCATGTCCACCCCAACAATCTGGGAAATCCCGGAAATTACACGACAACGCTTGAAACCATCCGGCTTGCAGAAAACTACAAGCCCAAAAACCAGTTCGGGCGCGAACAGGTCCTGCACCTGACCCATACGCAGTTCCATGCATACAAGGGAACGAGCTGGAGCGACTTTGAGTCCGGGGCAAAAGAGGTCATGGACCAGGTAAATAATCAAAAGAACCTCACCATCGATCTCGGCTGCGTGACGCTTGACGAGACAACAACGATGACCGCTGACGGTCCCTTCGAGCACCACCTCACCCAGCTCAACCACTTAAAGTGGGCAAACTGCGATGTGGAACTCGAAACTGCAGCCGGGATCGTGCCCTATGTGTACAGCCCGAAGATCTCGGTCTGCTGTATCCAGTGGGCAATCGGTATCGAACTTGCTCTTCTTGCAAAAGACCCGATGCGCTGTTATATTACAACCGATCACCCGAACGCCGGACCGTTTACCCGGTACCCAAGAGTCATCTCATGGCTCATGTCGCAGAAAGCCCGGGAATCAAAGCTTGATTCATTTAAGTCACGGGAGAAAGTCCGGGCCGCATCCGGCATAAGCACCCTTGATCGCGAACTCACGCTTTATGAGATTGCAGCGATGACCCGCGCCGGACCTGCCCGTTCCCTTGGCCTCTCGTCTATCTGCGGCGGCCTTGCGCCCGGCATGGATGCCGATGTTGCAATCTATAACATCGACCCGGACACGCCGTTTAGCGACCCGTTACAGATTGAGACCGCATTTGCCCGGGCCTCCCGCCTCTTCAAGCGCGGTGTCGAAGTTGTCCGGGAAGGGGAGATCGTCAGTACCGGTAACAAAAGGACGCTCTGGGTGCATGCAAAAGTAAACGAAAACCCTCAGGTGAAGCGCGACATCGCAGACAAATTTCTGAAGTATTACAGTGTCACGCAGGCAAACTACGAGGCGCTCGGCCATGCATTCGTGCCAAACCCGTTCACATTAGAGGTCGATGCAACACAGTGAGGTGGAAAAGAGATGAACACGGTTACTCTTACCATGAAAAATCCGCCTGCACTGTACCTTGAAGCAGATAATGTCACCCCCGATGTTTTTGCAGGAAAAACCGCAGCACAGATCGCAGACCTGCACGTGTATGAAGGAAACACGACCTCCCCGCTTGGCGCCTATTTCGATGTGAGCGGGAATGCCGGCGTAACTGCTGCTGATACAAAAATTGTTGTTTCCGGCGATGTGAAAAAGGTCAAATACCTGGGCATGAAAATGAGTGCCGGGGAAGTCGAGGTTTTGGGCAGCACCGATCTTTATGCCGGTGCATGGATGACCGGCGGGAAGATGACGGTGAAAGGCAATGTCGAGGCCTTTGCCGCGACCGGGATGAAAGGCGGCGAACTTATCATCGAAGGAAATGCGGGGAACTACCTTGGCGCTGCCTACCGTGGCGACTGGCGCGGAATGACCGGCGGGAAGATCCACGTGATGGGTAATGCCGGCAGCGATGTTGCGATGTACATGAACGGCGGCGAGATTATTATTGAGGGCGATATCGATGTCCATGCCGGCACGCATGCTGACGGTGGACGGATCATTATCAAGGGCAATGCGAAGAGCAAGCTTGGCGGCCAGATGGTGGACGGGTGCCTCGTGGTCTTTGGGACCATCGATGTCATGATGCCAGGGTTCAAGTACCTCGAAACGGTCGAGCAGGAATTTGACGGGACAAAAGCCCGGTTTGCCCATTTCATCGGAGACACCGGTGAACGTCACAAGACAAAGAAGGGGCAGGTTATCTGGGGTCACCTGTATAACCGGATGTAAATTTTTTTAATTTTTTCTTTTTTTTTAGGACGTAGGGATAGGGGTCCCTTCGCCGTATCGGGATTTTTTCTCATAAGAACAGTACCGAAACAAGGATCTCCGGCAAATCCGTTCTCTTTGGTAGATCTGTTTTGATCTTACCACAATCTCACCTTCACTCTCACAAATCTTCCCGAAAACTCTTCCTCTCCCGTACAACCGGCCAGCGTCCGTAAGCGTCACGGCAATTGACACTTCTCCGGCCACCCCCGATGATAAAAAGCAAACGTAACGGCGCCGGGGCACATGCGGTAAAAGTATGCTACATGCCGGCAGAAGAAAGATACAAGGGCAGGAAACATAAGCACGATATCAGGGTTTTTTCGGCCTGACCAAAACGTAACCCCAAAAATTCCCGGTATCCCCTGACCCTCCCTATCTGTCGGTTATATCTGTCGGTTAATCAGCAAAACAAAAAAGGGTCAGACTGATGCACATGGGATGTTTTAACCCGGTTTTACGTCCGACTGCAGTATTTAAAAAAATAATGTTTCTGTTAATTATGAAAACAGGGCGTTGAAATGGTTGAACGTTTCCTGCAGCCCCGGCACCCGGAATCCCGGGAAGCCTTGTAAAACTCCGCAGGGGTTCTGTTGACAATCACATTTTCTGTATAACAGTCAGGACAGGTCCACCGGATAACATATCCGGAGCGTGTTCCCATAACTACCGCTTTTAAAACTTGCTTAACCATTGTTTTACTCATCGAAATGCCAAAAGATCTACCAGACGCCGGCAAGATACCGGTTTTCTGGTATTAATCGATCAATACTACAAAAAGGGTTTCACAGGGTGGCGATGGATCGCCATTCCACGATCATCCGTGACCGTTACAATCTCCATTATGCCCAAAACCGTTTATGTAGTTAGATATATGCTGCCCCAACTTATAGTATGATGTATGTGCGGAAACGTGAGAAATCGCCATCCGGACAATTTCATTCGATCTGCCTGGGTGTCCGACTTTTTTTAACAATGCAGATATATACCCGGAAAAACCGGCAAATAATGACAGGTCATAAAGGTTCTCCATTAGTCTTATGCTTTAGCGAACGTCATAGAATGAAGAGATGGCTGATAAAACGTATGAATCCTTAAAAATTGAGAACATCGTTGCTTCCGGAGTTATAGCCGATTCCCTGGATCTTACTGAGTTGTCAAGTAAGGTCAAGAACTGCGAACTCAATAAGAAACGATTTCCCGGTGCAGTCTATCGTATCGCGGATCCAAAGATTGCGTGCCTGATCTTTTCTTCAGGAAAAATTGTGATCACCGGCATTCGCAACGAGAAGGGGCTTACCGACGGACTTGCGGTTATCATCAAATCGTTAAATGAAGCGGGTATTAAAACCCTCAAAGTGCCAAAAGTTGCGATCACCAATATGGTCTGTTCATACGCACTTGGCAAATACATCAATCTCAACAAGGTAACCGTCACGCTCAATGTTGAAAATATCGAGTATGAACCCGAACAGTTCCCCGGGCTTGTATACAGGATCAAAGACCCAAAAATTGTGGTTCTTATCTTCTCTTCAGGAAAACTTATCCTCACGGGGGGCAAGAACCTTGAAGACATCAAAAGAGGGCTTGATGTTCTCGAGCAAAAACTCGAAAGCGTCCTGTAAACGAGAAAATATTTTTTGATATTTTGATGTCTGGTGAAATCATTGCGTTAGTCGATTGACACTTGTTTGGGCTGCGGCAGGAGTGTCGTTGCCCCCTTTGCCGGGGCCTCCTCCGGATTGTGATAGTTCATCAAAAGACCCGTGAAAAAATATCACCGGTCTTAACGAATCCCTGCGAAATACGGAGGGTTTCCCTGAAAATCAATAAGATCAACATACTCACGTAATAAAAAAAAAGAGAACCTGCGTTTTTGATTTTCTTTATTTGGGAGTGAGCCGGATCGGTTCATATCAGTTTCTACAGACCCTGCGATCCGGTGGGTCCACGTTGAACAGGAAAACAAACATCCCATCACAGAACTGGAGTTTTTCATACCAGCACAGGTTCAAATCCATAACCCTTCAGCCGATGCTTGTCCTGCGGGGTAACACATTCGGGGATTAGTAAACGTCCACGGGATCCACAGGATCGGATGTCCGGATACCGGTTATTCTTAAGATGTGCAGCGCTTCACGGGGGCACACGTACATCAGGATCGCGTCGGGACATGGAAAAAAGACCGGGTACACCGGATCTTGACCTTGGGGGCAGGGCGCAATCTGGCGATCTGTAGCGCGCTGAAATCCCTGATTTTCGATTCTGTATAAACAATCAAATCCCGTTTCACCCATTGTCGCACGTTTTTAAACAACCCCCGATACGGTAACTGGTGAAAGGTTGCAACAAAGTGGGAGTTTACCAATTTCCGTGAGTACTCACACACGAATGCCATCAACCCGGGATTACACGAACATAAACCCTAACCGGAAAATTGCATTATGAGGACAAACCCCTATCGCCCGGAGCAAAGAGAGGGAAAACCGGTGTCCGGATCCGGGCTCCCGTTAACCCGGACTACAGATAGACATATGTGGTGACAAAGCAAGTCTTGCCCATCGCAGGCATATCAACGTGAACCGGTATTACCGGCCACCATGGAGCGGCATCCCCGAAAAATGATCCCTGTGGGGAAGCGATTATAAAAAAACTGTCGCGAGTCTCCGGCACCATGTGCAGCAGGTTGGGATTAAAAACGGCTTTGCCGGAATAAGAGACCAAAATACATAAAAGATCTTGAGGTTTGAAATGTCACAACAGCTTGGCGGACAGCCAATTATTATTTTCAGCCAGGGTACTACACGAAGTCGCGGAGAAGAGGCCCAGCACTCGAATATTCTGGCTGCAAAGGCAATAGCAAACGCAGTCCGGACCACCCTTGGCCCCCGGGGCATGGATAAGATGCTTGTCGGCTCAACCGGGGATATTGTCATTACAAATGACGGCGCGACCATTTTAAGCGAAATCGCAGTCCAGCACCCCGGCGGAAAGATGATGGTTGAAGTCGCAATGACCCAGGATGACGAGGTCGGAGACGGAACTACAACTGCGGTTGTCATTGCCGGTGCCTTAATGGAACAGGCAGAAAAACTGCTCGAACAGAAAATCCACCCTACAGTGATCTCCCAGGGATACCGTCTGGGTATGAAAAAAGCCCTTCAGATCACAAACTCCCTTTCGTTCAGGGTCGAACCGACTGACAGAAAGACACTTATTAAAGTTGCCAACACTGCAATCACCGGGAAATCGATCGAATCGGTCAAGGAAAAACTTGATAGTATCATCGTGGATGCGGTCATGGCCATCACAGAAAAGACAAATGGAAAATATGTCGCTGATGAAGATGACGTGATGATCAAGAAGCAGAAGGGCAAATCGATGAATGACGCCGAGCTCGTCCGGGGTATTGTCCTTGACAAGAAGCGTGTCAGCGAAGGCATGCCAAAGAAGGTCACCAACGCCAAAGTCGCCCTGATTGCAGCCCCAATGGAGATAACAAAAACCCAGGTCAAGGCAAAGATCAAAATCACGACCGCCGATCAGCTCACGTTGTTTTCCGAACAGGAGCGGGATACCTTAAAGAAACTGGCCGATGCCGTGGTAACCTCCGGCGCAAATGTCGTGCTCTGCCAGAAGGGTATCGCAGACCCGGTCCAGTTCTTCCTTGCAAAGCATGGGGTATTTGCGATCGAGGATGTCCCGGAAAAAGATCTCAAATATGCTGCACGTGCCCTGCATGCAAACATCGTCAACAAGCCGGAATCCCTGACCGCAGAGGATCTCGGGCTTGCAGAATCTGTCGAAGAGGACCCCGATATCGACATCAC
Source organism: Methanoregula sp. (assembly GCA_041653075.1). GTDB lineage: Archaea > Halobacteriota > Methanomicrobia > Methanomicrobiales > Methanospirillaceae > Methanoregula. The sequence goes on from JBAZFZ010000014.1 coordinate 34,300, forward strand.
CCGGATATCCGGGTGCAGGAACCCCAAAACCGTCAGCATCCTTCTTCGGGGAACAAGTGACTATCTTCTTGAAGAGCTGGAGCGTGCGGTTGTTGACGGCACCCGTGTCGTTATGGATGCAATCGAAGATGGTACATACGTTGTGGGCGGCGGTGCGGTCGAAACCGAACTCTTCATGAAGCTTCGAAATTACGCAGAAACCGTCGGCGGCAGGGCCCAGCTCGCTATCGAAGGCTATGCGACGGCTTTTGAATCAATCCCCCGGACACTTGCGGAAAACTCCGGGTACAACCCGATCGACAAGCTGGTTTCCCTCAAGAACGCCCATGCAAAAGGGGAAAAAACCGCCGGTCTCAATGTCTACACCGGTGAAGTCATCGATATGTTCAATGAGGGTGTACTCGAACCGCTCCGGTCCAAGCGCCAGTCCATCCAGAGCGCGTCCGAAACGGCTATCATGCTTATCCGTATCGACGATATGATGGTCAGGCAGTCTAAAAATTCTGCATCCGGACAGATGTCGGGCATGTAATACCGGCGTTATCTTTTTTTATTTTTTTGCAGGTTTTTTCGTCGCACTAATGCGTGCGGCACAGGCAGGGTGTTTTGTTGTACCGTTCGGGTTTCATTTTAAAGGTCAGGAGAATACGAGCCTCGCGGTTGCCAGAGCAAACGGTGGGGTTTTACCCCGTTTTGTCTGCATCCTGAACGGGACCGGATCCGGAGAAATGCTGACATCGTTGAGGTTTTGAAAACCGTGAGGAAAAACAAGCCGGGAAAAAGTTTCGGGCGTTTTTTTACAGCAATGAATTCAATCGTGTTCATCCGGATCGTGGGACCGGTGTGAACACAGCAGTTACCTGAAACAATTGCCGGAAAACCGGGGGTGAAACTTGGGAGCGACCCTGCCCGAAGGATTACCTGTCAGGGTCAGATGCTTAATATCTTTCAAATCGGGGAGGGGGAAAAAGTCGGCGGACACATTCCGGTGAACTCATAACGCACCCGATGAGCCAGGGAAAGAAAAGCTCACCGGGCCGGCATCCCTTTTCCGTCACCGGATAAATCTGCGTGCCTGAGGAATGCGGTGATTGGCGAACTACCGATATCGGCCTCGGGCCGCATCATAAGGTATTGTTTCTGTGCGGCTTTCATGGACGATTCCATGTCGTAATCGTTTTCCATCCCGACAATAAAAGGCCCCGGTTCGGTAATACGGAACGATGAGAAGAGATCGATCCCCCGCTCAAAAAAAGCATCCGGGACAAGCGAACTGCCAAGGCCGTAGATTCCAATAAGACGAGCGTTCTTTGCTGCTGCCATGAGCCGGCTAAAACTGTTATCGACAAGCGTCGATGTGCTCAAAAGGACAACATCCGCCCTGCCGATCACAAGCTCTTCGCTGCCGTCCGGGTGCCACTCAATATTTGTTGGCAGGTTTGTCGACTCTTTATCGATTACAACGCTCTCAAACGTTTCGGGGAGGTTGAGATGGACGACATGGAGCCTGCGGCACCAGTTGTGGAGCGGGATAACCTGGCCGCCGTACCCGGCAACAGCGACAGTGTCATCAAGATTGATCACGTGCGAGATCGCCGGGTAATTCCGGATAAACTCATCGCCGGTCTTCCAGCACTGCGAGAGAAATCCCCGGTTCCGGATTCCCCGGCATCCAAGAAACTTCTGCGACAAAGCGCTGAGTGCCGCGATACCCATTGACCTCGTGAGCGGATCTTCGGCAGCTATCCCGGTTTCAGCAAGATCAAATAGGGGTGTACCAAGGTGAGACTTTGCGTTGAGAAGCCGCTGCTCGCCTTCCGTGCCATAAATGCACCCAATCCCGGCGCAGTTGATGGCAAGTCCGCACTCATCCCGGGAACCGGCCACTGCATTCCACCGGGGTTTTATTGCGATCTTCCAGGTTTTCCCCTGACGAATCCGGTTCTCCCGGTAGAGATCGTGCAACCGGTCGAGCGTAGCAGAAAGGATCTCTTCGGTGGATCCCGGATTTTTGGTCATGGCAGGTTTACCCCGGTAATCTTAACAATATATCCTATCGCGCTTCGAGGTTATTAGAGTGTTTGTGAATTTCACAAGATGGGGATTTTGGGTAGTGGCGGACCATTCAACTGAGAATCAACCCGCCGATAAGGTACGGAAAATATAATTTAGATCCGGAGAAATGAGGAATTATGTCACGACCCCGTTGAACCACCACAATAACCTGCCAAAACCCCGACTGTCACTATTACCTGACAGAAACCGGGAAAGACATATTAAAAAATGGTCGGAATTGTGCGGGAAATCAACAATATTTGTGCAAGCATTGCGGGAAATACTTCATCGAAACCAAAAATACGCCGCTGTACAATTCACGTCTGGACCGTTCGAGCGTTGAGTTAATCTGTAAACACAATCTGGAAAAAACCTCGATTCGGGGAGTTGGACGTGTAACCGGCCATCACCGGGATACGGTATCCCGGTATTATCATCTCATCGGGGAACATGCAGAGATCCTGAACGAATATTATCTTCGGAACATTGTACCGGGTCGGGTTGAACTGGATGAAATCTGGACATTCATCCAAAAAAAACAAGAACTGTGAAGATCCCGATCAAGATGGCATCGGAGACGTTTGAGTTTATACCGCGGTCAAAAGCGATTCAGGTTGTTGATCGCTCATTGCGGGGGAAAGCGATCGACGGATACCTGCGCCCGGTTTCTCGATTATGTTTTTAAAAGAGTCCAGTTGCCAAATCCAAAAACAAAAATTATCGTTTCAACTGACGGCAATTCGCAGTACATCGATACGTTGGCAAATCTATACTGTGAATCCTGTCTCGATTATGGGCAGGTTATCAAAAGAAAAGAGAATAACCGATTGGTCGAGATAATCCGAACTGCTATCTGGGGTAATCCGTCGATCTGCTCAATTTCAACTTCAATCGTTGAGGGGTATAATAATAAAATCCGACAGAGAATGAGCAGATTCGCGAGAAAAACTGCTTCGTTTTCAAAGTCGGTCTGGTCGTGTATTGATGCGCTGAATCTTTTTCAGTTCGTTAATAATTTCATTAATTTGAAAAAAAATAGCCGAAATACTCCGGCGATGATTGAGAATATTTCTGATCATGCCTGGTCGTGGGGTGAATTTTTGTCGTATCATATTCAGTTGTAAAGACGGCCACTACCAAATTTAACGGTTGCTTGGACCGGAGCGGGTAAATTCGTATTCTTGAAAAAAGATCTGCGGAATGTCGGTTTAACGGGTCGGCCTGTTTATACTGGTCGAAATGGAAAAGCGGATTTTTTATGTCAGAACAAAAAGGAATTTCTTCAGAATAACCGGAAAGTGGTCCACCAGATCGTGACCGGTAGTACAATGATAAATGCCAGGTTTGCACAAAGAAATGCCAGGTTTTTCCGATCAAGCGGCTTTTTTTTGACAAACAGGAAACTCTCTCGTCCATATCCCCGACACAGCATGCTGATATATACCCGCTCACCCTGTTCGTAGGACCTGATAAACATCGTGCCGATCATGTATCCTATCTGGCGGAGACGATACCGGTACGACAACTGTCGGTCAAATGGATCGAAACATTTGGTTTTGAGGGTCTCGTTCATTTTGCGGAACATATAGCCGAATACAAACAGGTAACGGATCATCATCCCGAGTGCCAGGGCAAACTCTGCGGGAAGGCCAAGTCTTGTCGCACCTTCAAGCATGTCCTGCATTTTTGTCGTAGATGACAAAAGGATGATGAATGAGATACAGAGAACAAATTTTACCAGCAGGATAACTGCAAATTCCACGGATTGTGCATAGATGGTGATCCCAAACGGCAGCGAGTAAAGGACATCATAGTCTGTGTAATATTTGTTTTTTAAAAAGATCTGGAAAAAAATGATGATCCCCCAGAGGGGAACAATTGCCATCAAGCGTTGGAGGTAGCCAAAAACCGGCAATCGTGTGCAAAGCCAGAGAATAATAAACAGGAGAAAAAATACCGCACCAACGGTATATATCATGGTGGAATACGGGACCGAAACAAGGGCAATGACTGCTGCAAAACAGACTATAATTTTTACCCGGGCATCTATCCGGTGGATAAAGCTGTCCTTGTAGGCGTCGCGTTCTATCTGGAAGAGTGCCTCAATCATGGAGATCTGCCAAACACGTGAAGCAGTTCCTGCTCTGCCTCTGAATAGGTATATGCCATCGATACCTCCACTCCATGATCCTGAAGCGATTTCATCAGTCGCGGCAGGACCGGAACATCCAGACGGACTGACCTGAGCATATCAGGCCGGAGAAATATTTCCCGAACGCTTCCCTGGGCAACGATCTTTCCTTTATCCATCACGTATATGTAATCTGCAACCTCGGGTACAAGGGCCACATCATGGGTAGAAAAAATAACGGTCATTCCGTATTTTGACGTGAGTGAATTGATAAATTCGTTTAAGTCTGCCACGCCTCTTGGATCGAGCCCTGCAGTCGGTTCATCAAGAACGAGAACCTCCGGTTCCATTGCAATAACCCCGGCAATTGCCACCCGTTTTTTCTCTCCTCCGCTGAGGTGGTGGGGAACACGCCCGGCAAGATGCTCGATACCGACAACCCTGAGCGCCTCGTGAACCCGATGACTGATTGTCTCTTCATCAAGGCCCAGATTGGTCGGGCCAAACGCGATGTCCTGTTCCACGGTGGGTGAGAAGATCTGGTCATCCGGGTTCTGGAAAACCAGACCAACGAATTTTCGTATTTCCCTTCGGTTTACTTTGGTTATTGGTTCACCACGGATGAGTACTGAACCTGATGTTGGCTGGAATATTCCGTTGAAATGTTTAAAGAGCGTACTTTTCCCGGCACCGTTTGAACCGATCACGGCAATTCTCGCATTCCGTGGAGCAATGAAATTGATGTGATCTAATGCAGTGACATTCCCAGGATAGGTATAACAGAGATCGCGGGTTTCAATGAGATGCATGAACGTACGGAATATGCTGAAAAGAAATAAATGGGTGTTGGTTTTATTTGGTCGGCTTTCCGGCCAGTTTGATCGCATACGCGATCCCAAGAACTACGCCGAACGCAATGATCGTTCCGACCACGATAGCAATAATTCCTCCAACACTACCCATGTTTTCACCTAATGAGTAATCCGGCATGGGGGAGGTGTAGGAGAATTTTCCTGACAGGTCTTCCTGGATTTCCGCATCTGCTGGAGTATCCCCCGTCAGGGTCTTTTCTCCCTGGACAATGAGTGCGGTGCTTTCAAGACCGTCAGGATCCCCGGATGCAAGGAACACTGCGACAACGCCGATAAGGAGGGCAACAATGATACCCCCAATAAGGAAGGTTTTATTGTCGATCATGCTGCTTTAGCTCCTGTAGTTTTGGTCAATGTGGTATCCACAAGGTCAGGACGGACTCTCATGATGAGGTAGATCGCTGCAACGGTCACAATTCCTTCGATAACCCCAATGGCAGCGTGGTAAAGCCCCATGGCAATCAGGCCTTCCCTTAAGGGGAACGTTCCTGCAATAAACATCTCAACAGCACATGCAAGCGCCGGAATAAGGCAGGCCAGCCACGCAGCGATAAACCCGGAAACCGGCATATTTTTTGTTGCTTTCATGAGTCCTTTGAATGAATAGAACCCGACAAAACCACCAATCACACCCATGTTGATGATGTTTGCTCCCATGGTGGTAATGCCACCATCACCAAACAATACACCCTGCACAATCAGAACCAGTGTCAGAATAAATACTGCTGCAAAGGGTGACCCAAGGATAATGGCTGCAAGTGCTCCACCAACAAGGTGCCCGCTTGTTCCCATGGAAACCGGCAGGTTAAAGGATTGGAGGGCAAAGATTCCAGCTGCAAGAACCGCAACAAGAGGCAGCTTTTCCTCGCTCATCTCATTTTTTGCCCACCGCAGGGCAAGCGCTACAAAGATCAGGGCAATGATCCAATAGATCCCACCCTGCCAAATCGGGATAAACGCATCAGGTATATGCATGATTTCACCGAACACAATTGTTACAATTATAATGTTTAGTAATACTAGGTAGGTAAAATAGATTTTCATTTGTTATCTGTTTTGACAAATTGTATGGGTGATCAAAATATGTATCTGCCGTTGGGTTTTTACTATTACGATAAGGATGCAATTTAAAAAGGTTCAAAGTCCCTTTTTTGGAAAGTTAAATGACGTATTTTCGATCTCCAATCGTGTAAATCTGTTTTAAAAACCAAAAATGCATTATTTTAACAACCCTGTTGATAATAGGAATTACCAGGTTTTTTAGGGAGTCACTACCAAAAAAATGAGGTTGATGAGAAAATTATAGAATGCACGGGCCGGTCGATGTATGGGGTACTGCAGGATTTTCTCTGGCCCATCCATCTTGCTCCGACCCGACATAATACAAAAGCGGCCCCGGATATATACCAAGGAGATTTGTTGGGGACCGAAGAGTTTTCTCACATCATGAAAGCTCTGGTTTTTTAGGTTTTTGCCTTACTATCGGGGTTTTGTGCCTTATTCTGACTTTCCTGATCTTTTGTGCAATCATCATTTTCCTGCTTTTTTTTCCGGGAATAACAGGATACCCCGTTATTCCGGATACCCGCAGTACCAGATCCTCAAACCTGCATACCAGGGGGAAAATTTGTGATCCTGGTTTCCCTGAACCGTGGTTTGATGGATTGCTTTAGAGAGTATAACAATATGCAGAGTTCAAGCGTATCCCGCTATGTGCAATCACCACCTGATGAACACTGACTGAATCAGCAGTTCATCAATGACCATGAACTGTGCGGAATATCTTATATTCACGTCATATCCTGTGTGAAAATATTACCCGGGTTCAGGTTTTATTGAACTTTCAGGGAATAATAATACAGTTTTGGAAATTCACCGTACTCTTCTCTCCACATTGCACAAATACCGACTGCGGACCGTATATATCATCTCAAAACTTGCAAAAAAAAAATCGGATCTAATGGGGTTATTCGCTTCTGAGCGCATCGATCGGGTCCATGTTGGATGCTTTCCATGCCGGGTAGACCCCGGAAATAACACAGACCACAATACCAATCGCCATCCCGATCGGAACATAGATAATACTGTCGAACATGAAGAAGTAATCCGTGGTGCCGATCATGGCATCCACAACAGAATACCCGATAATCAGGCTGCATACACCTCCGATCACGGCACCAAGGAGCCCGAGGATAAATGCTTCGTACACAAACATCCTGCGGACTTCTCCGCGTTCCGTCCCGATGGAAAGCAGGATACCGATCTCCTGGATCCGTTCGTTTACCGACATCATCATCACGTTAAAGATACTCACCGCAGCAACCACAAGAGATATCCCGCCGATTGCCATGATGAATGTCGTTACCGTACTGAGCGTTGAAGTCGCCGTCTCAATCTGTGATGAGGCATCGGATATCCTGACTGCAGGGGATTTTAAATTTGTATTCAGTTTCGCATCAAGTGCTTCTTCAATATCCGGGATATCATCGGTGTCTTTTACGATGACATTGACCTGATCGTATTCGTCTTTATTGCCGTACTGGTTGGTATACCACTTGCTGTTGACAATGATTGCATTGTCTGTAGAGACCCCATCAACAACGGTACCTCGTTCTTCGAGAACACCAACAACGCGTACTTCCGGCCGGCTTGATGAGGAAAACGAGCCGATTTTTATACGGCTGCCGATTTTCAGGCCGAAGTTCTCCGCCACGGTTGCACCGACAAGGGCTTCATTTACTCCCTCGATATTTGTTCCACCTCCCTCATCATACGATTCATTGATGGTAAGGAATTCCGTGATGTCATCAGGATCGAGACCATAGATCGATGCTCTGCCAGGAATAGATGACAGGGTAAATTCAGAATTTGTTGAATATATCGGAATAACCGTTCCATTCTCCCCGACAACAGTTTTGATTTTTGTCAGCTGGCTTTTGGAGATACTTGAGGACGAGGATGAAGGTGTAGTACCTGGCGGCCCCATCCGTATGGAATCCGCAGATATAACGATGGTATTGGCGCTTGACGACAGCTGCTCTTTAACTTCGAGCTGCATGTTGGTCCCAAGCATCCCCATGGATGAGATAGCGACGACCCCTATAACGATACCGATAGCGGCAAGCATGGACCGGGTAAAGTTGAGCCTGACGCTCCGAAGGGACAGCTCAAAGAAGATATCGCCGATTTTCATGATACCTCCACGATTTCCCCGTCATCGAGCCGGATGGTCCTGTTTGCGTATTCAGCGATCTTGGGGTCATGGGTAACAAGGATCACCGTTTTTCCCTCCCGCTGGAGGTTACAGAGGATATCCATGATCTGGTGCCCGGTCTTGCGGTCAAGATTCCCGGTCGGCTCATCGCAGAGCAGGATCCTGGGGTCGTTCACCAGCGCCCGGGCGATAGCGACCCGCTGCTGCTGGCCACCGGACAACTGGTTTGGCCGGTGAGCACTTTTCTCGGCATCGATCCCGACCTCAGCGAGAAGTTCGGACGCCCTGCCCGAAGTGTCACGCTTTTTGTATTTCAGGATCAGCGGGTACTCGACGTTCTCGTATGCCGAGAGAAGGGGGATCAGGTAGAACTTCTGGAAGATATACCCGATCATATCCCGGCGCATGTGGGTCCGTTCGAGGCTCGACATCTTCGCAACGTTTTTGCCGGAGATGCACAGGGTCCCCGAAGTCGGGACATCCAGAAGGCCGAGCTGGTTCATCATCGTCGATTTCCCGGACCCCGACGGGCCCATGATCGCCACAAAATCATTTTCCTGGATGTCAAGCGACACGCTCTTGAGAGCGGTAAAATCTCCGCTCTCAAGGTGATACGTCTTGGTCACATCGGCAAGCTGGATCAATGGTGGGGTTTGGGTCATACCGCGCCCCTCACTGCTGCTTTCTCACTTTTGAAAGGATCCATTTCCGTTTGGTATACAGGACAATACA
>JBAZFZ010000015.1:0-17664 GCA_041653075.1 Methanoregula sp.
GCCGAATTCTGGGAGATCATGGCGATCTCGTCTCCCCGGATCCGCTGCATCTCGATATCGGGAAGCACAAGGAGATCCTGCGTTCCAAAGAGAATCGATCCCCGGATCCCGGCATTTACCGGGAGAAGCCCCAGGATTGCCATCCCGAGCACGGTCTTCCCGCAGCCCGATTCTCCAATAAGGCTAATGGTATCCCCTTCACGGATTACAAGATCGATAGTGTCCACTGCCCGGATCGATTCGGACCGGGTGGAAAAAATCACCAAAATGCCGGAGATCCGGATCAGATCCATACGGTTTCCTCCATTTGATAATTCTCCGGTTGGACAGGATTATATGGCACCCGCTGCATCATAGCCGGTTCACCCCCACCCGGGGATTGAATTTTTCCTCGAAACTATACCCGATCATCGCAAGCGCAAGGGAGATTCCGATGACCGCAATGCCGGGCGGCAGGATCCACCACCAGAGCCCGAGTGCAAGGCCGCCCTGGGAGTATGCATTCTGGATCATCGTCCCCCAGTCAATGGTCGAGGTATCCCACAGGCCGATAAAACTCAGGCCGACACCCATCAGGAGGAGCCGCTGGGACTGGGTGACAAACTTGACCATCACTATGGGCATGACATTGGGAAGGATATGCCGGGACATGATATGGAAATCCGATGCACCGACCGCTTTTGCGCCTTCGACAAAACTGGTCTGGGCAACCGAAAGTACCTGTGACCGCATCATCCTGACACCATGCACGCTCCCGAGAAGTCCCATCAGAAGGCTGACCTGGAGAACTCCCGGGGAAAAAAAGGTAGTAAGCACGATTAACAGGACAAACATCGGGATGGGCATGATCACATCGATCACCCGGCAGACAATCTCATCGACAAGCCCACCGTAATACCCGATGATGATCCCGATGCTCGTGCTGATGAAAACGGCAAGGAGGGCCGAGCAGAACCCAAAGAGAAGGGTGATCCTCGCGCCGTACACGAGCTGGGCAAAGATGTCCTGGCCGACCTCGTTTGTGCCAAAGATATGAGAATCATCCGGTGGCTGGAGAGGTTTACCGGTGATCGCATAGGGTCCGTCAGGTGCAAGCAACGGGGCGGCGAGAGCGACGATGATGTAAAAACAAAGTACGGCAATGCTGATCCAGAAAATTGCTTTCCTACTCATCGTTACCCATCCTGATCCGGGGATCAATTATTGAGGAGAGGATATCGGCAAGGAGCATGGCGCCGATGGTCATGAGGGAATCGAGAAGGAAGATCCCTTCGAGCAGCGGGAGGTCGCGCTGCGTGAGCGCTTCGGTCGTAAGAAAACCGATGCCAGGCCAGGAAAATACAGTCTCGATAAAGACGTTTCCCATGATGATCCCGGCGACCTGGAATGTCGTGATGGTGACCATGGGAAGGAGGGCGTTTTTGAGCGCATGGCGCCAGAGTACCGTCCGCTCATCAAGACCTTTTGCCCGGGCGGTTGTTATGTAGTCCTCACCGATGACCGCGATCATCGAATTGCGCATGACGTAGTAGTTCCCGGTCGCGATAAAAAACGTCATGAGAGTGATCGGGAGGATCGCATGATACAGGACATCGGTATAATCAAGGCCGGTGGAAAGGACGCTGATGCTTGCATATCCTCCGAGCGGGAACCACTGCAAATAAAAAGCAAAGATCATGACGGCCATGATCGCCCACCAAAATTCAGGGATGGCGCGTATTACGATCATCACATTAAAGATGGCAAGGTCCTTTTTCCCCCCGGATTTCCAGCCGGACCAGGCTCCGATTACCGTACCTGTCAGGATACCCAGAATAGTTGCCGGCAGAAGAAGGATCAGCGACCAGCAGAGTTTTTCAACAATCATCGGGAAAACGGGAAGGCCGTAGGCGTAGGAATATCCCCAGTTGCCCTGAACGATGTTTACAAGGTAAAGGACATACTGTTCGGGAACCGGGCGGTCAAGGCCAAACTGCTGATAAAACTGGGCGACGGTCTCTTTGGGGACGGTATTCGAGAGCGAGAGGAGGTAATTGGTGATATAATCCCCGGGCATGAGGTGAAGGAGGAAAAACGTGATGGTGACACAGACAATGAACGATGCGCCGCTGTAACAGAGCCGGCGCAGGAGATATCTCCCACTAATCATGGTAATTCCCCCGACCCATGAACGTCATGTCGTTCTGGACTTATTCGGGTAATCATTCCGGTTTTATCGTGAAATGCCAGCCAGCGCATCTGTTTTCGCCAGAATTAAAATTTGGGGTTATGAAGTCTGGACCGGTGTCAGGTTGACAAGGACCTGTGGATCGGTAATGCTGTGGTAGCCGGGGCCGATGTCCCATCCGGTGAACCGGTCGATCCGGTACGCAACGAGAGTATCGGTGCTTGCGACCGGAACAGTCGGGACTTCCTGTGCAAGGATATCCTGCATCTGGTATCCCAGTTCGGTTATTTCGGTCTGGTTGGGAGTGTTGCGGATCTCCGAAACCAGCGTGTTGTAGCTGGCGTTATTGAAGTTATAGTAATTCGATTCCTGCATCGGCGTTACCGCAAAGTTTACCAGCGCATCGGGGTCGTCATGGAGCTGGACCGGGAATGCATCGATAAAGACCGGGTACTTGTTGACCGCTTTCCTATACTGGCTCTGGTCGTCGTACGAGAGCGTCGTTAAGGTAATGCCGAGTTTTGCCCAGTCGTTTTTGAGGACGGCAACGATCTTCTGGTTGCCGTCGCCGCCTTTGGGTCCAAGCGGCATGATTATCGAGACAGGCTGACCGTCAGGCCCGATGAGAGTGCCATCGCTGTTTTTGACAAAACCTGCGGTCTTTAGCATCTCTGCTGTTTTCGTGAGGTTGTAATCGTACATCCCGACATCAGCCGGGTTGACATAGTTCCCGGCAAGGCTCGGGATCAAAAATGTCGTCTCGGTCGGCCGACCGGTCCCGAAGATGGAACTGATCGTGTCACGGTCGACCGCATGGCTCATCGCCTGCCTGAATGCCGTGATGTTTGCCGGATATTGTGCGGTGTTGAACGCAACCTCGTATGCCCCGGTGTCGTTGATCGCGTAGACTGCAATGTTTTTCTCACCGGCAAGACTCTGTGCTACAGCAGGTGTAAGATCGGAGACGACATCAATCTCGCCGTTTTTGAGCGCGAGGACCTGACTGTCCGCATTGGTGATCGTCTTTAACACGATCCCGGTAATGTTTGCTTTTTTGCCGTAGTAATTATCATTGCGCTTGAGCTGGACATACCCGGGGGCGTTCTGGACGTACACAAACGGCCCGGTCCCGACAAACTTTGAGTCCCGGTAGTGCTGCGGATCGGTGATATTTTCCCAGATGTGTTTAGGAGAGATGGTTATACCCGGGGTCCGCGAGATCTGGTCAAGGAACCCGGAATACGAAGTCCTGAGTGTGAATACTGCGGTGTTCTCATCAGTACAGTTCACCGATTGTACATCGCTTAAAACATACCCCAGGGTAAGGTTATACTGCTTCATGTAGTCGTTGGTGAACTTCACATCGGAGCAGGTAAACGGGACACCGTCGTTCCAGGTTGTATTTTTTACGAGATGAAACGTCCAGGTCTTTGCATCACCGGATACCTCCCAGCTTTCCGCAAGCAGAGGATCAAACTTCCCGTTCAGGTCCTTGATGACAAGGCCCTGCATGATACCAACCGGTGAACCAGCCTTCTGCATGCTGCTGGTGTACGTGATTGACGAGGGAGAACTGACCGGTATGATTACATCGGTAGAAACACATGAAGACTCATTTGTTGCCGGTGATGAGCCGAAGCTGTTTAAACAGCCGGTTATGCAGCAGAATGTGACGATAACCGCAGCACAGGTTAACAACAACGTTACGCGATGATCGGTTCTTGCGGGATGATGGTTCATTCGGACAACCTCGAAATGCCCGGCATGCAGGCTATCGTAGTATGGATCAATCGCTTTCGATGTTATTTAACAATTTTTCTTTAATATTTTCATTATGTTCAGTGTTAAAAATTTACAGCAGATTGTACACTTCGGAGGGATCTGGTATTGGCCACACCAGAACCCTCGCAAAAATTCTCATGCGGGTTTCCCAAGTAAACATATTCTTATTAATTGGATTTTGGAATAAACAACATTCCCAAAACTTATATGGTTAGACCAACAATTTTGAAATGATCAACATGGGTTCAGCACAAGATGTAATGCAGACTTTTGCACAAAAAGAGATCCGTGCACATTTCAGGGACTGTGACGGATGGGAATGCCGCCCGACTACCTCACCCTTTCAGGAGATGACCTGTATTCTTAAGCGGGAAGTCCGGGGGAGAAAAGAGATGGTTGCCCTTGCTGTTTCCTACGATGAAGAGCCATCGGTTCTTGCCGTGGACACTGTTGCTGCAACACTGAACGGGAACCGTGCATACAAGGGAAGCTATCTCCTCGTCCCGAAAGATGCCAATACCGCTGCCATTCCAAAAGAGATCCGTGTCCTTTACATGGAATCATTCGGATTTGTTGAGGGCAATCTTACGTGGCTGACAAAAAAGAAAAATGCAAAACACTACCCCCAACCAGAACCATCCGTTCCAGCCCGGATTCCGGCGACTGCCTGCGAACCGCACGTAGCATAAGGAAATTGCAGGGAACATTCCTTTTTTAATTAAGGCAGAAATTCAAGCCCGGGTTTGATCCTGTGGTATGATTACCTGCCTAATCAAATAGCATCATATCAATTCCTGACGGCGTGCAATATACCCATGACGCCAAGCGCTGCATGGACGGGATTTCGGTCGAGGGTAAATGAGTAGTGCTCACCGATATAATCGAGCAGCCCGGATTCCGGTGGCTCGCAGATTGGTGGGATATGGAGTTCCATCTCGATCCGTCTTATCCCTGCCAGTTCATCGGGATTGATTTTCCATTCTGCTCCCTCGCAGTCACACTTTAAGAAGTCACAACCTCCTGCAAGTTCCCGAAGTTTTTTTAAAGGAAATGTAGGAGAAATTACCCGACAGTCATCCCAGACGATCTCGGTCGGTTCCCCGGTACCAAGTGCCCCAAAAATTACCCGGGTCGGAGAATGGTTCAACGCAACGTTCCGGATAAGGAGATCCGTTGTTACCGGCTCGATTGCCACAACATGACTGGACCGACGGGCTGCCCGGATACTGAAAGCGCCGATATTTGCACCGACATCCAGCACCCGGTCATCGGGCCGGATATCGTCAAAATGGTATTCAGGAACCCCGGTTATCTGCCGGCAGGGCAATGAGGTCCGGATGAACCGGATCTGATCATCAGTGACGGAAACCTCCTGCCCGGGAAGGTTGGTAAACCGGCAATCCGGTGGAGCCATAAATTATCCCTCTTGAAAATATGTGTGTTTATCCTATTCATTCCTGCTTTATTACCACCTGCATGAGGTGGTGGTTACCCAAATGTCCTGACAGATCCGAGAAAACACCGGGCACCCTGCCATCCCCCGGAGACAGTACAGAAACGTCGCGCTGTCGGTTAGCCGGAGGGGATTCTGGTTTTGCAAGGGCATAATAACGGAGGAATGCGTTGCAGAGATAGCGTGCACTACGATATAAATTCCAAAAGAAACAAAAAAATTTCGAGGGGGTCTATCCCCCATGGTGATGGATACCTGTTGGATTACGGATTACTGGTTTTGGTGAAGAGGTTCTTGTGACATCCGGCCTTTTAGACAGTGCTGCAAACGGGCAGATTCATGCATTATCATTCCTGATGCTCGTTGGTTCTTTTTTATATGCCCCACCAGGGTCATGCTTGGTTTCATCGGGTGGAAGAGTCACTCATGACCCGGGGGGCGAGAGGTAATTTATTCCTGTCAGCAGCGATTGTCCTCAATGATGACATTTGCCCCGCTTCCGGGGCATACAGAGGTATATGATATATCTGCATGCGAATTCTTGTTACCATCTCCTTTTCGTGGTTTAGAGAAAGGCCGCCGGAGCCGGCATCTCCTTCCTGCACCTTATCCCGCAGTACTCAGCAACCCCATCGAGAGGGTGAGTATGCAGAATCCGGTGAGGGCTGCATAGTAGATTTTCGGGGTTTTCATCCTGGTTGCTCCGGTATGCTGTTCTTGCAGGTGTTGACACAGATTGTCCGAACACCACGTAAGTTATGTTTGACATTTTGTATTATATGCTTTCTGGGAGATCGACGGAAAAACCGGATCCATGCATCGGGATCACGCTGCTACAAAACGGAAAGCTGCCGGATACCCCGGAGGCATGACATTACACAACTGCAATCCCAGTACCTGCATAACCTGCCAATAAAAAATCAGGTTCTGGGAATTGCGGGATCCTCATCTTCGTAAGAAAAAACATCTTCTATGGTTACCTTGAAGTACCTTGAAATCCTGAACGCCAAATCCAGGGAGGGAACATATTTCCCTTTTTCAATGGCAAGAATAGTCTGGCGGGTAACCCCGATTGATTTCGCAAGATCTTCCTGGGTGAGATCATGCATGGCCCGGAAAACCTTGATCTTATTCTTCATCGGACTCCCAATCCCCGTATTTTCTCGCATAATACATCCTGAATCCGACATACAAAAAGATCATAAGACAGAGCAGGCCCAGCTGGATGTACCCTATAGATCTTGGTGAAATAATCGCAAACGATTCAACAGGACGCTCAAACCAGTGATCCCGGGGAATCTTTGGGATATAAAGAAGATTCATCACGGCCCCAAGGGAAAAAGCACAAAAGCAGACCCAGAACACCTGAAGGGTCCGCAAAGCGGCCTTTTCCGTGATCTTTGCACTCCGTTCATCCTCCGCAAAATCGCTTACCCGGCGGTATGCCACATAGATGACAATTGCACCAACGATAAAGGCGGCCATGAAAAAGACGGAGGAGTAGTTCTCAAAGGAATACCAGAATATCGCAAGCAGGATAAGAGCCACACATCCGATTATCAGATAAAAAACGTTTTTTTTCATGGATTTTCCTTGGGTAAGGGTTTATCCCATACCCTGATATAAACCTGACCTTTGATACAGGTTAATGCAGGATTCACGAGACAATTCCGGACAAGGATTTATATCAACAGATTTACCATGCATTTTATGAATGAAAAATCATTCAGACCCAGTCCGCTGCGTCTTGCAGCTGCGGTATTTCTCGGACTGATTGTCGGATTTATCCTGTTTTTTGTCGTGGCGCTCTTCATTGGGATGTTTAACGCGATGCTCAACATGGATCTGCCGGTCCGGATGGATATTGCAGAGAACATTATCAGCGCGGTCCTGCTGGTTGTCTTTGAGATCGTATGTATAGCCGGATTTGTCTGGAAAGTGTGGGTTACCCCGCCAACAGAACCGGAATCTGAGGAACCAGGTTCTGAAGAGTAAACAACCTGCCGGTTTTTGTGCGGATCCAAACGGTCCGTCAATCTTCACGTTTTTTCATTTTTGTAACGTTGTTCTACAACAACAGGTTCTCTTAACAATATGCAGGTACCTGTCAGGATTTGCCCTGTAGGATATCGTACGCACGGGTTCGGGAGTTTTCGTGCACAGAAAATCTTTGAACTTCAGGAGGATTTTAAAAAAGGATTACTTTGGAACAGCATGGATAACAACCAGAGTAATGTCATCTGACTGGGGTGCCGACCCCGTAAATGCACGGACTGCAGCAAGAATCCGGTCACGGATTTTTTCAGCTGACAACCCGTTGCATTCCCCGACAACCTGATTGAGCCGGTCTTCCCCAAAAGCTTCGTACTGGGGGTTGAAAGCTTCCGTTACTCCGTCAGTGTACATGACAATCACGTCCCCGGGCGGCAGATCAACAATTTCCTGTTGGGTGTCAATCTCGGGCATAACCCCAAAGGGAATGCCAAATTCTTTGAGAAAGCCGGTTTTCCCTGTTGCGCTATGGAACACCAGCGGGGGATTGTGACCGGCATTAATACAGGACAAGGTACCTGTACCGGGATCAAGGATTGCGGTAAATGCCGTCACAAACATGCAGGACTGGGCATCGCGCGCGATAAGTCTGTTTGCCGTGGCGAGAGCAGCACCGGGATTGCGGGCACCTTCAAGACCCGCCCGGATCAGCGTGCGGGATAATGCCATGAACAGGGCTGCACTTACCCCTTTGCCGGAAACATCCGCAATAACAAACGCCCACCTTCCGGAACTTAAGGGGATGAAATCGTAAAAATCCCCGCCGACTTCCATTGCAGGAATCATCACTGCCGAGATCTCAAATCCTAAAAGATCCGGCGTTTTCTCCGGGAGGAAACTGGTCTGGATACTCTTTGCTATCTCAAGTTCCCGGGTAAAACGCTCTTTTTCGGCAGTGGTCAGTCGGAGATTTTCAATATTAACCTTAAGTTCATCTGCCATCGAATTAAACGATCGGGCCAGATCCTCAAACTCATCGCCGGATTGGAGGGTCACCCGGTAATTAAGATTGCCGTCACCGATTGCAGCGGCACCTTCCTTGAGGGTTTCAACAGGCCGGGTTATCACCCGGCTGAGAATGAACGCCGCAAACAGGACAATAGCAAGGATCACAAAGAACAGGATCAGTATGACCGCCCGGAGCCGGTCCGTCTGGCTTGTGATATGGAGACCTGCTTCACGGGTTGCATTATCCTGTCGGGCGGCAAACGAATCAACCGGTCCGGTTATTTCACTGGCAGGGATCGAAATTGCAAGCCTCCAGTTCATGGAGGTTACCGGGGCGTAGGCAATATAGTGGTCCTCACCGTAAAACGATTGTTTCTCCAGACCCGTTTTACCAGCGGTCATATTGGCCGCGATAGCAGCAAGACCGGGATTTTTGGGCTGAAAAATATCTTCTCCGGTAAACGGCTCATCCCACCGGGTCCGGCCGGCTGACAGACCAGGACGGCTGATAATCGTACCATTCTGATTGAGAAGGACCGCATACCCTTTGCCATCAAGCGTCCCGGTAAGAACATTCGCATTTATCGTAGCGGTTGAAACATCCATCCCGATTACCCAGTTCCCGTATTTTGTACTATACACCGCCCGGGAACAGGTCATTACAAGATCACTATCGGCAGTATTAACCTCTGCATCGACATACGGTTTATCAGACCAGACCCGGCCCCGGGTTTCAACAGCCTGGTTATACCATTCACGGGTGCGGGGGTCATACCCGGCAGGCATGTCAGTTGTGCCGGGATAAATCAGCATAATGCCGGAATCTGTTGCAATATAAATCGATTTTAAGTCCGCATCGACATCATACACTGAGGCAATGCTGTCTGCCATGCCACGCAAGGCATACGTTTCTTCAGAATCCGCAGTAACCGTTGCTCCCGGCGCAAACACAATGACCGGCCCTTTCAGGGGATCATTCGGGGGACTGCTCCCGGGATAGACCGGAATAACCGGGTTGAGCGGATGGTTCACCTGGATCGCTGAGGTCTGGGCTGCAAGGATCTCAATTTCTGCATTGGTATCCTCAAAGACGACATCCGTAAGATACGCCAGATCAGATGAGACCTGTTTCAGGTAATCCTCACCAATCGATACAAGCGCCGCAGAACTGTCATTCACCATGCCCTGACCAAGAGACTGGCTGCTTTCCTGTGCAAATGCGCCCATTCCGGTTATCGCAGTGAAGGCAAAATAACCGGTGATGGAAAGCGCAATGAGTGATAATACAAAAAACAGGATCAGGATCTTTGCCCTGATGGTCAGCCGCATGCGGGTAAACGGGACGAGATCCATGATTACGCTTGATTCTCCCGGGAAAAACGCAGATACTGAATGGAACGGTCCCTGCGTTCTCGTTTAAACTCCGGTTCTCTGGATTTAATTGTGTTATGATCCTTGGAATTTAAAAGCTCATCCGTTTGTCAGCGTTTTTGCCGGGAAAAGGGAAGGGTACCCGGCCTATATGTTAATGTTGAGCCAGAGCCGGATAAAGAGACCGATGACAAATGATATCGCAGCGATACCAAGACTGATTGCAGCCATTTCGGCAAACCGTTTCCAGAAGGGCAGGTCTTTTGCAACCGAGATATAAAAGGTAAAAACCAGGATCACGGTTACAGCCCCGGCCAGGGTGAATGCCAGGGAGACATAGGGGTTTTCCAGGAGAAGATACGGCAGGATAAGAAGGCTGACGGTCACAATATAGGTTACACCGGTATACAACGCCGCCCTGCCGGCATGAATCCCTTCTGTAGAATCAGATCTCTGCGAAAGATATTCCGAAGCTGCCATGGAGAGCGATGCAGCAACCCCGGTAATCAGACCGGCAACAGCAATTATCTGTGAATTCTGAATGGCAAAGGTGAGACCGGCAAGCGTCCCGGTGAACTCGACAAGCGCATCATTGAGTCCCAGAACGACAGACCCGACATATCGTAACCGCTCTTCATCGATCAGGGCAATCAGTTCGCGCTCATGACGGGCTTCGTTGGCAAGGATTTCGGGGACTTCCGGAAATGATGCCAGAATCTGCCGGTCGCTTTCCTGCGCACCTTGTTCTATGCCCTCCATAAGTTTTATTGCAAAGGTAAGGCCAAGGAGCTGTGCGATAAAATAATACCACCAGACCCTGAACATACCGGGTTTGAGATCCTGGTGGGTGTAG
Source organism: Methanoregula sp. (assembly GCA_041653075.1). GTDB lineage: Archaea > Halobacteriota > Methanomicrobia > Methanomicrobiales > Methanospirillaceae > Methanoregula. The sequence continues at coordinate 10,627 of JBAZFZ010000015.1, forward strand.
TTTTTCCAGATTAAGTAATGCTCGTGTTCCTCGGATGCAATCCTTGTTAGAACCTCGCGGTTATGGGGATTGACAGTTACACGGGCCAGCCGTTTGTATATGTGGTACTCTGTGATCTCGTTTTTCTGAAGAGAATGGAGCCTTGTTTTGGCACTTTTGGTCGGTTGCATGGCACTCATCCTCGGCATTCCGGAGCTACCTGCAGGATTGGAAAAGATTTGATATGCATACACCGGATGTCTCGGTGAGTTCTGGTACAGGAGATTCCTGTATCTCAGTATTGCAGCCGGGGAATTTATAGATGGTTTTTTTAAAACATCCGTAGTCACCGGGAAAGCTATACATCATATCTGTATATTCCTGAAATCTGCTCAAACCCTTCCGAATCATTGCTGATATTACCCTGCCTTGAGGATTTAAATTTGGCAAGCGCACCTGCCGATCTAAGAAACGGGAGATATGGATAAATATCAGCGGCCACGGCAGTCTTCAGGAACAAAATAAAATCCCGGTCCACCGGGAAATACCTTGAATAACCGGGCTCATAAAAACCGGATTATGGATTTTGTCAAAAAATAAGTGCCCCAGTGCTCCAGACCTGTCACTCCAGCTTCTTTTTAATTTCACGGACTGCCTGAAGCATCTCCTCCGAGTATGGAGTTACCCGGTAATTCAGATTGTTTTCGATCTGCCAGAAACCGATCTTTTCATCGTAGTGACCAATGGTATAACAACCGAGGATATAGAGAGGTACCGACAACGCAAGCACCATAGGGAGGGTGAGACCCAGGTGAATATAGAAAAAATCTTCAAAGAGCTTGGCATTGGCAGTAATAATACCAAAGTTAAGCAGAATCTGGGTCCACGAGGTCCCCCGGGTATAACGCTGCTTGAAAAGTGCCAGGCTGTACAGGATGCCGGATTTTTCAGACATAGGATAATAATTCGACAGGAACGCGGAAATCCTTTATTATTGCTGCAAATACCCAAAAACGATCAGAGACTGCCGGTTATGCCAAAAACCGTTGCAGACATGAATTACAGCAAGATCTTTTTCAGGGACACATCCTGACCCGGTTACGGGTAATATCATTGACCGTGCCGGTTATCCTTAGTGGACTGCCGCACCTGTCGTACTCGATAACTTTTCCCTGGATAAGAAGCAATTTTGGGGATCCATCCCGACTGGAGATACGGGCTTCAGATTCAAACTGCCCGGTTCCTGCCCTGACATGCTCCCGGTAAGCAGCCTTGAGTCGGGATAAATCCTCCGGGGAAAGGAGGCGCTCACCGACATCGATACTAACCGGTTCGTGACCAAATTCGACAAACCCAAGTGTCCGCGACAGCCATTCTCCAATTTCCCGTATTTTCTTATCGGGCAGGGTAATGTCCCATATCCCGATATCCCCGACCTTTACCGCCAGCTTCAGACGTTCCTGACTATCCTGGAGGGCTCGTGCAATCTTTTTTTGTTCAGTAATATCAGCGATTATCCCGCGAACACCAGAACATTTCCCGAAATCGGGATCAAGTACCTGGGAGGCATAGATCAGTGCAGGGAAGGTACTTCCATCCGTGCGAACAAGCAGGTATTCCTGACCCACGCTTTTTGCACCCTCAATAATCCCCCGGATATCCCGTGCAGCCCGCATACGATCTTCCGGGACAATATAATCAAAAATGCAGATCTTTTCAGGAATGTTCTCCCCGTCAATGCCAAACCAGGAATAGGCAAGAGAATTCGCATATGTCAGGGTGCCGGAGAGATCCATTTCGTACACCGCAACCGGCATCATCTCGGCAAAACCGGCGTTCATCTTTCGGGACATCACCAGATCGTGACGGATCTTCTGGACTTCCGTCATGTCCCGTATCGATTCTATTGCCCCGGTCAGATTTCCGCCAAGATCATACAGAGGTCCTGCCGTAAGCCAGAGGTACTGGTCTTTATTTCCCCGAAGCAAGGGAAGGGAAATTTCTGCCTGAATGGTTTTTCCCCGTCGTTCAAAATAGAGGTATTCTTTTTCAATCTCCGGATGCTCCTCATGAACCTGATCGATAAGAAGGAGACGGGGTCTGCCAAAAAACGGGATTGCATATTCATACCTGCATTTTCCCATCATTTCATCCCCGGAGAGACCCGTCATCTCTTCCAGGGCATTATTCCACGCAACAATTTTTCCCAGGGCATCTATTACAAACGTGGCATCGGGCAGGAAATTGATAATATCCTTCTGAAGCTGTCGTGATTCCTGTAACGCCTTTTCCGTCAGGCGCCGCTCTATTGCGTGACAAAGCTTGTGTTGGAGTTCCACAAGCATCCCTTTCATATCCGGGCCCTTCTGGATGTAAAAATCTGCACCGTTATTGAGTGCTTCGATAGCAATCTCCTCACGACCACGACCGGTAAACAGGATAAACGGAAGGTTGTCGAACCTGGACCGGATTTGTTTTAATAATTCGATCCCATCCATCTCCGGCATCTGGTAATCAGATAGTATTGCATCGTATTGTCCCTCTGCGATCAGATCGAGGGCTTTTTTAGCCGAATGCGTTGTGGTAACCGTGAAGTCACCGGTCTTTTCCAGGAATACCTTATTTATAACCAGTAAATTCTGATCATCGTCAACATAGAGTATTGAATACATCCGATGCACCACACCACGATATTCTGCCAGTAAAATGAAACGTTGAGATTCCAGCGATCTGTGAACCTGTAAGTTATATGTGAAAAGACTTATATGGGTTACGTTTATTTTTTTAGAAGATTCCGGGAAATCGCCCAAAATTATCTTAAATATTAAAATGCAGCATCAATATTTTGTTGATTGTAAGAGAAATTTTAATATACTAAAATACAAAGATAGGGGAAATTTTAAAAATTAATGCACTCAATTTAAATATTTTTGCTATTTAAGTCCGACTTTAAGATAATTTACAAAAGATGGGGAAATCCGAACAACCGTCGTATTGGGCAAAATAACGGTTGCCCCTGCGCACCACGCTTATGTCTGGCATCCCAACTGCATCACGATTCCGGTACAGATCTCAAAAACGATGATCCTGCCAGCCGTATTGCAATCGCCCAAAAATTTCAGGGCTTTTCCTTACACCAATACAGCAAACAGATTATCATTTCTGGATTCTGAAGATGCATGAAGAACTTCGGGATGCGGCTCAAAGAGTTCTTCGCGGACACGGCGGCGTATTTCATTTCTTGTTAACCTGACGCAGGATTCATTCCCGCTTTCGGTTGCCAGCATGGTGGAACATGCAGCACCACCACGTACAAGAGCGATATTGAATGCAGCGTTCACATCCGCATGCGCAACAAAACCGCAGTGGGGACATTCAAAACGCTTCTTTGTTCGGCGGCCGAACTCCCCGCAACGACTGCATCGTTTCGAGGTATTGGCAGGGTTGACATACAGGACCGGGATCCCCCGATCCGTAGCCCGTTTTTCGACCTGCCGCTGGAGAGAGAGAAACGACCCATTCCCAAACGAGAACTCAATAAATCCCGCAGCATCATGGAAATGCGAGTAACGGCTGGAGAAAAGTCTTTCGAACTTGATGCCCGATCCAAGCATTTCCGCAAAGGAAACGATCTGTCGGGATATTTTGTTTAGTGCTATCTTGAACGCTTTACGTTCACGGGTTTTGAATTTTTTTAGTTTCCAGAGTTTGCCTTCCTTGTAGAGTTTCGTGCAGTTTTTTGATGAATGGCTGTGGAGGTAATGGATATTTTTTCCCAGTTTCATTACTCTCCCGCTTTGTGGGTCAGCAGCAACGGCAACATGGCCGGTTGTGTTGAGATCGACCCCTATCCAGCGGGATTGTGCGAGTGCGGATGAATGAACTTCAATCACCTGTTCCTGCGCCTTTTGTAAATTCACCTGCTGTACAAACTGCCATAAATTCCTGACGTGTTCTCTAGTGTTTGATCCTCCTTCTCTATTGATGGTTATAGCAAAGCCGCTGTATATATTTTGCGGTTAAGACAAGACCAAATCAAGGTGAACTCGCCAGAATAGGATAAATAGTAAACGATTGGACAAAACCCGATGGAAAAAAGGTTCCCCCATCCCGGGGAACTGTACACGATCCCACCCGGGCTCAGACCATCACGATATACGCGACAAGCGAAAGCAGGAATGCAAGAAGGAGCATTGCAAGGGAGAGCGGTGCAACAAAGATGAGCATCGCGTTTACCGTGCTTGCCAGCTGCGAGATCCGGTTTGACCCGAAGACCACAACGTGCTCACACTGTGCAGTAGCAGCTGCACATTCCGCTGGGGAGAGGTCGTCGATTGCAGCCTGAACTGTACGCATTACTTCAGGCAGGAACGAATCAACCGGTACAGCAAGACCCACCGGGTTTTTCCCGGTGACAGTATTGACCACATGAGAGTCCGTGGTCATGACCTCTGCCGCGTCCACACGTGAGAGGATCTTTTCAAGAAGGCTCTCCCGGACACCCGTCGCGATATTGTTGCCGTCAAAAAGGACATATGCTGTGCGCTGGCCGGCACTCTCCACGACAAGGGCCTGAACACCGAGATCCCCAAATCCTTCCTCCCGGGAATACGGAAGCACCCGATGTGCGTACCCGACAGAAAATGGATGGGTTTCTGCTGCCCGGCATGCGTCAAGTGCCTGGAGAGCTCCCCGCTGGTATTCCGTTGCAGTCAGGGTTGCCGGAAGCACCGGTGAGGTAAGATCGGTCATACAATTGTGGCCGTCAACCATGATGACATGCGGGAACCATTTGTGGCCTTCAGCCATGATCGTCATGCCGATCGAGAAATCAAGATCCTCAGTTTTCTGCGGGGACCGGGTGGTAACCAGCAGTACTGCATCACCAAACCGCTGGAACAGCACATGCACAGAACCAAAGGTAAGACGGGCGGACAGACTGGCTTCTGGCACATACACCAGATCCTTTTTGGAGAGTTCGATGGCATCGATCACTTTTTCGATCTCACTCTCGGAAACCAGGTTGAAATCGTGCGTGGCACACCCATGGGCAACCATCGTATCCTCTTCCATGTGGTCATGAATCACCCGGGGGAGATTCCCCCCGCCAATCTCACCCATCGGGCCCGGGTGGAGATTGGGGACCGTAAAGAGCACGGCTTTTTTCCCGTCACGCTTAAAGAAAAGATTCTCCTGCGGGACAAAGATCTCCTCGCCGATATCGCGGAAAAACGATTCCATGCCCTTGGAACCGTCAGTCATGTGGGCGATAAACGCGTTGACAAAAGCAAGGCCCCGGATATGGAATGCCCGGTACAGCGGACGCTCGATCAACCAGATGAGGATGGCAAAACCAAAACCGAAAACTACGTGGAGGACAAGAACAAAAAGACCCCATTCCGGAGAAAACAGGAAACATCCTGCAATTACCCCGACAATGCTCTGGGTCAGGGCGGGAAGCACCATTCGGGTAACCCGGTAATCAGAGATCGCCACCAGCACAAACAGGCGCAGGCCAAACACAAATCCCAGAGCTGTACCATAGAATAACGGAAGGTACATAACCCCGACCGCTAACGAGACAAAAGTTATGATAACGGCAAAAACCGTGCAGGCAAGGGCAAGGAGCGCAGACCGGTTCCAGGTCATGGTCTTGCCGGTCGCCTCAATGACCGGTTTTGTCAGGAGAAATGCGACAACGGCCGGGAGCGTGAAGGCAAGCGTGCCGGAAAACGGGAGATACACCCAGGTCCGTGCACTTGCTCCATCGATAACGAGACCAAGAACGACAAGAATCACAAGAGACGTCGGCCACGATGGTGCCGTAAACACGTACTTCGTAAGCTGGCCCAGCTTCACATCGCCCCCGGTCGCCATCAGGCAAAGCCCCCGAGGATAAGTTCGGACCGGTCGGTCCCTGCCCGAATTTCCTGTGTTGTATACGTGAGCGGGCGCGAATAGAAGGGCGCGTTTAAAGTCAGGCTCTCGTACTCCCCACCCTCCCCGACAAGGTTGATCCGGTATTTCGCGGAAACGCTTTTGAGCCGGGCGATAAGGGCCTCGTCAATATGAGTCCCAAGGAAACTCTTATCCAGACCCTCAGCGGCCGTTACGACAAGGATCGCGTCCATCCGGGATGCTACCTCACGGAGCAGGACCTCGGCATCCCTATGCCAGAGTGGGGTAAGAAGACCAATCCCGAGCCGATCGGTAATCGCTTTTACCCGGTCTGCCTGGTACACTGAGGCAACCGCCCCTGCAGTAACACCTTCGATATCGAGCCCGGCAAGGCCGGCCTCAAGATCGACTAGTTCTTCCTCCTTTTTCCCCTGCGTTGCAATCTCGACATATTCCATACCCGCGATACGGGCAATAACCGGCACGGCATCAAGATTTGCCGAGTGGAACATGTAGGACTCCTGGTTCTTTGGCCTGACCGTCACCAGGTACCGCACATCTTTTCCTGAATCGATCGCTTTCTGGCAGGAGAGCATCGAGTCCTTGCCACCGGAAGTAAGTGCAGCCCAGCTCATACAAGGTTACTCCTGTCCCGGCATGGCCTCAAGCGTCCCGAAATTCTTCTCGTACCGCTCTTTCATCTGCGCCCAGGTGGGAAGATGGGTCTGGCAGCCGGGATGTTCGACGGTAAACGACGCGACGACCGTACCAATACGACAGCAGGCAACAGGGGTATATCCCTTCACATACGCCGATAGGAAACCGGCCCGGTACCCGTCACCGGCACCGGTCGGATCCTGGAGCCGGACAGGAACGACCGGGATAAAATATTCTTTACCCCCCGTGTAAAGCGTGCTCCCGTCGCCGCTCATGGTAAAAATCGCCATGTCCACCTGCGAAATAAGCGTTTCCCTTGTTATGCCGAGGGTTTTTACCATCTGTTCGACCTCGTGCTGGTTGGCAAACAGGATATCAGTATTTCCAATAATCGACTCGAACTGCTCCTTTGAATAGAAGAACACATCCTGGCCTGGATCAAACGAGACAAACTCGCTTTTCTCTGCCACCCGGCAGTTGAAATCGGGATCCGCCGTTGCCATG
>JBAZFZ010000015.1:17674-42211 GCA_041653075.1 Methanoregula sp.
GCGGCAGGGTCGGGGCATCAGACCCGGCAAACGCTTTTGATGCACCCCACTCAAAGAAGGTCATCTGGGCACCATCAGGTTCCGTGAACATGAACGCGGTCGGCGTGTGGGTTTTTGGCACGACAAAAAACTCCTTTTTGACACCGAGCTGATCCATCCAGCGCTCATAATCACTGCCGGAAAAATCCTCTCCGACACAGGAATGAAGCGTAACCGCTTCGCCGAGCATTGCAATGCCTGCTGCGATATTTGCAGCCCCGCCACCATAAAAAACCTGACGGTCGGTGATATAGGTAGAATGGTTGGGCTCGGGAAGGTGGTGAACGGCCGAGATATGATCGACTGCGGTGTGCCCAACGACGTGGATCATAGTTCCTGCACATCCAGGAGTTTTAACGGTGTTTCCCGGAGAGCTTTTCCTATCACCGATTTTGCGATCCTGCCGGCATGCTCCTTTGATTCAGCACGGAAAACCTTCATCTCAAGGACAAGCCCCACAAGCGCAGTATCCGCAACGACAATCGCACTTGACAACGGCTGGTCGCAGAACGGGCATGTCAGCATCCCGGCCTCTACCTCCACAAACTTTGCAGAGGGATTGAGCCGTTTTCCCGCTTCACTGATTGCAATTCCAATTGCATCATCAAGCGATTTTGCTTCTTTTATGTACCACGCAGATTCCATGGTCACCAGGTAGTCAGGCATTGTTATACACTCCAAAAAGTTCCGTATATATCTTACCATTCGTCGCGGTGGACGTGTTCTCTGATATCGAGGCGCTCCGCCAGTCTTGACGAAGGGTGGCCATGACCCGCCGCAAGGATTGCAAGTGGGCGGATATGGGCGGGCAGACCAAGGATTTCCCGCACGTCATCCTCTTCGAACGCACCGGTCCAGCAGGAATTAAGCTCCCGTGCGTGAGCGGCAAGCATCATGTATGTGCAGGCGATGGTTGCATCCTGCACCGCGTAAAGAATGCCCCGCTCGCCGTACTGCGACATCGAACGCACGTAGTTTGCGCAGATCACAAACAACGCTGGCGCCTGCCCCACATGCTGCTGGCCGAATGCGGCATCGGCAAGAGCAAGACGGGATTCCTCGTCGGTTACGACAACGACATCCCACGATTCAAGATTGCCGGCGCTCGGTGCAGTACCCGCGCAGGATACAATATAGTCGATTTCCTCATCAGTGAGCGGTATTTCATCGTACTCGCGAACCGATGACCGCCGGGTCAGGAATCCTAAAAAATCAGAGGAGTCCATGTTCGGAGAGTACCTGCCATGCGTTCTGGGCCGGTGTCGTAGATGCACTAATGGCCGCCGCAATCTTTTCTACAGCCTGAACTGACTGGTCGCTCTCGACCAGCGAGATAGCTTCGTTCATGACATTTACCGCCCGGTCGAATTCCTTGTCACCGGTTCCCCGGCTCGCAAAGATGAGTTCGCTTCTTACCTGTTCCATGAGAAGGAGAAGCATTTTCCTGCCACCGCTTTTCTGGGTGTCGGCAAAGCCGGTAAGGGCCTGGCAGAGCTGGGATACGATGATCAGTTCGGATTTTGCCCGTTCCCCGAACTGGTAACTTTTCACTGCGGTTGGAAGATCCATACTCACCATAGGGGTTGCCAATAAATGATAATTATGATTGCAGGTGGCGGGTCACAAAAAGAGCACACTCACGTTTTGGGGAACGGGATCCCATAAAAAAATCTTTGCGGGACAGAACCTGCTGTCCCTCTTTTGGGTATATCTTCGCCGGTACAATCGTTCCCGGCCCAGACCCGGTATAACTTACCGGAAGTATTACCGTGCGGACTTTGCCTTTGTACCGAGCGCGGATACTTTCGCGCGGCGCATGCGCCGTCGGATGAGCGGGCTTGCGGTTGACTCGTTCATACCGGACCCGCCTGATCGGTCCCCGCCGCGCCTGCCGCCGCGTCCACCACGTCCTCCGCGTCGGCCTCCGCCACGACCACGCTGTTGTTCTTCTGCGGCCTGATCAACTTTCTTTAAGTTGATGCTGGACTTAAAACGCTGGTTGGGGCCTGGCGTCTTGAGCTCTCCCTCTTTTTTCGGGACGAGCCGGATCTGGCCCTTAACGCCTTTAACCTGCGACCAGAGGGTTGTACCTGTCTTACCCATAACTGTAAACTCCTTATCTAATTCTGCCGTGCTCCTGATAAATGTTGGGGCACAAAAACCGGAACCGCAGCCAGTTCCCGGAAACTGTGACGGGGCATCATGAAATAGTGCAACCGCATTTTTCACCGTTCAGGCAGGGAGACATTCCCTTTATCGAACGCATACGCGATCTCTACATACGCCCGTTTGGCAAGCCCGCGGTAAAACGGAAGATCAAATGTATCCGCACACCAGCCCGGTCTGACCTGATATCGCCGGGCATCAGTCACTACGTACTGGATTTTCATGCCGGGTGCAATCCCAATCCCATGATCCCGGTACTCCTGCACCGCCGACCCTTCAAGGCATCGGTGAGAATAGGTAAGCCGGCCGATCCGGCGCCGGATCACCAGCTCCCGGGGATCTGCTGAGGGAAGTGCCTCCAGGGCGTCCCGGTAAATACCTGCGACAGTGTCCTTTGCGTTTTCCAGTTCCGCAACCGTGGATTTCTCTGCCAGGACCTCCAGCATCCGGTCCTGCATCCGGGAAATATACCCCGGCGTGTCATGCCTTCGGGTAGCGATCCCACGGATCTTGATGCTGCCATCGGAAAGCCTGCCGTAATACCGGTTATAGGCGCCAAAGCCATCTGCAAGCGGCAGGAAAACAATCCAGTCGAAATGCTCGATATCAAGGGACATCCGGAATTCCCGCTCGATTTCCGCTTTGAGGTGCCCGAGACCAAAATTTTCAGGACCGGGTCTCTGAAGCCAGAGGCAGTCGACAATGCCGTGCAACACCCGGAAACCCCGACTCTCAGCAATCTCCTTGGTCCGCATCAGGATCTCCCGGGATTTTCCGGTGATCCCTTCGTGAACCTCGATCCGCCCGAACTTTGCATTCCTGTACCCCGTGTACCCGAAACAGGTAACAAGCATCCACTTGAGGACAGCATCGGCACCGGCATACCGGGGATCTGCCTTTTTTCGGAGTTTTGTCGCTTTTCTCATGTCAAGCAGCGGGGCAAGCACCGTGGGAAGAAATCCCGGGTTATCCTTGTGGCCGACCGTCTCCGGGGAGAGGTTCTCGTTTACAATGATCGAGGGATACATCGAAGTAAAATCTATCTCATCGACGCATTCGTAGATCCCCGGATCCGGCTGGAACATCATCCCGCCCCGGTCGGCGGCCTGGAGCGCGGAGACAGAGCGGGTCTGCTCGGCATCGTTCTTGCGGTAGGGGATCGCGATCCCGCGCCGGAGCGCCTCGCGAATCTCGTAGCTGCTTACAAGCGTCCCGGGAGTGAACCGGGCTGCAAGGTTCGGAGAGAGGCCGGAGAGACGTGCCACCATCAGTACGCCGTCAAGTCCACCCTCACGGTACACCATCGATTGCTCCGTGTCGATAAGGATACGCCCGTCGGGAATAATTGCAGAGACCTTGTGCTCCACCCTCCCGTAGCTCCAGTACGACCGGGCCTCCATCATCCGGTACCGCCCGTTCCGTGAAAACGGCATGCATAATCCAAATTTTTGGGCAAGCACCCGTATCTTCGGCATCCAGGTGTCGGCATCCGGCATCAGGAGGACATCCGGGTCACGCGACACTACACGTTCGAACAGGGCGCCAAGTACCTCCATTGGCTCACCGGATAATATTTCGGGATCCTCAACGGGATTCTTGCCAGTCGTTTCACCGGCCGCATTCACTTCGGCCACTTTAATTTCACCGAGCTCCGCGGACAGGGCCGGGTCGCCCCGGATACAGATCTCCATGACAGAGTAGCGACATGCGATATCCGGGGAGAAACGATCCTCACCCGCCCCGGTGCACATGATGAGATCCTGCTCTGCCAGGTACCGCTGATCCCGGCGGACGTCCACATCATAGAGATCAGCACCGAATTCTGCCTGCCGTTCTATCGCCTCCGCAATATCGCGGCCCGCACAGACGGCATAACCGGGGATATCCCCGTGGATGGTTCGAATCGTGCACTCTCCTGCGCCGTACTGATCCTCCAGTACCTCGATCATTCCTGTATGGGCATCCGGGTCGTGGAAGTGGACGTAAAACGGCGGGTCGTACGCGGCGTGAACTTTTGTGACCGTACCGGTCGCCTCATCCTTTGTCCACAGGTCAACACCCCTGTCTCGGTATGCGGAATCAAGGATCCACATGATCCTCCTGCCCCCCGGGTCGGTCCTGGATTTTCAGGATCCCAGCGAGCGCCGGGAAGACCTCAACCTCAAAAGTGTCATCGCAGGCAACAAACGCCTCGCCCGATTGCCACGTTGCAATCCTCACAAATTCCCCGCCGTACGGCGCATCCTCGATTTTCAGGGAGCGGATACAGCGGGCCCACCGTTCCGCCGTGCCATTCACACCCTGCCGGACGCTCGGGAACGTCCGGCCCATCAGGACACATCCAGTACCCGCTGACCTTTCCCCAGTATCCCCCGACCCTGGTTCCTGCGGGCGCTTGATGCGTAAACCCGGGGTGCAGACGCTTGGGGGGGATCGCCGAAGTCTGCGAGCTCGACATAATGGTCCGCCCGGCGTGCCAAGATGGAGAACGACCGGTTGGCCGAAGGGGTGTAGAGGATAACAAGCGACTCGCGGGCTGCGTCCTTTAATGCGGCAGAGACCGGGTCGAGCAGAGCCTTTGCCTCGTCAAAGAGCGTCGGATCGTGCTCGACAAGGACAACCGTGTGGGCGGCTTCCCGGAGAACCGTGAGGAGCTGAGCTGCGGTAAACGCCCGGCGGACCTCGAAGTTCTTGGAGGTGCGGAGGATGCCCGGGAGGATCCGGGAATAGTTCCCGCTGACAAAAAGGAAGAGGAAACGCTGGAGATCGGCGTTGTCGTTGATGGCTGAAATCAGGATTTTTTCCGGGGCAATGACCGCACAAAAACTGCCCGGTTGGAGGGAGAGCCCCCTGCGGAGTTCGATCTGCATAGTACTGGATTACTGCCACAACGGAGGGCATAAAGGACCGGCCCTGAGCGGTGCGAAAGTGATTTTGTCACGGGTGGCAGGTGACGGACATGACAAAAGATTGATGTGCCCGGGTACAAGAGTATCCGCGTACTGTATCATGTGCATGCGGTACTCGCTCTTTTGTGTTGATGAGCTCTGCGGGAGGTTTCGGGTACTTGACCCGGTGGCAGGATTTGTACCGCACTATAATATTGCACCGGGCAGCACGAACCCGGTGATCGTAAAAAACGGCCGGATCGGGGCGGTGCCGATGCAGTGGGGCCTTGTGCCGCACTGGGTCCGGGACATCAAGACCGCAGCCCGGCCGGCCAACGCCAGGGCGGAGGGGCTTACCGGAAAACCGATCTTTGCAGAACTCCTGCGCACCAGGCGCTGCCTTGTCCCGGCAAGCGGTTTTTTTGAATGGAAGCAGGAAGGCGGGCACAAAGTCCCGTTCTATTTCCAGGTAAAAGAAGAGCCGGTATTTGCCTTTGCCGGGTTGTTTGATGTCTGGCGCAATCCCTCGGGTGCGATGCTTCTGACCTACACAATTATTACGACTGCGCCAAACGTGCTCATGACCACGATTCATGACCGGATGCCGGCTATCCTCATGCCGGACGATGAGATCCGCTGGGTTTCAAGGGAGCCGATCCCGGCAGGAGATCTTTTTAGGATGCTTACCCCCTATCCCCCGGAGGAGATGGTAGTCCACCCGGTTTCGGAACGGATGAACAATGCAGCGGTTGATGACCCCCTGGTGATCGAACCGGTGCGGACGCTCTGATCCGGCCGTTCACGCCGCCTTCTTCTCATCCCGGACAATTGCAGAGAGCACCAGCGGCACCACCGCGAGGATGAGGCCGGCAATGATCGTGAAATGGAAGCCGTCAAGGAAAACAGCCGGGTCGAGATCGGCAAATGCCACGACGCCGCCGGCAGCAGTTGTCGATGTTAAAAGGGCCGCATACACGGCAGTCCCAAGAACGCCGCCAAAATAGATGGTGGTGATCATAAGGGACGAACCGGTCCCCTCCTCACCGGTGGGAGCGGTGTCGATGATCCTGCTTGCCGCAGGCCCGCCCGCAATCCCTATGGCAAGGCCCATGAAGGCAAGGCCGGCAATGAGCGGAAGATAGCCACTCTCCGGGACAAGAATCGCAAAGATGGCGTTGAACACAATAAGGACAACGCAGGACGCGACCGAGAACCACCGGCGGCCGTACTGGTCGGACCACCGGCCGAACGGGATGCTGACAAGGCCGGTGACGACCGGCGGGATCAACAAAAAGAGCCCGCTTACCATGAGGCTGTAATGCATCCCTGCCGAGAGGTAGAACGGCAGGAGGTAGATGACGCCGGTGTAGACTACATTAATGAGGAGGAATGCGACAAGGACCGAGGAGAACTGCCATTTTCGGAAAAGGCGCAGGCTGATGAACGGCCGGGGGGCGGTGAGTTCCCGTGCGATAAAAATCGCAAAGAGGATGACGCAGAGAACGCCGGCAACCAGGATAAGCGGATCGGCTGCGCCCCGGGCCGGGAACTCTTCGAGTGCGAAGATGCCAAAGACCATCACGCCAAAGAAGGTTGCCGCACCAAAAAAATCGGACGGGACTTCCCTGCGGTCTTCAGTATCTGCGGGGATGACCCGATGGGAGAGGATGATCGCGGCAATCCCGACCGGGATGTTAATCAAGAAGATCCAGTGCCAGGAGAGGACATGGGTGATGATCCCGCCAAGGGCCGGGCCTGCAGCAAAACCAATCGAGCTTGACGCTGCAAGGACTCCCATGGATGCACCAAGCATCTGCGGGGGGAGATAGCGGATGCAGAGAAGCGGGGCAACTGCGGCAAGCATGGCAGCACCGATCCCCTGAAGAACACGGGAGGCGAGCAGGATCTCTAATGCAGGGGAGAAACCGCACACGGCAGAGCCGAGGGTAAAGATGGCCAGACCCAGGATAAAGATCCGTTTCATGATCCCGCGGTCGGCGATGCTCCCGAAAACAAGGACAAGACCGGCCATCATGAGGAGGTAGGTGATAATGACCCAGGCGACCGTGCCGGTGTCGGTGTCGAATGCGGATGCGATGGTGGGAAGCGCCACGTTGACGATGGAGCCGTCCAGACCATCCATGACAACGCCGAGCGCCGCGGCTCCAAGAAGGAGCTTCTGGTGTTTTGAATTGGAGATGATGGAGGTCATATGTTCTTATCAGGTGCTCCGTGCTTTCTCATGAATGTGTGGGAGAACCGGGGTTCCGACACGGGGCTGTAGGGAACAGTACATCTCTATTACATTATAGGATATGATTTCCTGCCCAATGTGTAAGTGTACTGAACATATACGAACCCCTGATAAATGAGAAGTATTACCGGGCTCCGTTTTTTTTGAAATCTTCCGGTCCAGACCCGGTCTTTTTTTTTAAGGGGTCTGTTTCGGGGATCTGGTGCAACGGTATCCTCCGGAACAGGCCCGACCGGACACGCCCCCTGCGGAAAGCCAGCCACGGGATTTGGTACAAAAGCTGCATGATTCGTCACGTTTTTTTACCACGGCAACCGAATGGTTGAATATGTCACATGGATTATGCCGGTTCTGCCTGCTCCTTGTAACCGGAGCCTTCCTGATCTCTCTCCCGGTCCTTGCAGGGACCACTGTCACTCAGGGGGGAACGGTTTTTATCGGGGAAGAGGGTCTGGATATTTCAGCCACCTTGGGAACCAATACCTCCACCATCGCGTGGTGGGCCTCGGCCGCGGATATCTCCACAAGTTCCCCAACCGTTCAGGTAACGGTCACAAGTCCCTCGAATTTCTATGTCTCCCCTGCCCAGTTCAGCGGGTACACCGGGACATGGTATCGGATAAATGCAGAGGGAAGTGCTGACGGGCCTGCGTTTATCGTGGCCGATCCTACCCTCCAGCTGCGTGTTCTTGATACCTCCATCAGCAACCTCGATGTTACGGACAAGTGGGTCCCGAGGGGTGATGTTGTGGGCTTCCGGATCGACACCAACCTGAACCCCATTTTTAACCGGGGTGGATCAGCAAACGGGGGAATCACGATCTATGTCCAGTCTCCGGATGGCGCCCAGTATTCAGCACTCGTGGATGCTTCCGGCGCCACTCACAACATGCAGGACCTCCAGGTGACCGTTCCCTCATACCTCACGGGTCCTGTCTGGAGCACGGCAAATTCTCAGTACCCGGCCGGTACCTATACGATATGGACCGAATGCAACGCAAATAGTATCAAGGATAATTATCCCGTCACAGGAAAGACCATCACTGCCAGAACCAGCCTGCTCGACCAGGAACAGAACCCGCTGATATCCGGTGCTTCAACAGGCAGCCAGACAAGCGCTGCGACAACGACAACCACAAAGGTAACGACGGTAGTTACTACCACACCGGTAACCACGGTTACAACTCCTGAAACGACCGTTGCCACGCCCACGGAAACAATCACTCAAGCAGTGACAACCCAGACAACGGCTCCATCCAATACAACCCCGGTAACACCAGTCCAGACTTCAACAAAGGCCCCGGGCTTTGGCCTGATTCCTGCATTTTTAGCTCTTGCCCTGATTGGACTGGCATTTAAACCCGGAAACCGGTAATCCCATTTTTCCACGGACTGCCATGTCGCATAAGATCCCAACTAGGGGTTTGGGGTTCTCCGGTATCCGGACCGAATTGAAAAATAATGAGAAGGGCGAAAAACCGTTTAAAATTTTAGCACTACCGCATAATGCCGGTAAAAACCGTGCATCGATAGAAAAAATACCAGGATCCTGTCTATTCGTTTCTCCCTTTTCCTTGCCCCCTATCAAGTGCTTTGAGATAGCTATCACCGCTGAACCTGAACCGAATGAACCGTGAGGGGTTGATGGAGGCTGAAAGCAAAACAAGCGAGGATAGGTTTTACATGGACATGGACAAGAGTTGTGACACGGCAATGGCCTGAATGAAACACCAGGTCAATAAGGGCAAACGGTCTTTCAGCGAGAGATCGTGTCCTGCAAATCGCCCCTCCGCTATCGTTGACTGCCGCTGGTGGAGAAAATAAATTAAAATGTCATCATACGATTTAATTTATTCAGTTAAGATAAAAGTTTGATCAGGGTTTTTCGCTCTTCTCAATAGTATCGCACTTCCGAATCAGGTACAATAAACTACCGGAATTGCATTCAGATCGATACTTTGATAGGGATTCACCACAGGATACGACAATAATCCTGTAAATTGTCTGGATTATTACAATTTGGGATGAATACAGGCAAATAATAATTTCGGGGCATAGTATTTTCGGGTACAACTTTTTTTGAAAAGCGCAAACATCTCAAATTCAAGAGATTTTTTTAAAGATTACACAAAAGCCCAAGAGTTTTTATCTGATTGAACCAGAAGGTATATTTACGAGATCTTTCAAATTGATGGTACCTTAGGATATCCGTAAAATGTGATATAAATATGGTTTTATCAGCCAAACAAAAAGACCAGATTTTTCAGGACCTCAAACAGGGGATTTATAAATCAAATGCTGAA
The DNA here is from genome assembly GCA_041653075.1 of Methanoregula sp. GTDB lineage: Archaea > Halobacteriota > Methanomicrobia > Methanomicrobiales > Methanospirillaceae > Methanoregula. The sequence continues at coordinate 27,325 of JBAZFZ010000015.1, forward strand.
ATAATTTCCTCTTCACAGTTACCGAAGAGTAAACAAGAGAGAATCAGTACCCGAAATGAAATCAATGAAATTATTCTGGGATATGCAATAGAAACCAATAATCCAGATGTACTTAACCGGCTTGCCAACGTACCTGAAAATAAAATCAAAGAGCTGTTTTTACAAATACTGAACCAGTATTTAGCCACCGGGAATATTCAGTGGTATTCATCGCTTCTCGGGCTTACAGGAAGGATTCATCGTAAAAGTGAACAATCAGAGGTTATTTCCCTTATAATCCAGGAATTAATTAAAAATGGCGCGAAAAATGCGGATCTCTCACTGATAAGACAAGGTTTGGCGGCATTAAACCAGATTACCTTTAGAAAATACCGGTCCGATACGGTTACCGATATTCTCCCGAATATCACAAAGCTCGCAATACAGATAAATAACGAACAACTCCTTTTTGAGGAATTCTTGCTTATTGAGGAAATAACGGATATTTCAAAAAGGGCAATTGTCCATGCAGATATTGCACTGGCATTGGCGATTATTTCAATCAATAAAAATAACCCTGATCTTTTCATCACAAGCCTCAAGCATGCGGTAAAAATTCACCAAAAACTCAGAAGAAAAAACTGTATTGGAGAGATAATAGTAAAAGGGGCGGCATCGGGATTTGAAAAGGATGCCTTTAACATCGAAGTATTTATTCGGAATTTCGAAAGTATGCCTGATGAGATCTGCGAAAACATCGTGGAATCCGTTGTTGGACAGATGCTTGAAAAAGAGGCGGATAAAAAACAGGTAATCCAGAAACTCCACAGGTTATGCGAAAACAAACCATTCCTTGGGAACATCGTGGTACAATGTCTGCTGAATAATGCAGAGATATCAGCGGATCCTTTAATTCTCTCGGAAGCAATGAACTTTTTAAATTATCTGCCCGGACCGGAAATGTATCCGGTCAAGGAAATAATCCATGCCGGTGTGACAATTGTCCAGCAGACACAGGTTACAAAGGGTTTATGCGATCTGCTTCCTTTCATAGAAAAAAACTGCAAATCTTACGATCTCAATAAGATCTACCTCCAGTTTGCACAGATTATGCTTGCAAGCGGGGATTTTGAAAATGCGATCCTGATCCTTGGAAAGATCGCTCAACCCTCAGAGATCAACCCCGTATACTCTGAATTCCTTTCGCAGTTACTCCATGAAGCGATAATCAGGGATACTCCCACCATTCTCAACCGGTTTGATCTTGGGAAAGATGATACCGAAATTACTGCTCAAGCAATATCCAAAGCCATTAAAGAGATCCATACCAACGCCTCTTTTCCCCAGATCATTAACCATATGGATTCCATAAATCAGGTAATCCTCCAGCATCCGGACAAGGACCACCTGTTCCTGGAAACCATAACCAGCCTTATCGCACGGGATTTCCTTGAGGTCTGGGACTCAACGCTTCTTGTAAACCTTGCCAAATTAATTGTGGATACCACAATCCGGGAACAGGCATTGTCTTCCATTGTTATGAAAATCGCGGAAGCCGGGGTAAAAAACAAAAACCGTGATTTTCTCCAGAGAGCGGTTGGAATAACCTGCCTGATTGAAGGACAAAATACCAGATCGATAACCCTCAGCCATATTATCGACAACGCTGCAATCCTTGCAGCCGAACAGGGAGACCTCGATCTTCTCTTACGGATGCAGTCCTGGAGCGGGTCGCTTCTGGATACCAAGCTTGTCCCGTATGCTACCAAAAACATCATCAAAGGGATGATAAAATATGCCCTCGATAAACAATCCCTTGAGGCGCTTGAAGAAGCATACCAGATCGCGAAAGGAACCGAAGATCCTTCATTGCGGATGCAGTTATGTGAACAGCTTGCAGAATCCTTTGTCAGGATTGGATGTCTGCGAATTTCACAGATGACCCTGCAGGAATGCAAAACGCAGGTTGACTTTTTACTGGAACCCTTTGAAAAAGGGCTGGATCTGCTTAACCATGAGATGAATAAAACTCAGCTCTCGCTTAAAATTGCGGGAATGATCGATATTATCCTGTCAGCTGCAAAAACCAATGCCGGCACAGGATATATTCTGCCATTGGCAAAGTTTTCCATTGAAATCGATAACCCACTTGAACGAAATGCAATGATGATGAGGGTCGTTGCACACCTCCATGAAGAACTTGACCATCCGGATACTGCAGATCCTTATGAAATCATTGCATATATCCTCCAGGACACATACCAGGAACACGCAACACCGACAGTCATTGATCTGCTTTACCGGATCCTCAACCAGATTGTCGATCCCTTTGTTAAACTCAACGGATTTTGTACTCTTGCTGATTCGGCAATCCGGATAAACGACAGGAACCGGGCATACTCCCTGCTTGAAGACTCCTTTAAATCCGCGCAGAAACTGCAGGCAGAATACCAGAGGATCATCATTTTTGCTCGCCTGGCCCGGGAGTTCAGGTATATCGACCCCCAGATGGCAAAAATAAGTCTTGATGCAGGTCTGAAACGGTTAAGCGTGGTGGAAAAACCCATGAATGCAATGGCACGCCACCATCTGGTCCTTGCTATTGTCAGTATGAAAGGAATTTTACCTGAAGAAGAACGGGGGGCACTTGTCCTCCAGGTACTGGAAAAAATCAGTGACACCAAAGAGTACATTAACGCCCTTATCTCCGCATATGCAATTGTTCGGGAAGATTCCAGACAATGCCGGGCAATTGTGGGATATATCATTGAGGCGCTTGACAAAATCGAGTCCCCGTATGACCGGGCATTACTCATACTTGAAGTAATTCCGTTGTCCGTGAGGAGCAATAATGAAGAGACTGCGCTTGGACTTATCCAGACTGCAGAAGATCTCTCAGATCACATAAATATCCAGCATGTTGCCGATACGATACGGGATACTATTGCAGGTATTCTCGTAGATCTTTCAAAAAAGCAACAACATGCCGGATACCTTAAAACGGCTGCAGATATCCTGTTAAAGCTTGATGATGACGAATTAAAATCATACCGTCTCAATCAGATAGGTTACCAGCAGGACGCGGCTGCCTCTGCATATGTAAAAATTTTCTCGGCTGCAGAAACCATTATTCACGATGGATCTGCCCCGGGGCAGATCATGACCCTAGAACGATCCGTGCGCCTCCTGACAGATCGGGGGAAAAAAACCCAGTATTTCTGTAAACTCTCCATCCTTTTCAGGGATATCGGGGATGTCAAAACCTCAAAACGGATGCTGAATAATGCAATAAAAGAGTCAAGCATCATCCGGCCCCTCTCAAAACGGGCATATGTACGATGCGACATGGCCATGAAGATGAATGCCGCCGGATACGAGAGTATTGCACAGGATCTTATCGATTATGCAATGGATGCTGCAACCAACATCCGTCAGTCTGTGTTAAGAGACGCGGTATTTAATGAGTTAGGACTGGCAATCCGGATTATGCAGGGGATGCGGGATTGAAAACGCTTGAGATCATTATTACCGGAAAAGTCCAGGGAGTAGGATTTCGGGCATGTGCCAAAAAATTTGCAACAGACTTAAGTATTACCGGTACCGTTGTGAACCTTCCAAACGGGAAAGTCCAGATCTATGCAACATCGGATCCGATAATCCTTGAAAAATTCATTTCCATGCTGTATGGCTGCCCCCGGGCCGTCATACGGGATATCAAAACAACCGAGGTCATGATAAGACAGTATGATGACTTCTCGATCATAAAAGGCGAAGGACGTATCAGTACATCACTTTAAACTCATCGGCATTATCAAGGGACAACAGGAAATTATGGATCTGCCGATCGATTTTTTCGGAGTCAATAGTCTTTTTAAACGCTGCAATCAGGTTCTTTATCACTGAATCCGACAGCATGCACCGTACAGGTGTTTCTTCATAATCCCCTTCATGAATCTGTTCACGGGCCATGGCGCAGACCACGGGATCTATCATCTCCGCTTTTACCGGGCTGCACAAATCATGGATCAGGGCACTGCGGCCTTCGGACAGGATGCCGATATCCGGATCAAGACCTGCACCAAAAACCGACACATAATAATTCCCGTACAGCATCGCATATCCGAATGAAAACATTGCATTGACCGGATCGCACTGAGGACGGACCGTGCGCCTTTTAAAATGAAGAGATTCCGGGAGATTTCTGGAGAGGATTTCATAATACATATCCGTTGTCAGCTCATACAGCCTCCGGATCTCATCGAGTTTGACCAGGTATACCAGTTCATCGTATGATTTATACAGGATCTGCGATTCTCCCTGGTAAAACAGGGGACTGCCGTTTTTTTCCTGAATACTCTCCAGACGCATAAGACGTGAACGGATTGCAGCCTGTGCAATCATGGTCGCATACCGGTGCCGTGGAAGATTTTCCTGAAGCCGGTGTATTCTCATATCGGGATTTTCCATGAACGGACGTATGGTTCCAACCGGTGTCCCGTCGGGTTCAAAAAAGGATACACAGGATCCGGCTTTAATTAAATGGGATATTGTCGTTGAGGTAAGGGTATGACCGCCAACGATGAGAAGATGCCCGAGCTCGTCCAGCGGATACTCTTGTGTAATACCCTTATCAAGTATTATCAGTTTTTTTTGTGTGGACTTGATATGGGCGCCAAACCCATACACTGCGAGCCATGGAATCTTTTTTGTCATAACGCCCAAACAAACCGCGTGAATTAATCTAATTACTGCCCTTTTCCCCTTGATTAAAGCATCGTTTTCAGGTGCCTGAAAATTACACCGGCTCACAAAAAAAACAACAGGTACACAACAACAGGTACACATTATCGCGGAAAAAGGCACCGGATAAAATGACGAGGTATAAACGAAAGTATGACCAATACGTAGGATGACATGCGATAGCATAACAGGGGATGCGGATGTTCTGGGACAAAAAAATGGAAACCCTCAAGCCTAAGGAGTTACAGGAACTCCAGCTGAAACGAATCAAAAAAACAGTCCGTGCAGTTCAGGATGTGGATTTTTACAAAAAACAGTTTGCTGCAGCCGGTATCAAGCCGACAGATATCAAAACCCTTGATGACGTGCAGAAGCTGCCGTTCACCAAAAAACAGGATCTGCGTGACGGCTACCCGTTTGGTTTTTTTGCAGTCCCGATGCGGGAGATAGTCCGGATCCATACCACTTCAGGGACGACAGGAAAACCTACCGTTGTCGGATATACAAAAAAAGACCTTGACACCTGGGCAAATCTCATCGCCCGCAACATGACCATGATCGGAATCGGGAAAGACGATGTGTTCCAGAACATGGTCAACTACGGGATGTTCACCGGGGGCCTCGGGTTCCACTACGGCGCAGAGAGAGTCGGGATGACCGTTATCCCAAGCGCAACGGGAAACACCCGCAGGCAGATCGAGATGATCCGGGATTTTGGCGTTACGGTAATCCACTGTACCCCCAGCTACGCAATGCATCTCTCGGAAGTTGCCGAAGAGATGGACGAATCGCTCGACAGCTTGAAAACCGGGATTTTCGGAGCGGAACCCTGGTCAGACACCATGCGAAAGACTCTTGAGGACCGGCTCGGGGTAACGGCATATGATTCGTACGGGATGAGCGAACTCTTCGGCCCGGGCGTCGCTTTCGAGTGTCCCGAACGCGACGGCCTTCATATCTGGCACGACAGTTACCTGGCCGAGATCATCAACCCGAAGACCGGGGAACGTCTCGGGGATGGCGAACGCGGCGAACTGGTTGTAACTCCCCTGGTAAAGGAGGCAATGCCCCTCATCCGGTACCGGACCGGCGATGTGACTATGCTCATGGAAGACGGTTGTCTGTGTGGCCGGGGAAAGAAACTTGCCCGGCTGACCGGCAGGAGCGACGACATGCTCATCATCCGGGGCATCAACGTCTTCCCGTCCCAGATCGAGCACGTCCTGCTCCGGATCCCAGAGGTTGGCAATCAGTTTATGGTTTATATCGACAGAATTAATCACCTTGATGAAATGACCGTCGAAGTGGAGATCAACCGGGAACATTTCAGCGGTGAACTGTCGGATCTTTCACGGATCCAGAAAAAAGTTGTAAAAGAGCTGCACGATGTTCTCGAACTCAGGACCACGGTAAAACTTGTCGAGCCGGGGACACTTCCCCGGTTTGAAGGAAAAGCCAAACGCGTTATTGACCGCAGGAGTGAAATGTAATGCAGTACTGGGATCCGCGCATAGAAGATCTGCCAAAAGAAGATCTCAGGAGAATGCAGTACAAGCTGCTCAAGAACCTTGTCTGCCGCCTGTACAGCTTCTCCTCGTTCTATCACGACCGGATGAAAGAGCAGCACGTTCATCCGGATGACATCAGGGAATTGTCCGATATCCAGAAACTCCCCTTCATGTTCAAGCGGGATCTCCGGGACAACTATCCCAACAAGATATTCACCGCGTCCGATGAGGAACTGGTACGGTACCATGTCTCATCGGGAACCACGGGAAAGCCCACGGTCGTGGGATACACGCAGAACGATATCAATACCTGGACAACCTCGCTTGCACGGGGCCTGACCGCGATCGGCCTTGGACGCGGGGATGTTATCCAGGTCAGCTACGGGTACGGTCTCTTTACCGGCGGCCTCGGGATGCACTACGGTGCGGAACGCATCGGGGCGACCGTTCTCCCCACCAGCGTGGGAAACACCGAACGCCAGATCGAACTCATGCAGGATCTTGGCGTCACGGCAATTGCATGCACACCGTCGTACCTGCTCCATATCGGGGAAGTTGCGGAAAAAATGGGTATTGATATCCAGAAGGACACCAGGCTCCGGGCGGGAATCCTTGGCGCCGAGCCCTGGACCGACAAGATGCGCACCCGGATCGAGGACTGGCTCGGCATTAAAGCCTACGACATTTACGGCACAAGCGAACTCTCCGGCCCGATGTTTACCGATTGCAACGAACAGGCCGGGGCCCATATCTGGGCAGACATTGCTTATATTGAAATTATCGATCCAAAGACCGGCGAATCGCTCGAACCCGGCGAGAAAGGCGAACTCACGGTTACCATGCTCCAGAAAGAGGCACTCCCGATGATCCGCTACCGGATCGGGGACATTACGGTCATCGATGACGAGGTCTGTGCCTGCGGCAGGACGCATCCCCGGATCAAGAGGATCCAGGGACGGGTCGACGACATGCTCATCATCCGGGGCATCAACGTTTTCCCCTCACAGGTCGAGCATACCTTAATGACGATTCCTGAAGTCGGCGAGCATTTCCAGATTGTGATCGAACGGACAGGTGCCCTGGATGACATGCTGGTAAGAGTCGAACTCACAAAAGGATCGTTCAGCGACAAGATCGCAGACCTCATGCTAATCCGGCAAAAAGTGGAGCACCGGCTCAGGAATGCGCTTAATGTCGCAGTCGATGTTGAACTGGTGGAACCCGGTTCCTTACCAAGGTTTGAAGGCAAATCAAAGAAAGTGATCGATAAGAGGTCGTTGTAACATGGATGCAAAGAACTACATCATCAAGCAGATCTCGATCTTCTCGGAGAACCGACCGGGCCGGCTTGCCCTGGTCGCCCAGGCAATGGGCGAAGAGAAGATCAACATCCTCGCATTCAGTATCGCTGAAGCAAACGGATTTGGTGTTATCCGGGCGCTCGTGGATCACCCGGATAAGGCGTACGAGAAGTTGTCGAAGCTCGGGTACAACGTCGCATTTACCGAGGTTATCGCGGTCCAGATGATAGACCAGCCCGGCGGCCTGTTCAAGATCGCGAAGGTTCTCGGAGATGCAGGCATCAACATCGAGTACTCCTATGCATATTCCGGGAAAAAGGCAGCAGTCCTCATTCTCCGCGTCGACCATGTCGAAGAAGCGATAGAAAAGATCTCAAAATCCGGCGCTACGCTTCTCGAACGCTCGGTCTTCCACGAAATCTGATAAAAAATCAATTACTTCTTTTCCCACTTTATCAGCTCAGCAACTTCAGAAAGCGTGCTCCCCCGCCGGATCTCTTCGCGTATCCGTGCTTCGGTCTTTTTTACCTCAAGGGCCCGCCGTGCGATCTCGTAGGCACGCTCCCGGGAGATGACAACAACCCCGCTCTCGTCCCCGACAATCCAGTCGCCCGGCCGGACCGCCTGGCCGCAACAGGTGATCTCGGCATTGATCTCACCCATACCCTTTGGCTCGCCGGCGTTTGGCACGGTCGCCCGGGCAAAGACCGGGAATTTCATCGCACGGATATCATCGATGTCCCGGGCTGCCCCGTCAATGACTACCCCGGAAAGCCCGCGCTGGATGCAGCTTAAGGTCGCAAGCTCTCCCCACGGGGCAATGTGGATGCCGCCGTCATTATTGATGACAAGGACATCTCCCTTTTCCGCAATACTGATCGCTTCTACAGGCTTTGCCCAGTCACCGGCAAAGGTCTGCACGGTGACTGCTTTTCCTGCCATTTTCACGTTCCCGCAGAGCGACACAAGACCCGGCATGGCGCCCTTCCGGTGCATCGCATCGCTGATATTCGGCGTCGAGACCTGCATGAGAAGTTCGCGGATCTCTTCATCCGGGTCTTTTTTCCCGGCCGGCCGGAACGCCGGGTTATCGATCGCTTCCCGGATCCGTGCTGCCGATGCCGTCACATCGGCGGAACGGACGATCCATCCCCCGACAATAACGATATCCGCTCCACACCGGACTGCTTCGCCGGCCGTTGCCGCATCCAGCCCCCCGGCAACCGCAACCGGGATGTGGAGCGTCCCCTCAAGGGATTTGAGAAGATCGAGCGAACTCTTCCCGATCATCTGCTGATCGATCCCCACGTGGGCGGCAATAATATCCACACCCATATTTTCAAGTGCCCGGGCACGGGCGACCGGGTCGCGGACATTGATGAGATCCGCCATCAGCCGGACACCATACTGCCGGGCGGCCCGGACCGCATCCGCAATCACAGCATCGTCAGCATCGGCCAGGATGCAGACGACATGAGCCCCGGCTTTTGCCGCCATCTCGACTTCCATCGCACCGGTATCGGCAATCTTCATGTCCGCGACAATCGTTGCATCCGGGAAATGTTCCCGCAGCGCACGGACGACCAGCATGCCCTCGCTTTTAATAAGCGGTGTGCCCGCCTCGATCCAGTCCGCCCCACCCGAGAGCGCTTCACGTGCAATCGGGAGTGCACGTTTTTGTTCGAGAAGATCGAGTGCAACCTGCAGGACCGGCTTTTTCATAAATAAAGATCTGGTCGGGAAGGATGCTTAAGGGTTATTGCGGAAGCAGCACCCAAAAAAAGGGAAAACCGGGAAAATCCGGATATTTATTCTTTTTTGAACCGGTCGAAAAATACCAGTTTCCCGGAATCTTTCTTGTCGGCAAGGGTCACATCTGCCGGGTAACCGGAGGCCACAAGCGACACAAGAGTATAGGTATCCGGGACATCCAGCAGTTTCCTGACATCATCTGCATACTGCTTCTTGTCGCCGGCAACCCAGCAGGATCCGACACCATAGGCATGAAGGCCAAGGATCAGGTTCTCGGTTGCCGCAGAGCAATCCTCCAGATAGTATTTGGCGGATTTCTCGCCAAAGACGGCAAAACAGACCGGCGCCTCCGCAATGAACTTCCCGTGATCGGTAAGATCTGCCACTTTCCGGCGCTCATCTGCGCTTCGGATTACCCCGATAAGCCAGGGCTGGACATTCATTGCAGTCGGGGCCCGGACTGCGCATTCCAGGGCATCGTGGATAAAGGCTTCATCGACAGGATCCGGTTTGAATTTCCGAATACTGTGCCGTCCCTTGATAAGCGCGGTTATTACATTCATAGATCCGATATGGAAAAAGAGCGGATAAAAAGGTTATGCCAGAGTGCTGTGTTGTACAAATCTCAATACCCGGTAAATCACTTTGGAAATTCATACGGTGGTGTATAAATCGTAGAAATGTGTCATCAGGGTTCCTTCGTGCGTTTGTCCTCGGATGATTTTACGGGATCAACACGTTACCTTAAGGTGACTATCACAAGTAAAACGGGAATTTTTGTCAACATTTCATGAACCCTGCTTTCGAGAGCATGAGCCCCATACCATTTCACCGGCTAATCCTGTAACACCCGGGGTAAGGTGCCGGTACGGGTTTTTTCATCGTCCGGTATCGAGGTTTGCCGATGTACGGACGGTGACACTCGATGAGATCAACCTGAATGAATACCCGGCGATCGGACGTGAGACCGGAGAACGAAAAGACACCGTATTTTCCGAATGCCGGTTTTTGTGTCCTTTGCGAAAATCTCTCTTGTGTATTCCCCTTAGCAAAACAACGGGAGGGAACATTTTTGTTCCTGTAAAAAATGCCAGATTATGAGCCCGGGGGGTTATAAAAACCCTGTAATTGTCTCTGATTACTAGCAAAAACCGGTCCATAATAAAAGCAGATTATCGTTCCCGGACAATGATGGGAATGTCAAAGGGGCCCGATGACAGCGAAGAATCCCGACGGATTCTTCATAGTCCCGTGAGGTTTTGTAAAAAGATCTCCCCGGACACCGGTGGGTTGTGGGAACAACCGTCGCATGTGAAAAAAACTTATTGGAGGAATGAACCATGAAGGAAAAACCAGTACATGACATTGAAAAGAATATCCAGGACCCGTGCGGGTCAGGCAAACCGGGGACCGGCCCGGAATTTCCGGAATCCAGAGAACAACCGGCGCCCGGTAACCATCAGGTCCCACGGCTTGTTGAACGTGCCACGGCCCTGCGGGGCCAGGGGATCGTGAGGCGACCGGAACCAAAGAGTGCGGTCAGGCGCCGGACCCAGACCGACATCTATGGCAAAGACCCGGAGATCCCGTACGTGAAGTTCGAGGCCGCAGCCCGCGACCTGGTTTGTTCACTTATGGAACGGCAGGACCGGATGAACGAGGAGATCTTTTACCGGTTTAACGACATTGTCTACCGGATTGAAGATCTCGAAGACTGCCCGGGTGACCGGGTGCGGCGATGACCCGGGGCCGGCGTCCGCTCAATGCGCTTGCCGAGGCGGTGGAAATTGCAGGCAGGCGCGGCTGCGTGGAGAATATATCCGGTGGCCGGGGCCGGGCATTCGATTTCATCGTCATCGAACCGTTCCGGACGGTGTTTGTGAAAGTGAAACGTTCGCAGACTTCGTTTACCTATCCCATGGAAGTCCTGTGCAAATACCAGCGGGAGATCGCACGTCTTCACCGCGTGGCGCTGACCCGGGCTACCGCCCGGGAGTTCTGGGTCCGGACCCCGGCCGGGGAATGGCAGTTCTTCCTGATCCGGCACGACTCCGTGGTGGAAGTCAGGGCCGATGGGATGTACATCCCGCGTGAGATGCTCCCCCTTGAAACGGCTGACCTGTCCGGGAACCCGACAAAAAGCGCCGGGCCTGCCTCGGCCCCCCGGGGATAAACCCTTTTTTTTACGCCTCTCTGCCGGAACGTGTCCCGAAGGGTGTGATCCGGGCCCGATACGAGTCCCGATTGCCCGGTTTTTGATCAATTCCGTGCAAAACAGGGTACACTTTTACACAGTTTTTTGAGGACAGGGGATTTCCAGGTCATGCTGGCCGAACGGGGCATTATACGCGGCGCTGGAGAACGCTAATGTACGCTTTTGGATGGCAAAACCCGATGGGGGGCAGGGAGTAAACTGGTGCAAGGGAAAGAACAGGGGTTTTGGGAATGCAGGTGTGATCGGTTGTCGGTACGGGAAAGAACGCGTTTTCCCGGTTGAAGTACCGGGATCAGCAGAGGAGGGAAACCGGTTTTTTTATGATACGGACCGGATCCTGTTTTTCCCTAAAATGTACTTCCCGAGTCCTCCAGAAGTACGAGGCAGACTACCAGAGAATTTTTTCCGGGGGAGATGCATTTATCCCGGGATCCCTGGCAGATGTAACTTATGCATACAATAAAGGATTTTTGCGTATGGACGGAAAAATTCCGTTGAATTATGTTTGAATTGCTGCACTTTCCGGGCGAACCGGGTTTCTGTAGTACGCGAAAGGCTGCTTTCCCTCAAGCGAGCATTATTCGAAATCATCATCATTCAGCCCGGTAACTCCCGGGGTTCTATTGATCCATCATAACATTCATCTACAAAAAGCGTAGACAGTGTGGTATGTCTACAACTTCCGTTTACAGTATCAGGATCGATGCCAAAGCCAAAAAAATAATTGACGAGATAAACGATCCTTCCTGGCAGGAAGAAATCCGTATCCTCATCGAACAATCGGCAAGGAAAAAGCGCAAAGCACAAATCCTCGCCAGCGCACGGGAGGCCCATCGTAGTATGAGCAAAGGATCACCGGCCGCAGAATCAGTACGGGAGGATCGCGATGCACGGTGATGCAGTGCTCGATTCAAGCATCATCGCAGCGATATTTTTCCCGGAGAAGATCACAAGGAAAGCAGGTGCTGTAGCAGAAAACCATGACTGCATTACGGTTGATCTCGCATATGCCGAAGTTGCAAATGTTGCATGGAAAATAACGGTCCGTTCACCCCAGAAGAGGAATGTTGTACAATCTCTTCTGGCCGATAGTTGTGCGTTCATACGCGAAACCTGCCGGGTTATACCAGCACAGGACCTGGTGCCGGAAGCATACGATCTGGCATGCAGCCGTAAGATAACCCTCTACGATGCTCTCTTTCTTTCTGCAGCAGTCCGGGAGAACGCCCTCCTTGTCACGGCAGATACAAAGCTTCATTTTGCCGCACGCGAGATCGCAGAGACCGCGCTTGTCAGTTGACCGGCGAAAAAACCGTGGTGCTTCCACACGACGTTTTAACCATTCTCCGGGTAACAAAAACACGGTTTTTGAACCTTATATCTTCAGGAACTCCGGCAGACCCGTCTTAAATCCGGTTAAAAGAATCCCGGTTTCTGGTGACAATTTCGGGTATTCTAATGGGCTATCCCCTTTTTAGCGCCCTCCGGAAGCATACCTCAAAAGGGGCAATCCGGGCTCGATACGACTCCCGATTGCCCGGTTTTTGATCAATTCCATGCAAAACAGGGTACACTTTTACACAGTTTTTCGAGGAGTGGGGATTTCCCGGGGTTTTTGGCCGAACGGGGGCTTATGGTGGGTGCTGGAGAATGCTAATGTACGCTTTTGGGAGGCAAAACTCAGGGCAGGGTAGGGGGTAAGACCGTTGCAGTGGGAAAAAGGGGGGTTTTGGGAATGCGGGTATGACTGCCTGACGAGGAGGTAGATTACGACGGACGGTTATCGCATATCCCTCTCAAGGATCCACTTCCAGACGGGTGTTATGATCGTCGTTTTTTCCCCGGCTTGCCTTTCGTCTTCCTGGTCGTACGTAAGGATCGTGCCCTGTGAAAGTCCGAATGTTTCCATCGCTTCGAGAAGTCCCTGGCACTCCCGTTCCCGATTTTCACCGGTAATTTCATAACAGACCTGGATCGCTGCGGTGATTTTTCTCTGGTCTTTGACGATGAAATCACACTCCCGTTTTCCGGAAAAGTAATAGACTTCGTGCCCCCGGCGCATGAGTTCGACAAAGACAATGTTTTCAAGCAGCCTTCCTTTGTCCGGTGAAAGGGAAAAGCCGTTCATGGCACACAGGGCAGTGTCGATACTGTAGATCTTCCTTGGGGCCCCGAGTTGTTTTTTTTGTGAATACTCAAAGCGCAAGAGTTCAAAGAAGAGGAAGGCGCCGTTCAGGTACGAGATGTATTCTTTGACCGTGATTGCGTTGGTCAGGCCGAGATTTTTTTTCAGGGCATTGTAAGTATAAGGAAGCGTCACGGTGGAGGCAAGGATCCCCACAAGTTCGCGCACCAGCCTCTGCCTGCGGATAGAGTACCTGACGATGATATCCCGGTACAGAATGTTGTCGTACAGTGTTTTGAGGTACTCAGGGTCGTTGTTTTTGAGATATTCCGGTAATCCTCCGCATTCGACGTACCGGCTGAATTCCCGAATCAGGGTGGCTTTTTCTTCCGTGAGATAGAGCGATTCTTTGCGTACGGTAATTTTTCTGAACCGCAGGTATTCGGTAAACGAGAACGGGTATATTTCAAAGAGCTTGTATCTCCCGGTGAGCCGGGTTCCGAATTCCCTGCTTAACAGGGAAGCATTTGAGCCGGTGAGGACAATTTTTTTGCCGCTGTCCTGGAGACGCCGGACAAAAGTCTCGAACTTTTCCACATTCTGGATTTCATCAAAGAAGTAGGTATCTGCCATCCCGTATATTTCGATGAGGACTTCATCGAGTATGCTAAAATCCTCCGCATGGAAGCCGAGGAGGCGTTCGTCTTCGAAATTGATATAGCAGTACCGGTCGGTGCCCTGCATGAGCTGTTTTAAGAGCGTGGACTTCCCGCACCTGCGGATGCCTGCAAGGATCAGCACCCGGTTATCGTCCCTGGCTTCAAGGACCCGGGAAAGTATTGTCCGTTCGACAAAATCCCCCGGTTTTTCTATCTGCGTTTTCTGCTGAATTACGAGATGCCGGAGGATCTCTTTGGAGATCATACTAATTAGTAATTAGTAAAATTGCATAAATGTATTCATTGGCAGTTAGCAGATTCGGGATTCACGGGTCTGGAAGGTTCTGTCGCGGCGTGCCTTGCCGGGAGTGCTATCCGCAAGGGTCGGGATTTTCAGGCTTTCGGGGGTCTCCTTCAAGAGGCGATCCGGATTCGATACGAGTCCCGATTGCCCGGTTTTTGATCAATTCCGTGCAAAACAGGGTACACTTTTACACAGTTTTTTGAGGACTGGGGATTTCCAGGCGATTCTGGCAGAACAGGGCATAATACGGGGCGCTGTAGGATGCTAATGTACGCTTTTGGGAGGCAAAACGCGAAGGGGGGTG
>JBAZFZ010000016.1:0-40870 GCA_041653075.1 Methanoregula sp.
GAGAACCGGAGTATCCGAAGGTTTCAGTGCAGAGGGAAAATTCGATGTGACAACGAGTGGAAGTTAATTTGCATAACTCAAAATCTACGGGTCGTTATTACAAGAGGATGGTGGAGTAAACTTAACGGTTATAATGACGACGAAAAATAGGGCTGTTTGTGAGGGAGTAGGTTCTTTTTCCGGCTTAATGGATCTTTTTCTGGGAAAATTTTCATTACGAAAATATTTCATTAACCCGAATTACTCTTTTTGGTAGTTAGGCAACGGCCTCTATTGTGACCGGAGTTAAGGTTATGAAATGTACAGAATAGCATCCCGACTGGAATTATCCCGTTGAATACATTTTTTTAAACCGGCAAATGCCCGTTTTTCCCCATCACACGTTGGGTTTTTTCAGGAGATTTGTAAGGATTTACAAAATTGCAGGAAAAGATCGAATAAATCAGATTCCCATTTATTCCGGTTAACTAAGGGAAAAACCGTAAAAAAAACTAAAATCGATTATTTGTTTCTCCGGATTGTGCGGTACCAGAGTGCTGCACCGATAATTGCTATAATAACAATTACAATATCAAACCAGTACCTGACATAAAACGGTGTCTCGCTTGCTGCAAGTTTTTCTACATCTTTTAAATTTCCTTCAAGGTATGGGTACTCTGTCTCGGTTGCTGCAAATTGTTCTGCATTTTTCAAATTTCCTTCAAGGTACGGGTAATCTGTCTCGCTTGCTGCAAGTTTTTCAGCATTTTTCAAATTTCCTTCAAGGTACGGGTAATCTGGCTCGATCTGCTGGACTTTCTTAAAATCTTCCACGCCTTCAGTGCAGCGCCCGAGGCCGCAGAGGGCATAGGCCTTGTTAAACCATGCTTCGGCATTGTCTGGTTCGAGCTCGATTGCTTTTTCAAACGAGGCAAGCTGCTTGTTAAAGTAGGTGTTCGCTGTGGTCTGATCGTTGAGCTGGTCTTTGTAAAAGTAACCAATATTATAGAGGATCTGCCCGTTGTTTATCCAGTATTCCGGTGATGATGCGTTAAGTTCGAGAGCCTGGTTTGATGCTGTAAGTGCCATGTTTAACGTGGCAAGCGGATCATCCGTTTTCTGGTGGACACGGTTGAGAATATCTGCCCGGCAGTTCCATGCATCAGCATATTGGGGATCTGCGGTAATTGCCGCATCGCATGCTTCAAGTGCGGCAGTCATATTCCCGGAAGCGGTCAATTCCTGTGCCATCGAATACAGGTTTGCAGAGTCCGCAGATTGTGCTGCGACCGGAGACACAGCGATGCAGGAGCATACAAGGAGTAAAGCAAGAATAAGGGAAGTATCTGCTTTCATGTCAACCGGATATATGGGCGCGGTAGTTTTTTAAGGATTCTTTAGTGACTGCCTGCGATTAAAAAAAACCGGGGATTTTCTCAGTATTCTCATTATTTTACGAGAACATGGATATGCCGGGTGAGGCTCTTGTGCACTCTCTGGGTATGGTGCTGGATAACTATCATATGCTGAGCCGCGATCTGCGAAATATCGCGGTGGGTCACGACAACGGCGCGGGAACCGGGTTTTATGACCCTTTTGATCTCTTCAAGAGCATCATGGTAGAGATGCTCCATGGTATCCTCCTTTTTTATACAAACTGATTGACCGTACGGGAAATCTGTTACCACGGAATCGATACTGCTGCTGCGAAGCGGAAGCCGGGTGGTGTCGGCTAAAAGGAGAACGCTTGCCGGGACATTCTCCTTGCTGCCTAAAATCATTTGAGGATCAAAATCGCTGCCAATTGCCCGGTAGCCGAGGATCCCTGCCTCAATTAATGTTCCCCCGGTGCCGCAGAACGGATCGAGAATGGTGGCGCCATCGTGTGCGCAGGAAAGATTTACCAGGGTCCGGGCCATCCGGGGCATCATCACGCCCGGGTGAAAAAATTCACGCTTGCCCGGATTTCGTGCATTAAATGCCCCCCGATCGATCCGGAAAACGACTTTCCCGAAGTAACACCGGTCTTCTGAAACAATGACACGGTATTCTTCGGCAGGATCGCTCAGCTGGACCGGACCGACGATCATGGTCCCGATAGTCCGCTCGAATTCCCGCTGGGAATGGGGATTTATCTCACAGCATCCGCCATGGATCATCTTTGCCCGGCCGGAGAATGACTGATCGATCCTGATAGCAAGGTCCCGAAGCAGGTTCCGGAATGAATCGATACCGGCATCGCATTCACCAATATATTCCAGCACGACATGGGTCATTGCGAGCCGGTTGGCTTTCATCAGATCCGGACATTCAGCCACAGCTACCTGAAGTCGTCTGTCCGTGATCGTTCCGACGCATTCAATCTCTGCAAAGGGCAGGGTCGGATTTTCCCCCGAGAGCTCGAAAATGAGCTTCATCTTCGTTATCTATGGTGTGTCGGTCCACAAATACCTGCGGGAAAAACAATTGTTTTTGCAGGGTCAAAAAAGGCTGAATGGGAATCAGGGGAAATTGCGGCAGGTGGCGAAAATAAAAACAGGGAAATGAATGGGGGGAAATTTGTTACTTTTTCCCTTTCTTCTTCCCCATAAATCCGGAAAAAATGCCCCCCTTATCGGACCCGTGACCTTCAAGATCTGCAAGCTTCTGGTAAAGCTCCTTTTGCTCGCCAGAGATACCCTTGGGCATGACAATTTTTACCCTCACGAGAAGGTCACCGGGTTTTCCCCGCCGTTTGACACCCTCGCCGCCAATCCTGAGTGCGGTACCGTACTGGATACCAGCCGGGATTTTCAGATCGATGCGTCGCTTGTCAATGGTTTCTATTTCTGCGGTTGTCCCGAGAATTGCGAGTGCGGGGGTAATGTCAATCGAGGTTTCAAGGTTGTCACCGTTGCGCATAAAGCGCTTGTGCGGAAGCACGTACATCTCGATGTAGAGATCGCCGTTTGACGCCCCATAGTCACCGGCTTCGCCATAGCCTTCCATGCGTAAACGCATACCGGTATCAACACCGGCCGGAACATGCACGGAAACTTTTCGTTTTATGCGTGTGTGACCCGAGCCGCGGCATTCGCGGCAGGGTTTTTCCGGGATCTTCCCCCGGCCGCCGCACATGGTACAGGTGCTCATCCGGACAAACTGGCCAAATACTGACTGGGTGGTCTGGCGCATCTGTCCGCTGCCACCACATCGGGGACAAACATTGGTTTTTTTATTCTCACTACCGGAACCTCCACAGGATGGACAGGCCTCGGTATGAAAGACCTCGATCTCTTTATCAGTTCCCGCTACCGCATCTTCAAGTGTAAGCTGCATTCGCATCAGGAGATCGGATCCGGGCTGTGGACCTGAATGTCTCTGGCCGCCGCCAAAGAAATCGAATATATCTCCAAAACCGGAGAAATCTGATGAGAATCCACCATTCCCATAACCCCCGGCACCGGTATAGGATCCTTTCGAGGCATTCGTGTAGGTCTCGTGACCCATATTGTCGTACTGCGCCCGTTTCTGCGAATCCGACAGGACACTATATGCCTCATTGATCGATTTGAACTTCTCTTCGGCTCCCGGTTCCTTGCAGACATCCGGGTGGTATTTCCGGGCGAGGCTGCGGTAGGCTTTCTGGATCTCCTTCTCATCGGCGGATTGGGATACGCCGAGGATGTCGTAATAGTCGCCCGAGCTCATGGAAGCTCACTCGTCTTTGACCTTATAATCCGCGTTGACGACGTTATCGTCCGGTTTCTTTGGTTCGCCTTCCGGGCCCGCCTGCTGTGGCCCGGCTCCACCCTCCGCCTGCTGCTTTGCCGCGTTTTCAGCCTGCATCTTCTGGTAGATCTTGGTGGTTGCCGCGTAGACTGCTTCTGTCAGCGTCTCCATCGCTTTCTTAATGTCATCAATATTTTCTGCGGCAAGGACTTTCCTGACTTCAGCAACGCCGTCTTCAACTTTCTTCTTGTCGTCTGCTTCGAGCTTGTCGCCGCTTTCCTTGAGCATCTTTTCCGCAGTAAAGATTGCCGTGTCTGCCTGGTTGCGGGTCTCAATCTCTTCGCGCTTTTGCTTGTCGTCTGCCTCAAACTGTTTTGCGGCATTCATCATCTTCTTGATCTCTTCATCAGAGAGCTTCTTGTCTCCTTTGATGGAAATGGCCTGCTCGTTTCCGGTGCCAAGATCTTTTGCAGAGACATGAATAATACCATTTGAGTCGATATCGAAAGCGACTTCAATCTGGGGGATGCCCCGTGGAGCCGGCGGAATGCCGGTCAGCTGGAACTTCCCGAGCGTGAAGTTATCCTTTGCAAGGGCGCGTTCACCCTGGACAACATGAATTTCCACACTGGTTTGACCATCAGCGGCAGTCGAGAAGATCTGGCTCTTCCTTGTCGGGATGGTGGTATTCCTTTCAATGAGCTTGGTCGCGATACCGCCAAGCGTTTCGATACCGAGCGTGAGCGGAGTTACATCGAGAAGGACAATATCCTTTGTCTCACCGGTGAGGACTGCCCCCTGGATGCCGGCACCGAGTGCGACACATTCATCCGGGTTGATTCCCTTGTCCGGCTCTTTTCCAAGAAGCTTCCGTACGGTGTCCTGAACCATCGGAATACGTGTCGAGCCTCCGACAAGAAGGACATGATCGATATTCTTTGCCGTAAATTTCGCATCACTTAACGCCTGGTTAACCGGGACAACCGTTGATTCAATGAGATCGCCTATCAGCTGCTCAAATTTCGAACGGGTGAGATCGATATTGAGGAACTTAGGCCCGGTCGCATCGGTCGTGATGTAGGGCAGGTTGATGTTGGTACTCTGCCTCTGAGAGAGCTCGATCTTTGCATTTTCGGATGCATCGCGAAGGCGCTGCATGGCATAGACATCGTTTTTGAGATCAATACCCTCTTTCTTTTTGAACTCCTCGACAAGGTAATCAGTGATCCTTTTATCAAAGTCGTCCCCGCCAAGGTGATTGTTCCCGGCAGTTGCCTTTACTTCAAAAACACCGTCACCAAGGGTTAAGATCGAGACATCGAACGTACCGCCGCCAAGGTCGTAGACAAGGATGGTTACATCCTGTTCCTTATCGATGCCGTATGCAAGGGCGCTTGCTGTCGGCTCGTTGATAATACGCAGCACTTCAAGGCCGGCAATCTTTCCCGCGTCCTTTGTTGCCTGGCGTTGTGCATCATTAAAGTATGCCGGTACCGTGATGACTGCCTTTGTGAGTTTCTCACCCAGGTACGCTTCCGCATCGATCTTAAGCTTCTGGAGGATCATCGCGGAGATTTCCTGGGGAGTATACTCCTTATTGTCGATTTTTACTTTTTCCGGGGTACCCATTTTGCGCTTGATTGACTGGATCGTGCGCTGCGGGTTCGTGACTGCCTGCCGCTTTGCAAGGCTCCCGACCAGCCGCTCGCCTTCTTTTGTGAAAGCGACCACAGATGGAGTAGTTCGGGCTCCTTCGCTGTTTGGAATAACAATAGGCTTTCCCGCCTCCATAATCGACATGCAGGAGAAGGTAGTCCCAAGGTCGATACCAAGAATCTTTTCATTTGCCATAATCGTCAGTCCTCCTGAGGATCTTGATTGTTATACGTCAAATTATCTGATGTTTCTTTTGACGGATCCACGCATACAGATCCGTTCAAATGCTCTTTTCCTTTTGATACGGCAACCTTTGCATACCGGATTACTTTCTGGTGCATCCGGTATCCCGGTGAAACAACATCGATCACGGTTCCTTCGGGTTGGTCAGAAGGAACATGGGCAATAGCTTCGTGTTCTGCCGGGTCAAATGTCTTTTTTTGTGCATCTATGGGGGCGATACCATGCCGGCTGAGCGTCCCGCTCAAAAGTGAGCGGATCTGGGCCAGCCCTTCCCGAAGGTGCGCATCATCAGCATTTGCCGCCCGATCAAGGTTGTCGGCGATTTCAAGAATGTCTACAGCAAACCGCTCGTTTGCATGCTGCACAAGTGCTTCATGATCCCGTGCGGTTCGTCTGCGGTAATTGTCAAAATCCGCGGCAAGCCGGATATACCGGTCATTTAACTCCCCGTACTTCTTTTTGAGATCCGCCAGTTCAGTATCCTGAGCGGGCGGGGGAGTGGCCGGAATTTCCGGTTTTGGGGGATTATCTCCCACAACCGGCGGAATATCCTTGTTTTCCATAGTCGTTCCCATTCGATGTTCCATTATCTATTGCATTGTGGTTCTATATAAGGTTTCTTTATGTTGTAACGTCCTCAAAGCCACAATTACGGAAGTATTTGAAAAACGCGGGTCAAATTTACGTTCAGTCCCATAAAACGAGACAATGTATAATTATCCATTTCATAAAGAGGTAGTAACGATTTTTGTAATAACCGGTTTTGCACAAAAAAGCGATTGCAAAATGTCAACATCAGATTCTGACCGGATATATTTGCATTATGACTGCATACCTTTTTTTTCGTATATAACCCAGTATGATACACTATGAAATGGGCGCTCCTTTCGGTATGGGACAAAACCGGGATCGTTGAACTTGCCGCAAATCTTGTGCAGCAGAAATTCAGCATTATGAGTTCCGGCGGCACCGGAAAAGCACTGGCTCAGGCAGGCATACCATTCACGGAAGTCTCCAGTTACACCGGATTTCCCGAGATGATGGACGGGCGGGTAAAGACACTGCACCCAAAAGTCCACGGAGGTCTTCTCGGCCGGCGCCAGATAGATGATGCCGTCATGGCAAAGTACGGGATCAACTGTATTGATATCCTTGTAGTCAACCTGTATCCATTCGAGAAAATGTCGGCAGAACCCATGCCGCTTGAGAAGCTGATCGAGTATATCGATGTAGGCGGCCCCGCCATGATCCGGGCGGCAGCCAAGAATTTCAAGGACGTTGCAGTTATTGTCGATCCCTCCGATTATCAGCTTGTAAAAAATGCAGTTGCAGGATCCGGGTTTACCGCAGAGCAGAAACTGATGCTCGCAAAGAAAGCCTTTGCCCGGACCGCAGCATATGATGCGGCGATCAGCAACCATCTCTATAGCCTTGACCTGACATTCCCGCCAACATTTTCACTCCAGTTTACCCATGGACGAATGCTCCGGTACGGCGAGAATCCTCACCAGCAGGCTATGGTGTATGGTACTTCCGGCATTGCCGGTGCCGAACCCCTCCAGGGAAAACAGATGTCGTACAATAACTACCTCGATGTCAATGCCGGGACTGGCCTTTTACGGGAATTTGATGAACCTGCTGCAGTTATTGTCAAACACAACAATCCCTGCGGTGTATCAACAGGAACCGATATCCTTGATGCATACCTGACAGCACGGGAGGTTGACCCGGCATCCGCATACGGTTCGGTGGTATCAGTAAACCGGGAAGTTGACAAAAAACTTGCGGAAGCAATCGATTCCACCTTTGTTGAAGTAATTGTTGCACCCTCCTTCACGAAAGATGCCCTTGAAACCATGAAAAAAAAGGAGAATATGCGGGTTTTGATTCTTCCAGGGAAAGTTAATGCAGATGAAATCCGGACCATCGATGGCGGCATCCTTGTCCAGCGGACACCAGCTTACACCGAGAACTGGAACGTGATCTCTGACCGTGATCCGACAACCGATGAGATGAGTGCCCTCAGGCTGGCATGGAAAGTCTGCAAACATACAAAGAGCAACACTATCATCTTTGCCGATAAGAAACGGACTCTCGGTATCGGCGCCGGGCAGATGAGCCGGGTGGATTCGGCCAGGATTGCCATTGAAAAGGCATGCGGTCCCCTTGCCGGATCAGCTGTTGCATCGGATGCCTTCCTCCCATTCCCGGATACGCTTGAGGTCGCCGCAAAGGCCGGGGCAACCGCTCTTGTCCAGCCCGGAGGATCGATCCGGGACAAGGAAGTTATCGAAGCGGCAAACCGGATGAATATGGCAATGATATTTACCGGTGTGCGTTATTTCAGGCACTGAATAATTTACCGGTATTTTCCTTTTTTACGGCAGAATTTTAGATAGATTTATATTCTACGGAGTGTTTATACTCCAATAAATCGTTTGTGGCTCTGATAGGTCATGGATGGTTCTTTAGATTACCTCATGGTGGATGTTTTATGGATTACGGAAACATGATCAGCGACTCTTTTACCTATGTAAAAGATGGTGTTATCTGCAAGGCAAAATCGTGGCTTCTCCTGATTATTGCCACGCTTATTCTGACTCTCCCTCTTGACGGGTATATCCTCAACATTTACCGGGGCAAGACACCGGCGCCCGAAGTTGAGAACTGGGGCAAGCTGTTTGTGGATGGCATTCTGTTCCTGATTATTGCACTTATCTATTCTATACCGCTTATTGCACTCGAGTTCCTGATCGTCGGTGTTGCATTTATAAATACTCCAATGACCATGGCAAGCGATCCCTCCGCATTTATTTCGGGTCTTGTCGGTGCAGGAATCCTTGCCCTCCTCCTCTTCATTGTGGCAATTATTGTGGCACTCATTGAACCCATAGGCCTGATTCGTTTTGCCCGGACCGGAAACTTTGTTGAGGCATTCAATTTCTCGGAAATTGTTGCAACCATCCGGAAGATTGGCTGGTTATCCTACATCCTTGCCCTGATTATTGTTACAATTGCCATCGGCATTCCCCTGGTAATTCTCTGGATAATTATGATGGGCCTGATGGTTGCACTGAGTCTCACGGGATTTATCCTTACGATCCTTATTGTCCTTATCGTACTCCCGGTTATTGCAGTGTTCCAGGCACGGTATTACACCCGCGTTTATGATGCTGCGGAGAACAAGTAACTTTTTTCCCGGTTTTTCCTGAAAAATCGGGAACATTTTTTTAAGGAGCTCACTCAATACATCAAGAAATTACATTCTGGTGGTTTTATGCAGTTCGAAAATGTGTTAAGCGATTCTCTGTCGTACACAAAAGAAGGCATCCTTGGCAACGTCAAGCGGTGGCTTCTTTTAATTCCCTGTCTGATCATTTTCCCGCTAATTCTTGGATACCTTGTCCGTATTTATCGCGGGGAAAAACCGGCACCGGAACTGGAAAACTGGTGGCTGATGTTTGTTGACGGCCTCAAACTTTTTGTGGTTGAATTCATTTACGCAATTCCGATTATCCTCCTTGCAATTATTGCGTTTCTCCCTTTGATCTCGGCATTTATCGCATCCGGTGGCCTTACCCTTGACTTTGCGAGTATGACCAACACCCAGACTGAGCAGTGGTTCACATCACACCCTGAAATAATATCGGCGTTCATGACTATGATGATCTTACTCCTTGTCACGTTCATTATCGCCATCATTATCTCGATCTTCTCCTTTATTGGCACAGTTCGGTTTGCCCGGACCGGCCGTATTGGGGAAGCATTTAATTTCTCGGCAATCGTAGGCCAGATTGGAAGAATCGGGTGGCTGACCTACATCCTTGCATTGATCGTGATAGGTGTCATCGGCGTCATTGTATGGATAATCCTCCGGCTGTTCCTGCTGGTGCCGGTTGCCGGTGGAATCCTGTACCTGATTGTCGCACTTATTGTTTACCCGCCGTTTGTTGTCTTTACCAGCCGGTATGCCGCACAGGTGTACGAGGCCGGGGAACCGACAGCAACTCCGGAAAACCCATAAATTTTTTGCCGGCACCGGTACGATTCCGGTTCATGTCGATCATTACCGGAAACGTCAGAACTGTTTTTGTAATTCGATCTTTTCTCATCGTGGCCTTACAGGAATCAAGCCGGGTGGCAGCTCTCCCTGGCAATATCTCACGTTATTCGGGGCTCCTCAATGCGTCCCGGGAAATTTCCTGATACCGGGGATACACCTCTGCCAGGGTTCGTGGCTTTTTATCTTCAAAGATATCCCCGGCGTACCAGCGGATCCCAAACTCAATGATACTGACAAGGATGGGGATGGTGGCCCGGCCTTTCTCTGTTAAATCCCATTCAACAACCCGGGGTTTTTCCTTGATAATGACCGCCCGGATATAACCGGTTTCTTCGAGTTCATGCAGTCGTGTAACCAGCACCCGGGAAGTCACCCCGGTCGGGAAAGCCATGCAATGCGGTTCGGTGATTGCACGGATCGCAATTCCCCCGACATCGCGGACCTACACCGATCATCGTGCGTGGTGCCTGTACTACGCAAACGGTACCTGCGGACTCTGTATACGGCGGTGCCCGGCAGGAGCTCTCTCTGAAAAAGGGCACGACAAGATGCGCTGCCGGGAATATTGTTTCGGTGTCACCCAGCCCTTTATCCGGGAACAGTTCGGCATCGATAATTACGGCTGCGGGCTCTGCCAGACCGGTGTCCCCTGCGAATCCCATAACCCTGTGCGCCGCCCGGTAAACGGGGCAGCTGCCGGACCGGGAGATACCGGGGAAGATTTGTGAGAAATTTTTCCCGGAGTTCAGAACTTTGTTTCCCTCCGGGAACGATTATCGGATAACGGAAAAATTGCTGTAATGCAAAAAGACATTAGAATACTATCGGAATACGTACTGAACAGAATCCCTGGAGCAAAACCGGATGAAATCATCGGACCTCTTCCTGTCAATCCGCCAGGATCTTGAAAGCCTGGACGATTACCGGGTGCGGACAGTAAAGTCCCGCGAGCCCGGGGTGCACCGGGAAAATGAGGAAATCCTCGCGAGGCTTGCCGGATATAATTCCCGCACGCTGGAAGAGATTCTTCGCATCCCGAAAATTTTGCCGGATTTTGAGATCGATGACAAGCGCCTGAAAGATTTCCGGCACCGGATCGATGCGTACTTTGCCATCTACGGACCGGAAGATTCCGATGCAAGAAAATTCCTGAAATGCATAACGACGTACCTTGCATTTATTGCACGGATGCCGCTGCATCCCCCGGGCCAGGCATTGTCGGGAGGCATACGGATCTTTATGAAAGAAAATTCATGGTACTGCACCGGCAAAAAAAAGTTTATCTGCGATCCCCTTTCGCTGTGTGTGTACTGCACTTGCAGACAAACCTGAATCGTGTGGCCCGTTCCATAACCTTTTTCCTATACATGCCTGCATAGACTCATTTCCCGGTCCGGGGGGAATCATGCCCGGCAGGTGGCACCGGAACCCGGTCCGGGAACCTGGCTGCCCGTCCCTGATCTGCTATGATCGGGCATGGCTAATCCGGGCTCAATCCTGCCCCGGATTTGACATTTTGCAATCCAAAAAAAGCCCGTATCTGCCCCTGTTTAAAAACAAGCCCGAATAAGCCTTATTTTGGCAAACAGACAAAATTAATGGTTCGCATAATGCCGTTTTGAGCCCATTTTTCAGGGCAGATTGGATTATTGTTCGTCCGAAAAACCGGGGCCGCAGAAACCCCTTTGGCGGCCGCACAAAGGGCATTATATGGAGCCTGATTTTCACGTATTTTGGCAAAATGCACCCCTAAAATCGTTGAAATCCCGCTGTTTCCCATCCGACCGCTTTACGGGCGTTTCAAAGGGAAAGGCCGCTTAATTGCCTGTGTTCATTCTCCGACGATGGTTCGTTGCCGGACACGCAATTTGCCGTGAAAATCCGGTTGCAAATTCTCTTGAATGTTTTTCATGATCGAGCCCTGCGGGAATTATTCTGCCAGCTTCAGGCCTCCAGGTTCCGGGCGAATCCCTTTCAACGCAGAAAAAAAATAGTTTCTCTCGTTTTTACAAAAAAAAAATCGGATCGATCCCGGATAAGCCGCATGATTTTCACCAGCCGGAATTTATGGGGTGCAGGGATAGCGATTCCCTCAGTGTGGTGGGGAAAATATGTCCAACCGGTGGCAGGAAAAAAACAGTGTCTGCATTGTCGTATGAAGAAAGAAGGAAAAAAAGAAATGCGAAATTACCTCTGCACTGCGCCGAGGTTAGCCTGTTCCACGGACTTTGCGTACCGTGCAAGAATTCCTGTGAGCGGTTTTGTAACCGGCTTCCATTCTTTTTTTCGGGATTCAAGTGTTGCCGCATCGACCAGGAGATCGATTTTCTTTGCAAAAAGATCGACTGCGATCCGGTCGCCGTCCCGGACAAATGCTATCGGCCCGCCGGCTGCAGCCTCGGGTGCGACATGCCCGATGCAGGGGCCCCGGGTGCCGCCCGAAAACCGGCCGTCCGTGATCAGCACGACATCCTTGTAGCCCATGCCCATCATGGCCGAAGTCGCCGAAAGCATCTCCGGCATACCGGGTGCTCCCCGTGGGCCTTCGTTCCTGATAATTACGACATCGCCTTCTTTTACCTGCCGGGAAAGGATTGCCGCCATTGCCGGTTCCTCTCCTTCAAAGACCCGGGCGGGGCCGGTGTGCTTCCAGATCTCTTTTGGCACAGCAGCGCACTTGACAACTGCTCCATCCGGCGCAAGAGAGCCAAAGAGAATTTTAAGCCCGCCTGCCGGGCTCACCGGGTGTTCCGGATCATGGATCACACCGGTGTTCCGGATCCTGGCGCCTTCAGCAATTTCAAGCAGCGTCTTTCCGGACACTGTCGGTGCATCGGCAAGATATTTTTTCAGGCTTTTAAGGACCGCCGGAATTCCTCCTGCCCGGTAGAGTGCCTGCATGGAATGCGGCCCGGCCGGGAGCAGGTGGCAGATATGCGGGACACTGTCAGCGATCCGGTTGAAATCGGAAAGCGTGAGCGGGACACCCGCCTCAGTAGCAATTGCCATGAGGTGAAGAACCGTGTTTGTAGAACCGCCAAGCGCCATATCGATCCGGATCGCATTTTCAAGGCTGGTTTTCGTAACAATATCACGTGCATTGATCTGTTTTTTTACCAGATCCAGGACCGCTTCCCCACTTTCCCGGGCTATCCGCAGCTTTGCTGCATCAACTGCCGGAATTGTCGCACACCCGGGAAGCGACAGGCCCATGGTTTCGGTCATGCAGGCCATCGTGTTTGCCGTATAGAGTCCCTGGCAGCTGCCGCAGCCGGGCATGGCGCAGCATTCGAGTTCATTTAATGCAGCTTCATCCATGGCTCCTGCCGCAACTTTTCCCACACCTTCAAAGACATCGATAAGCGAGAGGTCTTTCCCGTCAAGGCTCCCGGAAAGCATCGGACCGCCGGTAACAACAACCGTCGGGACGTTTGTCCTGACCGCTGCCATTATCATACCCGGCACAATTTTGTCGCAGGTCCCAACACAGACAAGCCCGTCAAACCGGTGTGCCTGGACCATGAGTTCGATAGAGTCGGCAATGTTTTCCCGTGACGGAAGAGAATACCGCATCCCTTCGTGTCCCATTGCAATGCCGTCGCAGATCCCGATAACGCCAAACTCAAACGGCACGCCTCCGGCAGCCGCTATGCCTTCCCGGACTTTTTCCGATACCTGCCGGAGGTGGGTATGGCCGGGAACGATCGTATTATAGGCATTGGCAATACCGATGAACGGCTGGTCCATTTCCTTATCGGTCACGCCAAGGGACCGGAGCAGCGAGCGGTTGGGCGCCCGCTCGTATCCTTTTTTTACCATATCGCTTCGCATGCTTGTCACGTCCTTAACCAGATTACATCGCATGAATCATCAAGGTAATGCCGGCAACAGGATACTGATTGAAGATAATTTCGGGATTATTCCTGGATCATTATCGGAATCACTGAACGGTAGAATCAATGATATTCGGGATATTTCCGTGGTGGAATATCCCCGGGAAAAAGAGGTTGTTACACGGGAGGACTCAATTGAGGTCAATGATCACGGTACCTGATCGCAGCATGGATAAATGCCCGGGCAAAGGTATCGGAAAAATAGCGGTGAGTATATGACCCGAGGGTATTTCCTGTGTATACCCCGTCAAACCCTTCGCTGATTCCCCGCCCCCTTGAAAGCCGGAATGCATAGTGTGCATCCCGGTCCGGAAGGATTTGGGAATAATGGAATTCATGGCCGGTTATTTCTCCGGATCCTGCAACCGGTGGCGATCCGGCAATGCACTGACCTTTCACGTATCCGAGTGCCTGGATCCGTTTTGTCATCTCTGCATCCGCTGGAAGAATACCTGCCATCCGGAATGTCTTTTCTGCAGTAATTTCCCGCGAGAGATACATAAGTCCCCCGCATTCGGCATATACCGGCATATCGTTTTCTGCATCCGCCCGGATTTTTTTAGTAAATGGTGAAGATTCAAGAACCTCTGCATAGAGCTCGGGATATCCGCCGCCAAGGTAGACAGCATCCACATCCGGGCATTCTCCTTTCAGCGGACTAAAAAAAACGAGCTCCGCCCCTTCATTGCGGAGCCGGTCAAAATTGTCTTCATAGTAAAAACAGAATGCCCGGTCAAGCGCGACTCCGATCCGTACCTTTGCCGGTGGGTTACACGGGTATTCCCCGGGTATTCCCGAAAACAAAATTTTCTTTCCGGTGCTCTGTTGTGCATGAGCGATAATATCATCGATACAGCAGAATTTTTCGACAAGCTTTGCCGCTCCGTCCATCTCCCCGGCTTCATCTGCCATAAGAAGACCGAGGTGGCGGCTTTTTACGGCGATCTCCTTTTGCCGGGGAATCCAGCCAGACGCAGGAACAACAAGCGATGTCTCGATCATCGCCCGGTGCCGGGGGCTCCCGACCTGGTTGAATATTACCCCGACAATGTTAATTGAAGGATCAAATGAGCGGTATCCTCCGATGAGCGCATTTGCGCTCCGTGACATTCCCTGTACATCAACCACAAGGATCACGGGTGCATCAAGGATCCGGGCAACATGGGCGGTGCTTGCGATATCGCTGCCTTCAAGACCATCGAAGAGACCCATAACACCTTCAATGACCGCAATGTCGGCACCGGTACATGCCCGTTCGAATGTTTCGCGGACGCCCTCTTCACCCATCATGAAGGAGTCAAGATTCCGCGATTTCCGACAGCAGATCCGCGTATGGTGCGAAGGGTCAATAAAATCCGGTCCGACCTTGAAGGGCTGAACTGCCAGCCCCCGGGCTATAAGTGCACCCATAATGCCGCTTGCAATGGTGGTCTTTCCGCACCCGCTCCAGGTGCCGGCAATCACGATACGGGGAATACTCATATGATGAAGTGTCTCGCACAGAACGTGATAATTGTGTGGTGACAACAGGACATTTATTTTCCGGCCCGAAAATAATCCTGCAAAGTTGTTGTAGGGTTTATTCTCCCGGATCCGGTAAAATATGACACACTGCGATGGACAAATTCCAATTCAACCAGATTCCATCAAAAAGATCTTTGAGGCAGGAATATATATCAGAAAAAACCGAATTCCTGTATAATGTCGAATAAAAGCCTGACCTGTACTCTTGTTGTTCTTCTCCTTGTGTCTCTTTTTGCTGCGGGCTGCGTGACCCCGCCAAAAGGATCTGCCTCAACCACGGGAGGCAGTAAAACCACAACGGTAACAACCGTTTCAGAAACAAATGCCACTTCAACCCTGAGTTATGTCTCCGAAGAAACACCGTTTGGAGCAGATTCTGAAGGATCGACAGATGGTGATGCTGGCATCACTCCGTTAGGATATCATACCTATGCAACGCAAACACCCTTCCCTGAGGACTTGTCATGCCTGATTTACGTAAACACGCAGTATTTTTCCTCGAATACTACGGCAATCTCGTTTGACCTGAAAAATCCGCCGATGTACCTCAATTACACCGTCGTGCCTTTTAATATCACGGTGAACAAATACGTCAAGTCCCGTTCCGGGTCAAACAATTATATTACCCTGACCTATTCCGATTATTCGCCATACTCGTGGTTTGAGATAACAGTCCTTGACAAAAAAACGGGTGAAACGATCCAGCAGGGGGGTTTTGGCACGGCAAAAGGATACGGGATTTACAAGAGCGCAACGCTTGGCCCGATCCTCAGATCCGGTGATCTTCAGGTGCAGATGCGCGGGAACCAAATCACGGCAACGACCGGGATCTGGGTAAAACCCCTGGGAAATTTCGATAATCCCGAGAACAAGACATTTGCCGAGTGCAAGTACTGGGGTCCGGTGAGAAATACGCTGCCGGTCGTAAGCGCTACGACAACACCGGCATGGACTCCGGAAAATCAGGTTAAGGAGTAATGTGTCGGGTTTGTCCCCCTTTTTTTAAATTCTTTTTCCGGGACATCAGGGTGGTAACGGTGAGATATTTAAGCGATGACAACGGAGTAAGTAAGGAAGGCAATCCTGAAATCAAAGTCCCGGTAGGGTAGTGGACATCCTAAAAGCCTGCGGAGCTTTTGACCCGGGTTCAAGTCCCGGCCGGGGCGTACATCTTTTTCAGATTTTTTCCCAGATGTTCTCCATCAAAAAATTTTGCATTTTCGGGAATTTTTCCCGGACAATCAACGAATCTTCCTAAAGCCGGATATAGGTGAAATCACTCTTCCCGACTCTTGTTTTTTTAGGAGGGGATATTTGGGTGCATAGGTACCCCACACCGGGCAGAATCCTCCATTTTCAGACCGGCTTATAAAGACAGGGAGAGGGTATACTCTGCACTTTCCCACGCGCCCTTCTTCGACGGAGACCCTTTTAGCGGAATTCTGTTTAGGAAAGTTCCACAGGAAATAATGCTAACGCCCGACAAGATTATCCATATAATCCGTTATTTTTTGAAACTGAGCGTTTTAATCAGGAAAAAACCGGGCTATTATAGCGGCGTTCTGTTCATCGCGAAAATAGCGAGGTCAGATTGGTCATGCTGGCATCAGAATGGGCCGGGAACTGCTGTTATGGACGAAAAATTTTGAGGGTTCCTGTAACGGGAAAAACGGTTGGTTTTTTAAAGAAAAATGCAGGGATCTGCTGCTGGAGCGCCTTTCGGGGCGCAGGAATGCCCCACAAAATAACGGGATCATGTTTTTTTCAAGAAAATATCAGGAATCTTTTAAAAGAACTCATGAAAGGTCACTAAATCCCGGGGTGAAATTTTCAAAAAAATCCGGAACAGTCCCGCGATCTTTTTAAAAATCTTCGGGTTGCAACCGGAATATTTTTTAAAATGTCCGGGTTCGCATCGGGATTTTTCTAAAAATATCCGCGCCGGGTTCGGAATTTTTTTGGAAAAATACCGGTTTGCCCGGATTCATGATCTGCAAATCCACCCGTATCCCTGTGGTTCACCGACGAATACGAACCCGGGAAAGTCTTTCGGTAAGAAAAGGGGGAAGCCGTAACCGGAATATTCTTAAAAAGATCCCGGTCGGGACCGGGATTTTTTCGAAACGATCCGGCCACGCAGCGGGAAATTTTCAAAAATCATCAGGCTCGTATCGGGATTTTTTTTAACTTCGGCCAGCGACCGAAATATTTCCTTTCCCCAATTCCTTATGCCCCACAAACAACAATGCCGGATCCCTGCAGAGTTCCGGGCCGATGATTTTTCCCTGTGCCTTGCATTTCTTTGTGCCGGGCAAACCAGGTTCTGGTACCCCGACATCATTTATCGTGTACAACATGACGATACCCGACCGGATTTTTTTAAATGAGTGAATACGGGGCTTTGGGGAGAATGAGATCCGAGAAAAAAAGAATAGTTAGAATGCCGGCTTTGTCTTGAGTGCTGCAACAAGCAGGTTGACACCGGCTTCAACATCCCGGATATCAAGTACTTCAACTGGTGAATGGATGTACCGGGTTGGCGGGCTCATCGTGGTGCTGGGGATACCGCCCCGGGTCAGGTGAATCGAGGTAGCATCGGTCGTCCCGCCGTTCCCGACTTCGAACTGGATGGGGATCTTCTGGGCTTCTGCGGTTTCCTTGAGCCACTGGACAACTTTACGGTCTGCAATCAGGCCGCGCCCGCTGGCATCGACAATGGTAATCACCGGGCCTTTTCCCATCTCAACTGCCGCGTCCTTGAGATCAATGCCCGGGTGGTCGCCGGGAATGGTGACATCGGTTGCAATCGCCCAGTCCGGGTCGATGGTATATGCACTGGTCTTTGCGCCTTTCAGGCCGACTTCTTCCTGCACGGTGAATACCGCGTAAATGGTAAAGGGCGACTTTACCTTTTGCATGGTCTTTATCAGCATCGCGACACCGGCCCGGTTATCAAAAGCCTTGCCGGTTACGCGGTTATTGGAAAGTTCGGTGAAATCCCGGTCGATAGTAACGGTCGTCCCGACTTCGATACCGAGCGCTTTTACCTCATCCCGGTTCTGGGCGCCCACATCAATGAACATGTCATCGATCTTAACACCTTTCTTGCGCTCGTCCTCATCCATCATGTGCGGGGGCTTGCCGCCAATGACACCCATACGGTCACCCTTTGTCCCGTGGACAATCACGCGCTGGTTATAGAGCGTCGGGGCATACCAGCCGCCGAGCGTGAGAAACCGCAAAAAACCTTTCT
Source organism: Methanoregula sp. (assembly GCA_041653075.1). Lineage (GTDB taxonomy): Archaea > Halobacteriota > Methanomicrobia > Methanomicrobiales > Methanospirillaceae > Methanoregula. The sequence goes on from JBAZFZ010000016.1 coordinate 18,323, forward strand.
CATCGATGTACTTGATCATGAGCCCAATCTCGTCCATGTGGGCTGCAAGCATAACCTTGGACTTGTTCCCATGCTTGACAGCGATAAGATTTCCCATGGGGTCTTCGGTGATCTCATCAACATATCCTTTGAGTTCCTTTTTAATGATGGCAAATACACTGCCTTCACTGCCCGACACACCGTGGGCGTTTGAAAGTTTCCGTAAAAGTTCTTTTACCATATTATTCACCTATTGCCTTTTTGATCCTATCAAGGGCACGCTTGAGGTTGTCCTGCGATGCCGCATAACTTAAGCGGGCATATTCCGGCGCATTGCTGCCAAATGCCGAACCCGGTGTCAGGATGACGCCAAGATCGATAATCGTTCGGACAAGCGCAGGTTTCATCGGGACAAATGCATAGAACGCGCCTTCAGGGACCGGGACAGAAAATCCAAGAGCATTCAGGCCCGAACAGAGCAGATCGCGTCGTGTCCGGTACTCCCGACACATCGCTTTTACCAGCGACTGGTCTCCGGTGTATGCTGCGACCGCCGCATACTGCGAGATCGATGTTGCGCAGGCCTGGCAGTACTGGTGGACCTTGAGACACTGGCCGACAACCTCGTGCGATCCTGCGAGGTAACCAAGGCGCCAGCCGGTCATCGCGTAGGTCTTGCTTGCAGCATTGATCGTGACTACGTTGTCACCGAACTGTGCTGCGCTCCAGTGCTCTTTCCCGTACACGAAATGTTCATAGACTTCGTCGCTTACAATCGTGACACCAACGTCGGCCGCGTATTCGACAAGAGCTTTTATCGACTCTTTGCTCTCGACCGCCCCAGTCGGGTTTGCCGGGGAATTCAGGACAAAGAGCCGTGCCCCGTCCATGCGTTCCTTAGCCTTCTCAATATCGATGTGGAGGTTCTTATCGAGCGGCACGCCCACCGGTTTTCCGCCGGCAAGTGTCGCAAGCGCTGCATACGATACAAAACCCGGGTCCTGGGTGAGGACGATGTCGCCTTCGCTTACGAGCGCCTGCATGACCACATGGAGCGCTTCGCTCGCCCCCGCAGTTACAACTATCTGGTCGGGAGCATACGAGACATTGTTCTCTTTTTTGAGCTTCGCGCTGAGTGCCTCACGCAATTCGGGAATCCCGGTGTTTGCCGTATAGCCGGTCTTTCCTTCACGAATTGCAGCAATCGCGGCTTCCTTGATGTGCTGGGGCGTATCAAAATCCGGCTGGCCAAGACCAAGATTGATAGAATCCGGCCCGGCTGCTTCAAAGATCCTGCGGATGCCGGAGATCTCTATTCCTTTTACCCGTTGTGAAAATCGTTCACCCATCTTCCTCACCGTAATATCTAATCCTTACTCGATGTTTGCATGCCGGTTTTTCAGGGCAGTCTCATCAGTCTTTGTTATCTCCATCAGGCGGGAGATAACCGCATCGGAAAACACCATCGAAGTCGTCTCAAAGATTGTGCCAAGCGGTGCAAACGACTTATGGTCCCCAAGCATCTGGCGGATCTCATATTCGGCTGCATCGTCATCCACATCATCCCGCTGGTGTTCGATTATCACTTTGCAGTCAGCAATCTTTCCAATCCTTGATTCCGCATTAGAGGTAATAAGGAGAATATGTGCTCCGATCGATTTTGCTGTCTCAGCAAGATCGGCAACGGTGTTGGTCTTACCGGACCCGGAAAAAATTACAATGGCATCGCCGGCATGGACTGCCGGGGTGATGGTCTCACCCACAACATATGACTGTAGACCAAGGTGCATGAGGCGCATGGCAAATCCCTTTGCCACAAGCCCGGATCGTCCGGCACCCATCACATAAACCCGTTTTGCATTGAGGAGCTCCGCAATGAAATTATTAACTTCTTTATCCGACAACGACAAGGAGATGGCACGGATTTTCGAAGCCATCAACTGCATCATTTCCTGAACTCTGTGTTCTTCCATCCTTCTCGTTTTATGATGCTCCCCGAAAGGTAATGAGAATATCGTAACAGTACACGAATAAAAAGAACAGATTACACATCCACAGGATAATGAAAAGCGAGAATTTTTTTTGAATTGTCAGGTGTTGTACATAAATGAATACAGGGACAGATATATATTGGTCGGATTGGTCGGCCCGGGGAAAAAACGGTAAATCGTGTCGGGCAGAGACCGATTCTTAAAAATCATGAATTATCGGTCGGCCGGGTCCAGGTTTCCATAATAATCGATTTCGCCAAACCGTGCCAGTTTGCCGTCCCGAAGTGTGGAAATAGTCCCGTGACCACCGCAGATGAGGCAGGGTCTATCTTTACCTGCAAGCGATATATTTCCGGTCTCATTGATAAGTTCAAGCAGGGCTCGGCGTTCGCGGCGTGCAAGATCGCTGTCAACATTGACGGAGGTAACAAGGAAATCTGCAAGCGAATTGTACGAAGCACGTTTTGGAGTGAGACTTGCAAAGTTAATGACCGCATCAGCGGTAAAGAGTATACCGGCGCTTTTTGAATACAGGTAGATCTGGCCGTAGGTGTGCCCGCCAAGCCCTTCAAGGATCTCCAGTTCGATATCCCCAATAGTTACTACTCCAAGAACCGGGAAAATTCTCCGGGTAACCGGTCCTGGTGCAGGGCAGCACTCAATCTCTGATGGTGGATTGAACCGGGAAAAGAGATTGATCATCTTTGTGTAGAATACTTCGAGAAGGGAGTGTTCGTTTTTCGACCCAAACGCCCGGTTGCCGGTTCGGATAATGTTCTGCGTTCCCCGGTGCATGAGTGCAGGCACCGGGAAAAATCCCCCGGCTCCGCAGTGATCGGCGTCGGCATGAGTAATCACAAGCCGGGACAAACTGCTGACATCGCCAAGATTGTACCGGGAAAAAAGCCTGAGTATATCTTCATGATAAATCCCGTACCCGGTATCCACCATGAGCTTGTTCCTGCCATCAGTCAGAACAAAAATGCTGCCTCCACAGGGTGGCTGGATGCAATAGACATCGACAGTATTGGTAACCTGAATTTTCTGGACATCAGCATAGAAGTTTTTCCCGGTTGTTGCCCGCAGCGTTCTTCCGGTATCTAGAACACAGTCGAATGCTTTTTTAGGATCATGACCCCGGTTCATCAGTTCCTGGGCAATGTGGTTAGTGTCGGAAAGAAACGATAACAGGAATTCATCGTTTGATCCTCCAAGGATATCCCGGATTTCCTGTGCCAGACGTACGTAAAAGATCGTGTCATCAAGTTTTTTCCCGGTGGTATCGTACTCGATGATTTCAATGAGATACTTTGATTTTATCTGTCCGAGCAGGCGGTCTATGGCTGCAGGATCGTCAAGGTTCAGGCTTACCGTGAGGCGGCCAGGATATTTGCCGGCATCATCAAAATCGATAAACCCGATATTTGCGTTAGCCCGGGTGGTAAGATCGAGAAAATCGCTCAGTGCTCCCGGTGTATGGTTGAGTGTGACCGAGAATTTTAAAAAACCCTTCGGGGCTAAAGAGGTCTGGAGATATCCCAGAGCCGCAAGATCCCGGGTTATATTTGTATATGCTTCCTCAGTAGAGGTTACTTCGTAAAATACCGTGCAGGGATCGATCCTGCGATCATACTGAATACGGTTGATATTTCCCCCGTATTTTTTGATGATGGCTGCAACCCGTTCAAGGCTTCCGGGTTCATCCGGCATGTGTGCGATAAAACACGATTTTTTCACAAATATCTGCCCCATTTGCACCAAAGGGTTGTGTTGGGAGGCTGATTATATCTTACGATTTCGGAAAGTTAAATAAATTTCAGGAAATCTCCCGGGTCTGGTGCAAAATCGATGCACGCGAAAAAAGGAACCGGCAATCTGAAGGGAATGAAATCCGGCCCCTCGGATTTATTGATACTTACCAAAAACGAAAAAATTTTATTTGGTCTTTCGGGAGCGCAGGAATACCAGGAGACCGACCACAAAACACCCGGTTACTGCCACGACCGGACTTAAGGGAGCTCCTCTTGTCTCTAGAGAGAGATTCGGCGATATTGTGGTCTGCTGATCACTGGTAATAACCACCGTTTCCGCATACGGAACATATCCGGGTAGTTCCAGTTCCACCGCGTGAGTGCCCGCTGAAACGGAGTCCAGAACATAAGGAGTATTGCCAACAGGGACCGAATCAAGATAGATCGAGGCACCGGTGGGTGTGGATGTGACGGAGAGCGATCCGGTATCTGCTGCAGGAGTGACGTTGGATACCGGAACGGTTGTCGGGGTCACGATCGTGCCATTCACGATATCCGCGGAACTTGCAGCAACATAAAGGGTTTTTGTCATACTCCGACCCAGGGTCGGACTTGAAATCTTAACCGTGTATTCCCCGGGAACCATATCGATATGGAATCCGTACTGGAAATACCCGCTTCCACTAACTGGTGTAATATACGTATGGACCTTACTACCGGATGCAGCGAGGATATCTATCTGGACCGTATCTGCACCATCCTCGGCCTCACCGGTTATCTGGACATACGAACCGGGTGTTGTAGGATTGGGCGTCATTGCTGCATAGAACTCCGGTTTTTTGAGCATGACCGAGGTCGACGAAGTAAGGTCCGGGTAATTTTCATCATACACGGTTACTGTATACCGGGCCGTCTGCAGGTAATCGTTCCCGACTGCCCGGGACGTGTCCCAGGAATAAATATACGAGCCGTACTGATCGCCGGCAACATAGGTGCCGGTACCCGGTGTTCCCACCAGATCCATTGCCGGCACCCCTTCAGAGGAAAGACCCGGTCCAGAAATACGGATCATCGTCCGGTTCCCAAGAAGATCCTTGCCATTGAAAATGATGTTATCCCCAATGTAATACCCCCCGGCACCCCAGTACGCAATGGAAACTGAAGTGTTTTGTGCGCAAACCGGTGCAATACCGATAAAAATGATGGAAAGAATGAGTGCTGCAGGAAGAATCCGTAGGCATTTACAAGAATGCATGATTACCTCGCTTTATAAATGAATGTCCTCGTGAGGGAATAAATATTGCTCCCGGTTTGTCCCCGGGATTAACATAAATCTGGTTAGTTCCTGACAAAACAACCCCCCCCAAGCGGATTTTTGTGATAGTACTAATAACGAAACTATATCTATCTCTGCGAAATAACTCTTAAATCGGGAGGGATTCCATATGACCGACGTGCTGTTGGCCAAAAAAAACGGAGAAAACCAGCTGAAAATAAAAATGACGGGCATTTCCCGAACTTTTTCCTACGAGGAAACCGCATATCATCTTCCGGTTTCCTATGCTCTCACGGGTATCCAGGTTCATGATCGCGCAGCAGCAGCCGACGTTTTTTCAAAAACCGGCAACAATCCCCTTGTGGCCTCCGAATGCATTCTTGCGCAGGAGGAAACAGCGGCAGCCGGGAAAGAGCCGGCACCCTACACGGGATTTATCAGCGACACGGTTCTGCGTAAACTCGGATATTCCCTTGTTGATGGCAGTATCCTTGGTCTTGCCCTTATTGTGGGAACACCAAAAGGCGCCGGTGCTGCATCGTCCGTCTGCCGCGAGCTCCAGGAAAAATACATGCTTACGTTCCTTGCGGGAGGAGTGATTCCGTCACTCTCCGCGGATGGGGTGAAACTGGGTCTCGATTACCGGCTTGTGCCCCTTGGCTCAAAGCCACTTTCAAGCATTCATTTTGTCGATATTATTGCTCGTGTGGCCATGATGTTTGGCGGGGTCACTCCGGGTGACGCGCACCGGCTACTTGCCTATGCATCGGAACGTGCAAAGGCAATTGTAATCGTACTCCCCGGCATCTCCGAAGAGGAAATTGCCCTTGTTGACGGGATGCGGGTCCTTGGTTTTCCCATCATGTCCCTGGGAGATTACACCGGTGGGGAATGGGTACCTTCAGATCCCAACGATGTTGTCCGGAAGGGAATGGATCTTAAAGGAATCCGGGTAACCGTTACGGCAATACCGATCCCGATGAGCTGTTCCCCGGCATTTGAAGGAAAGAGCATCCGCAAAGAAGAGATGTACGTGGAGTTTGGCGGCGGTCGCACCACCGCATTTGAACTGCTCCAGGTAAAAGATGCGTCGGAAGTCGAGGATGGCAAAGTCATAGTTATTGGCCCGGAAGTCGGCGAAATGAAAGAGGGCGGGGCGTATCCTCTCGGGATACTCATTTCGGTCGCCGGGAAAACCATGAAAAAGGACTATGAACCGGTCCTTGAACGCCGAATCCACAATTTCATCAACTATGGCGAGGGCTCCTGGCATGTCGCCCAGCGTGACCTCATCTGGGTGCGACTCTCAAAAGAGGCCGTGGCAAAGGGTGTAAAAGTCGAGCACCTGGGAAAACTTCTCGCAAGCAAGTTCCGTATGGATTTTCCCCAGTTGCTTGATGCAGTGTCTGTTACGCTCATAACCAACCCGGAGAAAGTTGAGGATGCAAAAAAGGTAGCAGAACAGGTCTATGCCGAACGTGATGCACGAATCAAAGGCATGAAAGATGACGATGTGAACACCTATTATTCCTGCACGCTCTGCCAGACCTTTGCACCGAACCATGTCTGCGTGATAACTCCGGAACGTTCTGCACTCTGCGGGGCGATCAGCTGGCTTGACGGTAAAATAGCCTATGAAATTTCACCCTCCGGTGCAAACCAGCCAATCGAAAAAGGAACACTTCTCAATGCGCAGAACGGTGAGTTTGAAGGGGTCAACCGGTTTGTCAAAAAGGCAAGCCATGGCGAGATTGATCGCTGTTCGCTGTATTCTGTGATGGAATACCCCATGACCTGTTGCGGCTGTTTTGAGGCTATCGCTCTCATGCTCCCCGAAGTAAACGGCATCATGGTAGTAAACCGAGAATTCAAAGGCATGACCCCATCGGGTATGACCTTCTCGACCCTTGCCGGCACAATCGGCGGCGGTGCCCAGACCCCGGGTTTTGCCGGGATCTCGAAGAACTATATCCTGTCCGACCGGTTCCTGCAGGGTGAAGGCGGGATAGAGCGTCTTGTCTGGATGCCGGCTCAATTAAAAGAAGAATTCAAGTCCCGGCTTGAGCCGCTACTTAAAGAAAAAGGCCACCCCGATCTTTTCGATAAAATAGCCGATGAAACCACCGCTGCAACCATTGAGGATCTTGCAGTGTACCTGGAAAAAGTGGGTCACCCGGCGCTTACAATGAAATCCCTGATGTGAGGCTGTGCATGGATCCTGATGTAAATTTTGGATGGACAAGTACTGTTGGCGAAGTCCTATTGGGCGCGACAAAATCTGAAGGTGGTACCCGGTCCTGTTCGTATCGTATCGGCGGCGGCACGACCCTCCCCTTTATCGGGTGCATGGACGGGCGGCCCTCACCACTTATCGCTTACGAGATCTGTGACGATTCCCGGTACTGGTCTCCGATCGTCAACGAGTATTGTAAAGACCTAATAAACGATCCTGCCGCATGGGCAAAAACCGCTGAAACCGGATATGGTGCAGATCTTGTCCACCTTCACCTGACAAGTACAAAGCAGCGGGACTTTTCAGATATTGCATCCCTTGGAAAAACCGTGGAATCCATTATTTCCGCAACTACGCTTCCGCTTATTATCGAAGGCAGCAACGAACCAAAGATCGACAGCGAAGTCTTTTTGAAATGCGGCGAAGCCGGGCAGGGAGAACGCCTTCTCCTTGGTACCGCAGAAGCGGGAAGATACCGGAGTATCGCCGCAGCTGCACTTGCCTTTAACCATTCCGTCATTGCGCAGTCACCCATCGATGTCAACCTTGCAAAGCAGCTCAACATCCTCCTTAGGGAGATTGGCATCCAGAAAGACCATATCGTGATCGACCCCTATACCGGGGCACTGGGATATGGGTTTGAGTATTCGTACTCTGCAATGGAACGGATCCGGTTTTCTGCGCTTAAAGGTGATGCAGATCTTGCCATGCCAATAATCTGTGCACCGGCCGATACCCTCACCACCAAGGAAGTCCGCGAAGCAGATGAGAAAACAAGGGACGAAATTGCGGTCGAATGGGAAGTCTACACAAGCCTTGCAGCGGCAATCGCAGGCGCCGAGATAATCTGTGTCCGCCATCCCCTGTCAGTCCCGCGACTCAAAGCAGCATTCAATGACTTAAAAAAGACTCCGGTTGCAGGAGGAATTTGAGATGGCACTCAAGGCCCTTGATATCTATAAGCTCCTGCCCAGGAAAAACTGCAAGGAGTGTGGAGATCCAACCTGCCTGACATTTGCAATGAAACTTGCCGGGGGAAAGACGGATGTCGATCTCTGCCCGTACCTGGACGAGAACGCCAAATCGGTTCTTGGTGCCACCACACGCCCGCCCATCAGGCTTGTTAAGATCGGTGTGGGCGAGCGCTCGTTTGCCGAGGGCGAAGAATTTGTTCTTTACCGGCACGATAAAACGTTTTATCACCCGCCGGGGATCCTGTTTCGGGTTTGCGACACGATGACACCGGAGGAAATTTCGGCAATTACTACCAGGGTCCGAGACGAGACACTAACCCGGGTTGGGGCAGATCTCAAGTTTAACGGTATTGCTATCGAAAACACAAGCGGAACCGTTGATACATTTGCAAAAGCGGTCGATGCCGTGGAAAATACTGCAGGTCTTCCCGAAGTCCTGATATCAGACAATCCCGATGCACTTGCTGCTGCACTGGTCCGGTGCGGAAGCTACCACCCGCTTCTTTACGCCGCGACACCGGAAAATTGTGCGGCAATGTGTACGCTCGCAAAACAGTACGGGTGCCGGCTTGCGGTAAAAGCGCCCACGCTTGAGACACTTGCCCGGCTGACAAAAAACTGTACGGCACAGGGTGTGACAAACCTTGTCATTGATCTGGGGGCAAAAACCCTTTGCGACTTTATCACCCGTTCAACGGCAGTCAGGCAGCTTTCGATCACCCGGGTACAACCGGATCTCGGATACCCGGTATATCTTGATACCACAAAATTTGCGGATCCGGATGCGGCAACTGCTCTTGGCATTGTCAAGTACGCATCGGTTATCGTAACCGACCCGCTCACCGCTTCGCAGGCAAAGGCAGCCCTGACCCTGCGCCAGAACATCTATACCGATCCGCAGAAACCAATCCAGATGAACCCGGGTCTCTATCGGGTTGGAACTCCTGAAAAAAACGCCCCGGTGCTTATGACCGTCAACTTCTCCCTGACCTACTTTACCCTCCAGGGATATCTTGAATCAAGCCGGGTACCCTGTTTTATGCTGATCGTGGATACGGAGGGACTGTCTGTGCTGACATCGGTTGCTGCCGGCAAGCTCAATGAGACGCTTATCCGGGATGCCATCAAAAAATTCGACGTGGAAAATGAGGTGTCGCACAAAAAACTCATCATCCCCGGCTATGCAGCGCCGCTTTCAGGAAGAATTGAAGACGCCACCGGCTGGAAAGTTCTGGTCGGGCCCCGAGACGCTGCCGAAATTGGCGAATACCTCCACCAGGAATGGAAACCATAACCATGCGCACCATTACCTTTCTCCCCAGTTACCGTAAGATCGAAGCCCTGCAGGGTACGACCATTCTCGATGCTGCCCAGCACGCCGGCATCAACATGAACGTAGTCTGCGGGGCGCAGGGCAAATGCGGGAAATGTGTTGTCTATATAATATCGGGAAAAACCGAATTCGACCGGCAGAAGTTCGGACGTTTTTTTACCGAGGAGGAATTAAAAAAGGGCGCATGCCTTGCCTGTGAGACAACCATCCAGGGAGACATCCAGGTCCTTATCCCGGAGAGCACGCTCATCCAGGAGCAGAAGATTCTCATCGAAGATCTGAATGCCGAGATCGAATTTCACCCGTCGGTCAGGAAATATTATGTGGAACTCCAGCCACCTACGCTTGCCGATCCCTCTCCTGACCTGACCCGCCTTTTATGGGGGATCCAGAAAGCCGGAGGACCGGTGGCAGAAAAGATGTATGCTCCCCTGGAGGTAATGCGCGAGATCCCGGCGCTTCTGCGTCACAGTGACTGGAAAGTCACCGGTACCATTGCGCTTGTCCCCGGCGGTTACCGGCTTATCGATCTCCAGGAAAACAATGCTTCCCACAGGTTATACGGGGCGGCTGTCGATCTTGGATCGACAACGATTGTTGTATATCTCTGGGATCTCATCACCGGAAAAGTCGTTGCGGTCTCATCCAATTACAACCGCCAGATCAGCTGCGGCGAGGATATCCTTGCCCGGGTAAATTTTGCAAAGAAAAACGGGATCGAAAAACTCCAGGCACTTGCTGTCGACAGCATCAATACGGCACTTACCGGGGCGGCAAACCTTGCCGGGATCGACCGGGAAGATATCTATGAAGTAGTCGTGGCGGGAAACACCGTGATGACGCACATGCTGCTTGGGATCGACCCGGCCTACATCATCGAAGAGCCATACGTCCCGGTTGTCCAGCGGGCACTTTCGGTCGCGGCAGCACGAATCGGACTTACCTGCAACAAGAACTGCGGGCTTTTCGCCTTCCCGGCAGTAAGCGATTTTATTGGTGGGGATATCATCGCCGATATTCTAGCCTGTGGCATGGGCGAAAAAGACGAAATATCGCTTCTTGTGGACATCGGGACCAATTTCGAAGTAGTCCTTGGGAACCGGGAATGGATGTTTTCCTGCGCCGGGGCTGCCGGGCCTGCCCTTGAAGGCGGCGAGGTCCTCTTTGGGATGCGGGCAAACCCCGGTGCAATCGAGAAAATCGCCATCGATCCTGCAACCCTCGATCCAACATATTCCACCATTAACGGCATCAAGCCCCGGGGGATCACCGGGTCCGGGCTTATCGATATTCTTGCAGAACTCCTGTCAACGGGGGTTATCGACCGGACCGGACGGATCAATACCGATATCAGGAATCCCCGGGTCCGGGCCGGCTCCCGTTTCCCCGAATATGTTGTTGCATGGGCCGATGAAACCGGGATCAACAAGGACATCGTAATCACAGAAAACGATATCAAGAACCTTATCATGAGCAAGGCATCCATCCATGCTGCCTGTATCACGCTCATGAAAGAGGCCGGTGTCAGCCGACTTGATATCGACACGATTTACTTTGCCGGCGGATTTGGGAATTACATCAACAAGAAAAATGCAACCATTGTCGGCCTTATTCCGGAGATCGATCTCAAACGGATCAAAAATATCGGGAACGGTGCTGTCGCCGGGGCAAACCTTGCCCTTGTCAACCGGCGGAAACGAAAGATGCTCGATGGGATTGCCGGTCGTATTGCCTATATCGAACTTAATGCCGAACCGTCGTTTATGGATGAATACACATCAAGCGCATTCCTGCCACACACGGATCTCTCGCTTTTCCCGAGAGTCCAGGCACTCATCGAATCTATTCGTGAACACCAGGAAAAGAAGGTATAAGAACCATGGCAAAGATGATCCCGCCGCCCTATTCACGGGCAACCGGTGTCGGAGCCCTTCCCCACAGGGATCCGGCTCTCGCATGCAGCGATGTTTTACGTAGTTTCCCGGAATTTCCTTACGCCCCGACCCTCCCTGACCGGGGCCTGCTCGAAAGCATTGTTTTTAATGACTCCGGACAACTTCCGGGAAAACTTATCCGGGAAGACCGCCTGCTCTTTGACAGCACGAAAGATAACACGGCCGCAATGGAACAGGTGTACATTGATTTTGTCGGCGAGGATTTTTCCCGTTACAACCTTGATGCTACGCATGCTTCGGCATTTATCGAGATGCTTTCGCAGGATGTTTCAAAGGCCCGGGTGCTCAAATGCCAGGTCACCGGACCCGTGACATTTGGCATGCAGGTCGTCGATGCGGATAAGCGCCCGATCTATTATGACAACCAGATCGCTGATGTCCTGGCAAAGATGATTGCGCTCAAGGCCCGCTGGTGCGAAAACGAGATCCGGGCAAAAACCGGCATAACAGAAACTCTCGTGGTATTAAACGAACCATACCTTGCCTCGCTGGGATCCTCCGTCGTACCGCTTGATAAAGAGATAATCAAATCCGGCTGGGATGACATATCCGCTATTGTAAAAGGCGGCCTTGGCGTCCACTGCTGCTCAAACACGGACTGGGGTTTTGTAATCTCCCTTGATCCGGCAGTGATCTCGTTTGATGCGTACACAACATCAAAAGAGTTCATGCTCTATGCAGATGCCGTTGAAGGATACATGGAGCGGGGCGGCGTTGTTGCCTGGGGGATTGTCCCGGCGGAATACAAGATCTTTGCAACAGAAACGGTCGATTCGCTCTACAAAAAGTACTGCGAAATCCGGACCCGGCTGACAGAAAAGATCCCGGTCGATATCTTTGATGCGCAGTCCCTTATCACGCCAAGCTGCGGCATCCGGTTTGCGGACCGCAACGGATCTGTTGAGATCCAGAATGCGGCTGCGGAGATCTCAAAGAGGATCCGCCGCGATGCACAGATCACGGAATAATGAACACGGGATATTTACCACGGCAGGAGAATGCCGGATATGGATATGAGTCCTTTTCAAAACTCCTTATGAGATGCAAAAACATGACAAATCATCCGTTTACCATTGCATTATCCGGGAAAGGCGGCACCGGAAAAACCACGATAAGTTCCCTTTTAGTAAGGGCTTTTATCGATGCCGGCGAGATACCGGTCCTTGCGGTGGATGCCGATCCGAATGCAAATTTCCATGAAGCACTTGGGATCGAAGTCCATGAGACACTTGGAAGTATGCGGGAGGAAGCATTCACCAGGAATATCCCTCCCGGGATGAACCGGCATGATTATGTTCGTTACCGGTTCCGCAAAGCGCTCGTTGAATCAGAAGGTTTTGATCTCGTCGCGATGGGTCGGCCTGAAGGGACGGGGTGTTACTGTTTTGCAAACGATCTCCTCTCGGAATGCATGCAACAGCTTGAGCGGGACTACCGGTTTGTCGTGATCGACACGGAAGCGGGGATGGAACATATCAGCCGGGGGACTATCGGAAAACCGGATATGCTTCTTATCGTAAGCGACCCGGGAGCCCGGGGGCTGCGGACGATTGTCAGGATTCGGGAGATTGCTACCCAGCTCGGCCTTGAACAGGAAAGGATCCACGTTGTCTTTAATCGATACAAAAACGAAGCCGCACCGGTGGATATTGGAAATGAAAAACCCCTTGCCCTGGTCCCGGCCGACCCGGCGGTTGAAGAGGCAGATCTTGAAGCCAGACCGGTTTCTTTGATCCCAAAAGAGAGCCCGGCACGAAAAGCAGTATCCGATCTTGCCCAGACGATCATCGAACAGGCAAATTCAATAAGAGCATTACAGGAAAAACGCACCCGATAAAAAGATAACACGTCCGTAATACAGAATGATCTGTCAGAAGGCCTCAAGCCAATTATTTTTGAAAATGTTTTAAAACGAACCTGTGAATAACCGTTTCTGAAATAAACCAAAAAAGAATGTTTCAGAGGAAGACTGCAACGGCAATAACGGTTGTCCACAGGCCGTTCTTGTCGCCCTGGGCGGACTGGCAGGCATGCTTTGTCCGAATGATCTTCCCGCTTGCCTTGTAGGTCTGCTCACGTTCCTGCCATGCAGCATTGGCATCGAACTCTATCCCAAGCGTTGTTGCAAGCATGGTTGCCGCAAGATCTTCTGCATATTCCCCGGTCTTTTCCTGCGTCTCCCCAAAAGCGTGATGTTCCGAAAGATACCCGTACTCCTCGACATCTTTTGGGAGCGCAAGACCGACCGCGGCAGAAACGAGCCGGTTTGGTTCGTTTGTTTCATTGCGGGCCATCACGCAGAACGTAATTCCCCCAGACTGGAGTTCCCTTAAACCAGTACGTGTCGGGATCTGTTTGCATTTAGGCGGAAAAATACTTGACACATACACCAGGTTACATTTTTCGATGCCGGCTTTTCTTAAAGCCAGCTCAAAGGATGCCAAACGATCTTTATGAATGCCCACCCCCTTGGTGAAAAAGATCTTCGTTGGAACAAACATATTTTTTTATAATACCCATGAGCTTTTTTATTTTTTGGTGAGACATAAGATAATTCTTGAAATGGGCGGGTAATTTTTCATTTATCTGCATCCGCGCTCCTGCAAATGCCCATTCTTCCAAGGATTTTTAAAGCTTTTTTCCCCGCACCGCACCTTTCATTTTCTGTATTGACTACTATTATTGCCGGGCTAATTTTCGAACAATGGAGGGCAGCTGCTGCATGGCATCGATGGTAAAACTGGCGGTTGTACAGGGACGCGTTGTTGAAAACCGGTCGCCATAGCGTGCATATACGGTCCGTATGCCAAGCCGGGTGCAGGGTTCAATATCCCTCCGCGGGCTGTCCCCGACAAACAGGGTATTTTCCGGGAGTGTACGGGTTTCATGGAGTCCATACAAAAACGGCCCCGGATCGGGTTTTTTCTTTTTTACCAGATCTGAGGTAATGATCGTATCAAAATACGGATTAAGTCCACACTTCCCCAGCCGTTTTATCGCATCTGCTTTTTGGGCATCCGTAACAATAACCATGGGAAACCCCAAATCCTGGATCTCCCTGAGTGCCGGAATAACACCGGGGTAGGGTGAAATATTGTTGAGTTTTTCCCTCTCGTAGATCCTGCAGGCAGACGCAAACATATCATTTGCGGGGATGCTGCGTTCTTTCATATATTCCCGGATATTTTCGGTCGATTCAAAGCCATGACCTGCATGAAGAAAATACCGGAACAGTTCTTCCCCGTCATTATTGCCAAAATGCCGGACAACACTGTCGCAGGCCGCAAGCTGGGCTTTGATAAGGTCAAAAAGGGTATTATCCATATCGAACATGACAGCCCTGATGGGTATATGAAAAATCTCGGTTTGCATCGTTTATTGTTTAATCTTTCTCCTGCTATTGAAATGAGTTTTCCGGTTATGACATTGACCCGGCGGGATAGCCTGCTTCCGTCAAAGTTTTGCAAGGAAAAATTCCCGAAAACTTCGGCCATCTCCCCCATGACTGCCCGGTTAGCAGGTTTTGCGATGCCAGATACAAGGGATCACTTGCCGCAAACCTCCCTGAAGTGCGCAGAATATACCAATATCCCTAGTATCACCGGTGTCGCTGGCGGGAGATTGGTTTGAGAGTCTGCCGGTTTCCCGGTTAAAAATCCCGACGGGCAACAGATTAAGGGACAATGTTTTTTTTCGCAGATCTTATCAGATGAAATTAAGAAGATTTATCATCTCATTTGAGGATATCCAGAATGTTGTGAGTATATGGATGTTGTAAAGATTCCCCGTATGGAAAAAAAGGAATACGACCGCCTCATCGAGCAAGGGTTTGTCTGCCGGATTGCATTCCAGGGAGAGAAATACCCCTACATTGCACCGTTTCTCTATGTCTTTGACGGGTCGTTTATGTATTTCCTTTCAACAAAATACGGGAAAAAAATCGAGTACTTCCGAAAAAGCCCCCATGTCTCTGTCGAGATTGAAAAATACACAAAGGATCTCTCCTCGTATACCTTTGTCACGCTCCAGGGTTATCTTGAGGAAGTAAGCGATTCGATAGAGAAAAAAATTATCCGGGAGAAATTTGTCGACCTGATTGCCGAGCGTAAATTATCCTGCAACATCCTTGCCGCTTTGGGTCATTCACCGGCAGACCCCCCGGCAAAAATCGCCGAAGAAGAGCGTTCGCTTGTCTGGAAACTGGTGGGCGTACGCGATCTCGTAGCGCTCAAAAACATGTAATCTCCCGATAAATTCCTTTTTTTATTTACTCGGTGAACGTGTCACCCACCAGTACTTTCCTCTTTACGGGAACAGGAAAAATTCCGTGGATCGACAGACGATATCAGGGAGAGTTTCTCTTACCCGGCCAGACGGTTGGTTTAGGGGCACACGAGTTTTGTAAAAGAAGCTTTCTGAGAGCGGCGGGATCATTTACCGAAGGATAGCACATCCTGCCGGAACAAAGAAATGCAGCAGGTTTTCTAGCATCAGCAGCATCAGATTTTTCCGGGAGGTGTCCGGGCGGGGGATTCATCCGGACATCCGGATTCCCGACCCGGGAAAAACGGACCAGAAGGCCCGGGTAGTATCCGGAATATATCTCGTAAAGAAATGCCCGGCTGGCAGGATGCGAAGGTTCCCCGGTAATGACAAGATCCTGCGTTTCCCCGATATCCGGAGATGTGATGAGCTCAGCAAGAAATGCAGTCGCAGCCGCCGGGGCCCGCGCTGCAGCGCCGGTAATAAACCGGGCACAGGAAACCGCTGCGGTTTTGTAGGTCTCGTTTCCCGTCAGACGGTATAACTGCACCAGGATCCGGTACGCCACGGCATTAGCTGAAGGAACTGCCCCGTCGTACCACTCTTTTTTTCGGAACAGGAGCTTCTCGGAGTGAACTGATGTAGTAAAAAATCCCCCGTCTGACTTATCAAAAAATTCCTGGATCAGGATATCTGCGTATTCGCAGGCTTCCCGGAGGTACAAAGGATCGAATGTCGATTCGTAGAGTTCAATAAGGGCCGATGCAAGGTTTGCGTAATCATCCGCAAATCCCGATATACTCTTTTCGCCATCACGGTACCGGTGGAAAACCGCAGTTTTCCCGTCGCGCAGGTTGTCCCAGATAAATGCAATCGCAGTCTCTGCTGCATGAATGTATTCAGGTTTCCCGAAAGCCCGTCCGGCACGGGCAAGCGCGGTGCAGAACAATGCATTGGAATCTGTGAGGATCTTGTCGTCGCGCAAAGGTTGTATGCGAAGAGACCGGGCCGCAGAGAGCCGGTCGAGAATATCCCGGCGGCGCCGGATCATTTCATCATTTGTAATCCCCTGACCCTGCGTTGACACCGTATCAAAATGCCGGAGCGAGAGGATATATCGCTGCCGGGAAATCTGGTTCAAACCACATGCGCACCCTTCCCCATATGCTCCCGACATCGGAGTAAGAACAAAGATCTGCGGAATCAACCCGATATCTCCAGCACCCAGTGCCCGGTGCAGTTCATCATCAGTCCAGGTATAAAACGCGCCTTCATCCCGGGAACTATCTGCGTCCTGCGCGGTACAGAATGCTCCCCGGGGGGTTGTAAGATCCCGGAGAACACAGGCAATGCAGTCCTCTGCAAAAATCCTGAAGTTTACCATTCCTGTTGCAAGGTATGCTTCGGTACAGGCAAGCACCATGAGCGCCTGATCGGCGAGCATCTTTTCAAAATGCGGCACCTGCCATGCAGAATCGGTTGCATACCGGTGGATACCTCCGCCAATATGATCGTGAATGCCGCCCAGCCGGATTGCTTCAAGCGTCCGAACCGCCAGATCACGTGCACGGTCAGAGCCGGTGAGATGCCCGTAACGAATGAGAAAAATAAGGATATGAGGCGCAGGAAATTTTGGGGCGGGCCCGAAACCGCCGTGCTTTTCATCGAACTGCTGCGAAAGCGATGAAAATCCCCGCGAAATAAAAATCCGGTTCGGATTGCCGGGAGATATATCTGCCTGCCCAATTGTCCCGGCGAACAGATCCGCCTGCCGGACAAGTTTGTCTTTCTGCGTGTGCCAGAGATCAGCCACGCGTTCAAGAATTGCACCGAGCCCCGGGTAGCCATCCCGACTCTCTTTTGGGAAATACGTGCCGGCAAAAAGGGGTTTTTTATCCGGTGTTAGGATGAGGGAAAGCGGCCAGCCTCCCTGCCCGGTCATCTGCTGGCATACTGCCATGTAGACATTATCGAGGTCCGGCCGTTCTTCGCGGTCAACCTTGATACTGATAAAGTCCCGGTTTAAGATCGCTGCGATCCCGACATCCTCGAACGATTCGTGCGCCATAACATGACACCAGTGGCACGTGGAGTAGCCAATGGAAAGAAAAACCGGTTTGTTTTCACGTGCCGCACGGGAAAACGCCTCCTCTCCCCAGGGGTACCAGTCAACCGGATTTTTTGCATGGCTTAAGAGGTACGGGCTTTTTTCATGGATGAGCCGGTTGGACTGCCCGGGACTAAGGTCATTGAGACGGTTTTGTACAGGATCACGGGGCATACCAGACCATCATGGTTCATCATATATTATCATATCAGCAATATCTGTCGGGCAGGAATCAGGCGCGGATATATCCCCCGGGAACCCGGGTTCACACATTATCGCCCGTCCTTATCAGACAGAAATTATCCGGACAGACCCGGGCGAGGGATGATTTTTTACATGCCGGCGTCGGAAATACCGGGACATGGGAATCGTGATCGGGCAGGAAGAAACCCTGCTTGCCGTTGTCATCCTGACTGCCGTTCTAGTTATGGCACTTTCCCGGCTGCTCGATCACATCTGGGCACGATCATTACCCGGTCCTGCCCTGTATTTTTTTATCAGTGCCCCGGGCGTTGTCATTCATGAATGTGCGCATATTATCGGCTGCCTGGTAACCGGTGCCCCGATAAAAAAGGTCGTCCTCCTTTCAAAAGACGGAGGCATGGTATCCTATGGCCGTCCGAAAATACCGGTTCTCGGAAATGTCATCATCAGTACGGCACCGCTCTTTTTCCTCCCGCTTGTCCTTGCCCTGCTTACCTGGATTTTTGGCACTTATCTCGGTTGTACATTTTTTCAGGAAATCCCTGCCCTCAATTCACCGGGATCCATTATTACACTTGCTTCTGCAATCGGCCAGACATTCTCTCTAAACCTGATCAGTTCATTTAATGCCTGGTTCCTCCTCTACCTGTACCTGGTAACAAGTCTGGTACTCTCTTTTTCACCGAGCACGCAGGATCTCAACAATGCACTATTCGGACTGGTTGCCCTCATCATCGCAGTTTTTCTTATTTTTATTGCAAATATTCCTTATGTCACGAAATTTTTTGTTGAGATTGTCGGGTATTTCAGCATGGGGCTTGCAATCGGATTTGTATTTGAACTCGTTGCACTTCCCCTCTCTCTTCCGCTGCTCCTCTTTTACCGAAGGGCATAATCCGATCCGCACGATTTAATCCCGTAGCAGTGATAATTAATACCAGATGACAGAACAGCCTTGCACAGGTGCCGGTGATGCCGGCAATCTTTCTGATACGGGAAAGAACCTGACCCCCGGCATGCGGCAGTACCGGGAGATCAAGGCGCAATATCCCGACGCGATATTGTTTTTCCATATCGGGGATTTTTTCGAGACGCTAGAGGATGATGCCATTATCGTCTCAAAAGAACTCGATCTTGTCCTTACCTCCCGTTCAAAGAATGGCGACCAGAAGATCCCGCTTGCCGGTGTCCCCCATCACGCAGGTGAAGGCTATATCGCACGGCTTGTTGCAAAAGGATATAAGGTCGCCATCTGCGAACAGACAGAAGATCCAAAAAAAGCAAAGGGCCTTGTCAAACGCGAAGTCGTCCGGGTCATAACACCCGGCACCGTGATCGACCCGGTCATGCTCCCGTCATCGGCCCCGGCCTACCTGATGGCACTTTGTCCCGGGAAAAAGGGAAGTGACTGGGGAATTGCTCTCCTTGATATCTCAACCGGGGAATTTTTTGTATCTGCACTTCCGGCAGATCAGATCCATGAAAATATCCGTTCGGAGATCGCGAGGTACCGGCCGGCCGAATGTATTGTCCCGTCATCGGTTGACGAGGATATCCGGACCTGCATGAGCACATATTCTGTGGTGGTGACCTCATACCCTGACGAGCATTTCCAGATCGACCGGGCCACGTGCTGTCTCTGCGACCATTTCCATGTGACCAGTCTTGCCGGCTATGGCTGCGATACGATTCCCGCAGCAGTCGGTGCCGCCGGATCAGCGCTCAGTTACGCACAGGAAACCCAGCAGTCTTTGCTTCCCCAGGTAAGCAGTCTTGCCACCCGTACGACCGCGCAAGGGATGGTACTTGATGCCGTGACCCTCAGGAACCTTGAAATTCATGAAAGCATCCGGGCCGGGACAAAAGGAGCGACGCTTTTTTCCACGCTCGACCGGACAAAGACCCCGATGGGGAGCCGTCACCTGCGCCGGCAGCTCACCCGGCCACTCACGGACTCTGTAAAGATCAACGACCGGCTCGATGCAGTCGAATATTTTGCAAACGACACGACCCTGCGCCTTGAGATGCGGAACCAGCTTTCAAAACATGCCGATATCGAAAGGATCACCGCCAGGATCGCCTTTGGGAATGCCGGGCCCCGCGACCTTGTTGCGCTTGCCGATTCGCTTGCGACAATCCCTAAGGTTAAAGAACTTCTTGTTCCAGCGCAGTCCCGGGGATCAGCCGTTGAAGGGTCATCACAGGTACTGCCGGCAAATATTGTCCGGGCAAAAAACCGGCTCAAGGAACTCCCGGAGGTAATCGGCCTTATCCAGAGGGCAATCATCGATGACCCGCCGGCAATTGCCAGGAATGGCGGGGTTATCCGGCCCGATTACTCCCACGAGCTCGATGAGATTACCTCTGTTCTCCATTCGGGTAAGAACTGGATCGTGGAACTCCAGCAGCAGGAACGGGAAAAGACCGGGATAAAATCGCTCAAGATCGGTTACAACCGGGTGTTTGGTTATTACATCGATGTAAGCAAGACAAACATCTCCCTTGTCCCGGACCGTTATGAGCGCAGGCAGACGACAACAAACGGCGAGAGATATACTATCCCCGAACTCCGGGAAAAAGAGGAGCTCATTACAAATGCTGATGAACGGGTGCTCGAACTCGAACGCTCACTCTATACCAGCTTGATCGATACGCTCCGGGAAAAGATCCCGGATCTCCAGCAGGTAGCAGAAGGAATTGCCACGCTCGATGTCGCAAGTGCACTTGCCGATGTGGCAAAAACTGCCGGGTATGTCCGGCCTCAACTCGATTCCGGGGACGAGATTGTCTGTCGCGATGTCCGCCACCCGGTTGTCGAGCGAAGTATGCCCGGGGGATTTGTGCCAAACGATACAGATCTCGCAGGATCAAAAACACAGATCATGATCATCACCGGGGCAAACATGGCCGGAAAATCAACCTATATGCGCTCGGTAGCGCTCTGCTGCATCATGGCACAGGCAGGATGTTTTGTCCCGGCGCGTTCTGCACGGATCGGGATCATCGACCGTATCTTTACCCGGGTCGGTGCGTTTGACGATCTCGCAAGCGGGCAGAGTACATTCTTTGTCGAGATGCTTGAGCTTGCAAACATCCTCAACAACATGACCCCGAAAAGCCTTGTCATTCTTGATGAGATCGGACGTGGCACGAGCACCGTTGACGGGTGCTCGATAGCAAAGGCGGTTCTTGAATACCTGCACGGGAAATCATCTGCCGGCCCAAAGACGCTTTTTGCCACTCATTTCCACGAGCTCATCTGCATGGAAGATGAGTTAAAGCGGGTAAAAAATTTCCATTTCGCGGTTCAGGAAACAAAACAGGAAGTTGTTTTTTTACGAAAACTTATTCCCGGTGCAACCGACAAAAGCTACGGTATCCATGTCGCAAGGCTTGCAGGGATCCCAAAAAAAGTTACCGACCGAGCGGAAATCCTGTTATCCGAATCGCTCAACCGGGCTGTCCAGCCCGGCGCAAAACCCCAGCGCTACACGCAGATGCTGCTTGTCGATGACAGTGCAATTCTCCGTGAACCGCAGCCCGCTTCTCTTTTACCTGTCCCAAATCCTGTGCATGACGAACTTGCACGGATGGACCCCGACACGATGACACCGCTTGAGGCCCTGACTGCAATCGTGAAACTCAAAGGGATGGACACGTCATATAATGCAGGTGACAAAAACGGTCGCACGACCGGAGCGGATCCATAATGGAGAGACACCAACCACCAAAGATCCGGGTCCTTGACCAGGCAACCATCAACCAGATCGCAGCCGGCGAAGTTGTAGAACGGCCGGCTTCGGTCGTAAAGGAGCTCGTGGAAAACGCCATTGATGCCGGGGCAGAGACGATACGGATCGATATATCTTCGGTACAGGGAGGAATCTCTTCGATCCGGGTAACCGATGACGGCTGCGGAATGACAGAAACTGATGCCCGGCTCGCCTTTGCTCCCCATGCGACAAGTAAAATTTCAGCGCTTGACGATCTTTTCACCATCAGGACACTGGGGTTCCGGGGGGAAGCGCTTGCAAGTATCGCATCGGTTGCAAAAGTGACCCTCGTCACAAAACCACGGGGAGCCAGCGCGGTTGCCGGGACAAAGCTTGTCAATACTGGCGGGGAAATTAAAGATGCAGCATCAACCGGTGCTCCTGAAGGGACAAGCATCCTTGTGGAGGAACTTTTTTTCAATACTCCTGCACGGAAAAAATTCCAGAAAAACCTCAACACGGAGCTTGCCCGGATCCATGCAATCCTTGAAGGGATTTTTTTGTCCCATCCCGGAATAACCTTCCGCTTTTACCACAACAACCGGGAACAGCTTGTCACCGACCGCACCACCCGGCCGCTCGATACGATTGCCCGGCTCTTTGGGCCGGACTACTCCCGCGAGCTGATCCCGGTCTCTGCCGATCTCCCGTTTATGAAAATATCCGGCTACATCTCCCGGCCGGCGCTCACCCGAAGGATAAGGACCGG
>JBAZFZ010000017.1:0-37868 GCA_041653075.1 Methanoregula sp.
GTTTCCGGGGACTGGAACAACGATGGGAAATCCGAAATAGGAGTATTCCGTCCGTCCACCCGTACATTCTATCTGGATTATAACGGAGATGGAATGTGGAATGGTGCATCGATTGACCGGTCATATATTTTTGGATTAACGGATGACCTCCCGGTTTCCGGGGACTGGAACAACGATGGGAAATCCGAAATAGGAGTATTCCGTCCGTCCACCCGTACATTCTATCTGGATTATAACGGAGATGGAATGTGGAATGGTGCATCGATTGACCGGTCATATACATTTGGATTAAGCGAAGACATCCCAGTTGCCGGAATGTGGTAAGTAAATAAAATACGTTAGCACTATGTAAGAAAAATTGGACAATATCCCGATTTGCCATATTGGTTACAGGGAATAATTTATTGGCTCTCCGACATTTCCTGTGGGTAGAATCATGACACCGATATTACAAAACGATTATTTTGCAGTTTGTGGTTTCATTATTCGATTCAATAACCTTGAATTTAGTTCAGAATCCATAAAAGGATGAATAATTCAAGAATCTGGCGGCAATTGTTCCATCTGTTTGATTTAGTATTTGGCAGTGTTACCCACACAGAATGACGAAGAGCCATTTATTTTATTTCAGAATTATCATAGCCCTCAACAGAGGGCCAATGACTACATTTTGGTCGCCAAGGTCTGTTGCCTAGAATTACGGATACATCTTAACAAAAGAACACGTCTCTGAGAGTCTCTCGATAAACGTTCTTCGAAGGTGCTTTATTACAATCAAGCATCCTCTAGGATACGATATATTAAGGAAAAAACGCCAATACAGAGCGTTAGAGAATGGCCGAGAAAGAAGAGCCGCGGGATATCCGCACGATGATAAAAACGTTCAGGACAAGCGATCACTGGGCGGTTTCCCTTGCCCGGGACATCATCTGGGTTGCGGCGGTCGTCGGGTGCATTGCCCTTGCGCTGTATCTCATCTGCGGGACATGGCCTGCGGTCGTCACTGTCGAATCGGGCAGCATGGAGCCCCACATGAATATCGGCGATCTCGTGGTGGTCGTCCAGGCCGACCGGTTCGGTCCGGTCCAGACCTGGGACGAGGCACGATCGACCGGTTACCAGAAGTTTGGCGATTACGGGGATGTGATCATTTACCGCCCGAACGGCATAACGGATTTCTGGGCGTCGATAGGCCTTCTCCCGCTCTCGAGCCAGCACCCGATCATCCACCGGGCGATGACCTGGGTCGATGCGGGCGAACCAATCCCGTATTACTTCAACATGTACGGCGGCTCGGTCACCCCCGCCGATTACCTCCCCCTCAAAGACAGCAAGATATCCGCTGACGGGTACGAGATCCTCTATACCGGTACCGAACTTCCGCCGGCTAATCTCACCCACAGCTCACGGGATGTTGTCCTGAATGCTGCAAATACGCATTACCTTATCCCCTCGATGTACGTGACCAACACGACCGGCTTTATCTTCTACGGCAACGTGACAACCCACGGCGGGTACATCACCAAGGGCGACAATAACCAGGTCAGCGATGAAGGCGGGACCCTGAAAGTTGGCAATCTGCAGGACATCGAACCGGTCCAGAAAGACTGGGTGGTTGGAAAGTCGCTCTTTACCATACCCTATGTAGGTCTCCTCCCGCTCCATATCTGGTGGGTCATTATTATCATCATCATCGCTGTGGTTGTCTGGGACTGGTACTCCGGGAAGAAGGAAGCGGAATCCGCAAAGTCGGGGAAGGCAAAAACCTCAAAGAAAGGGGCGCGTCAGAAGAAATAAACGGCCAAAAGGCAGATGCCAGAATACAAGAGAACTACCGTAGCAGGATACCATGACACCCGATCTCAAGACCCTCCTTTCAGATGTGCAGGCAGGCCACCGCCTCACCCCGGACGAAGGCGAATTCCTGATGAAGACGACCGGCCGCGACGTTTTTTTGATCACGGCAGCGGCCGATGAGATGCGTGAGAAGAAAGTCGGAAATATCGTCACCTATGTGAGGAACCAGAACCTCCACGTGACCAATATCTGCAAGAACCTCTGCGGGTTCTGCGGGTTTGGGAAAAAGGCAAACGAGCCCGGCGCCTACTGCCTCGACCGGGAGACGATCAAGGCCGGGGTCAGGATCGCACAGGAGCGAAACGTCACCGAGGTCTGTTTCCTTTCCGGGGTCAACCCGGCTTTTGACCTCGACAAGTACGTGGACCTGATCTCCGCGGTGCATGAAGTTGCCCCGGAGATCCATGTCCACGCGTTCAGCCCGGACGAGGTTGCCCATGCGGCTAAACGGAGCAAATGCACGAGCGCCGAGGTTCTTGCGGCATTCAGGGCCGCGGGTCTTGGGTCGCTCCAGGGGACGGCAGCAGAGATCCTGATAGAATCGGTAAGAAAGGTCATCTGCCCCCGGAAGGTCTCCGGGGCTGAATGGGCCCGGATCATCCGGGAAGCCCACGCGATGGGTATCCGGAGCTCGGCGACGATCATGTACGGGTCGTACGAGTCGGCCCGGGACCAGGTGGACCACCTGGAGATCATCCGGCAGATCCAGGATGACACCCACGGGTTTACCGAGTTCATCCCGATGTCGTATATCTACGCAAACACCCCGCTCTATGTCAAGGGAATAGGCCGGGCGGGGGCGACCGGCCGGGAAGACCTGTTGATGATCGCGGTTTCACGGCTGTACCTTGACAACTTCGACCATATCCAGGTCTCGTGGGGCAAACTCGGCATCAAGATGACGCAGCTCGCCCTCCTCTGCGGGGGAGACGACCTTGCAGGCACGATGTTCACAGATGAGGTCTCGATCGATGCGGGGGGCGACACAAGCTACCTCGCCCCCGAAGTCATGGAGCGTCTGGCAAAGGATCTCAACCGGGATCTCCGGCAGCGGACTACGCTGTACGAGATGGTCTAATCCCATTTGGGTGAAATCTGGAAAGATACAGAATAGAAAATTTTCCCGGCTTTCCCGGGCTTTTTTAATTTTTTCAGGTTGCTTGGCTTTTACAGCTTTTCCAGCGCTTCCCGTCCGCTCATCCCGTTCTTGATGCCCCGGCTCATGGCGCTCCGGTTGGCTTCCTTGACCACGCCATTCAGGATATCGTTGGTGTCGGCAATCGAGGGCCCGACCGATGGACGGACTTTGGCTGCCGGGTAGCTGAACGAGTCAAGGGCCACGACATCGAAAGCCCCGCAGCCGACAAGCCCCACATCGGTGATGACTGCAACAAGGTTTGCCGGGCCAAGCGGTATGATGACACCCTTTGCCTCCTTGTGGGGCAGGTGAACCTTCACTGTCTGCATGGTAATTCTCAATCCTCATTGGCGTCGGGGCATAAAAATCATATGGGCGGACGCTCCCCAAAAACGGGGCTTTTCGTTTCAGGATACCCCTTCCGACAGGTTTACGTACTCTGCCGGAAAGATGCTGAAACAGAAATTCCGATCAGATCTTGGGGATTATGATCATGACCGACAAACGGCTTGCAGCGATCCTGTCCGATGCCGTACACGGCAGCCGGCTGAGTGAGGATGATGCCCTGACGCTCTTTGGGACCCGGGACCGGGGGCTCTGGGAGATTGTGGCTGCCGCAGACGAGGTGCGGGAGGAGCGTGTGGGAAACGATGTCACCTATGTCCGCAACCAGAATATCAACGTGACGAACCTGTGCGTCAATACCTGCGGGTTCTGCGGGTTCTGCAAAAAACCGGGCGACGAAGGCATCTATTTCCACAACGAACGGGCCATACGGGAGAAAGCTGCACTTGCCCGGTCCCGGGAAGTGACCGAGGTCTGCACGGTAAGCGGCCTCCACCCGGACTTTACCGCACAGTCCTACATTGATGTCTATCGCTGGATCTACGAGGAGGCCCCCGGGGTTCACCTCCACGCGAGCAACCCGATGGAGGTCACCTATGCGGCACGGAAAAGCGGGATGACGACAAAGGAAGTCCTTGTTGCGATGAAGGAAGCAGGCCTGCGCTCGATGTGCGGGACGGCAGCGGAGATCCTTGTCGATCCGGTCCGGGAGAAGATCTGCCCGCAGAAAATCCCGACTGCCGAGTGGGTACGGATCATCAAAGAGGCCCACAACCTCGGCATCCCCACTACGGCAACGATCATGTACGGCCACTGCGAGACAGACCTGGACCGGGTCCGGCACCTTTCCATCCTGCGGGAGATCCAGGACGAGACCCATGGGTTTACCGAGTTTGTCCCCCTCTCGTTTGTCCACATGAGCACTCCGATCTACCGGGCAGGCCTTGCCCGGGCCGGGGCGACCGGACGGGAGGACGGCCTGATGGTCGCGGTGGCCCGGCTCTTCCTCGATAATTTCAAAAATATTCAGGTCTCGTGGGTTAAGGAAGGGATCAAGATGGCGCAGCTCGGTCTCCTTGCCGGGGCAAACGACCTTGGCGGCACGATGTTTGAAGAGAGTATCTCAAAAGGCGCCGGGGCACAGAACACCGATTACCTCGACCCGGCCGAGATGCGGCGGGTGACCGGGGATATCGGCCGGCCCCTCCGGCGGCGTACAACGCTGTACCGGGTGCTGGATTAAAAAAAAGCGGGGGAAATCTCATTTTCCCTAGTCATGGTGGGGCCGGAGCAGCCGGACGATTTTCTCACCCACGACTTTTGCGTGTGCCATGGCATCGTCGTCGTCCATAACATCCCCTTCCTCAAAGCCTTTCCCGGTGACTGCGCCAAGCGATGCAAACTCATGGGAGTTGAGGAAGCCCTCGATGGTCTTTACTGCCCGGTCGGCGCCGGCCGAAGCGTTCACGGCAACCGCGATCCCCCGTCGGCCCGCAAGTTTGCGGTCATGGTAGAGCGAGTATGTCCGGTCGATGAAGTTCTTGAGCTGGCCGCAGACATCGTAATAGTAGACCGGCGATCCGATAACGAGGACTTCGCAGTCGAGCATTTTCTGTGCGATTGCTTCCCAGTCATCGCCCTCGATCACGCACCACTTCTTCTCCTTGCATTTCCCGCAGCCAAGACAGGGGAGGATCTTTTTCCCGGCAAGCGTGACAAACTCCGTTTCGATCCCGGCAATAACACAGGGCTTGAGGATCTCTTTGATGAGCTGTGCAGTGTTCCCGTCCTTTCGCATGCTGCCTGATATCCCGAGGACTTTCATACTTTACCCTGTTGCGTGCCGGGACTTGATGGTTTTGATCCCAGGCGAAAGCCCGAGCCGGGTAAACGCCGCAACGATCTCGGCCTTTGGTTCACGGGCACGGTACAACAGGTGTGACGGGCAGCGGCAGTCGCTGCACCCGAACTTTTTCACCCCCGGTTCCCCGAGGGTTTCTGCGAGCCGGCATTCGAGCGGTTCGGTTGTCGGGGCATACACCGCGTACGCGACCACGAACCCGGGGTCGGTGAGCAGGTAATCGATATGCCATTTCGGCTTCTTGTCCTTCTGTTCCGCAAGCTTCAGGTGGCGGTCGAGCCGTACCAGGCCCCCCGGGCCGAGAGCCGACCCGATGTAGCAGTGCCACCCGGCAGAAAATGCGATGTTCCCGAGGGCTCCGACCTTTGCGGTGCAGGCGAAGTTCTTGAGGACAAGACAGTAAATTCCCTTATCCATAACTTGTCTTTATGAGTTGGTGCGCAGCAGAGATATGGCGTTTCCCCCCGCAATCGACAGGTTCCCCATGTCCCGGGTAGAGCCCCTCGACATCGAGCGGCAGGAGCCGGTCAAGGGACGCGGCAAGCGCCTGCCTGCTCCCGCCCGGGAAATCGTACCGGCCAAACGCCCCGTCCGTAAACACGGTGTCGCCGCTGATGAGCACCTTGTCCGCCTCGGACCAGAGGCAGATGCTCCCCGGGGTGTGGCCCGGGGTATGGATTACCAGGAGTCCGCCGATGGTGTCGCCGTCAGAAAGCACGATGTCCGGAACAATGCCGGGCGACCGGGCGCCAAACTGCATCGAGATGCTCTTGCCGTCATCGATCAGCCCCCCGGCATCGTCCCGGTGGATCGCGATCTTTGCTTTGCACATGTGGGCGATCTCTTTTACATGGGCGGTGTGGTCAAAGTGGCAGTGGGTAAGGACAATGGTGTCGATCTTGTCCTTGTACTGCTCGATTGCCATCGGAAAAAGGCCGGCATCCACAAGGACCGTGCCAAAGATGTAGGAATTTGCGAGCGCCCCCTGTCCGGGTATCCACCTGACCTGCATGCACACTAATAAGGCATACCGACAGATGTTTTTTATGGATTTGCTCGTCCGCAGGTGCTCATGTTCTGTTCCCGATACCGTGAAAGCGGCAGCCCGGGCAGAGGGCATGGACCCGGAGGCAATGGCCCGCGGTATCGCCGCAGGGCGGATTGTGATCCCGAAGAACCCGGCACGCGACCACCGGCCCTGTGCGATTGGCGAGGGCTGCCTTGTTAAGGTGAACGTGAACGTCGGGACATCCGGTTCCCGGTGCGATTATTCGCTTGAGGAGAAGAAGGCACAGGCAGCGCTCGATAACGGTGCCGACGCGATCATGGACCTCTCCACCGGAGGGGATCTTGTCGCGATACGGAAAAAGATGCTTGCCCTCGATACCACGGTCGGGACGGTGCCGGTGTACGAGGCAGTGCGCCGGGCGGGAAACGCTGCCGATGTGGACGCCGACCTGCTCTTTAAGGTTATACGGGAGCACTGCAAACAGGGCGTGGATTTCTTAACGCTCCACTGCGGGGTAAACCGGCAGGTGCTCGATGCGCTGAAACTCGACCCGCGCCTGATGGGGGTTGTGAGCCGGGGCGGGACGTTCCACTGCGCGATGATGATGCTCCGCGACGAGGAGAACCCGCTGTACGCGGAGTTCGATTACCTTCTTGAAATTCTCGCGGAATACGATGTCACGATAAGTCTCGGGGATGGGATGCGGCCCGGGTGCCAGCAGGACGCAGAGAAACTCGCAAAGTCGGTGGAGTACGTAACGCTCGGGACGCTTGCCCGCCGGGCACAGGCCGCCGGTGTCCAGCGGATGATCGAGGGCCCGGGGCACATGCCCTTTGACCAGGTGGGCTACAATGTCCGGATGATAAAAGAGATCACCGACCATGCACCGCTCTACCTGCTCGGGCCGATTGTCACCGACATTGCGCCGGGCTACGACCATGTGGTCGCGGCCATCGGGGGAGCAGAAGCCTGCCGGAACGGGGCGGACTTCCTCTGCATGGTCTCGCCGAGCGAGCACCTCGCCCTCCCGGACGTTGAGGATATCATCGCCGGGACCCGGGTCGCAAAGATCGCGGCGCACGTGGGGGACACGGTGCGCCGGCCCGAGGGATACAAAATGGAGCGCGAGGTGAAGATGGCGGAGGCCCGGCACGACCTCGACTGGGACGCCCAGTTCCGGCTCGCTCTCTATGGGGACCATGCAAAGGCGATCCACTGTCGGGACGGGGCGACGGACACCTGCTCGATGTGCGGGGATTTGTGTGCCATTAAGATGGTTCGGGAGTTGTTTGAGGGTTCGGTGAAGAAAGGAAAAGGGAAGAAGAGAAAATAATTTCAAGAATCTTTCTCAATTTCTTCAAGTAAGTTTTCGAATATTTTCCTTTCACTTTCAATTGGATCTATATCGGAGAGATCTGATCTGTATTCTGCGATCACCTTTGTAAATGTGGTACTATCTTCTTTTTTGATTTTTTTGAGACGTCCGATGATTATACTCCTATACTCTTTTACAAGATCGTTATCAATTTTTTTATACCTGATAAATAATAGCAATTCAAATAACGTTTTTACGAATTGCTCAAACGAAGATCCTAATTTTTGATTGTTTTTGACTTTCTCGTAAATATGATAGAGTGCGCTGATCGCTTCTGTTGTTGTATTGGTCAGATTCCTTTCAATAGAAACTTCTGATATTTCACCTAGTTTCTTTATTGTCTTGCTTGTTGGAGAACTCAATTCGTAATCTGTTGATAAATTCCACATTCGATTTAATGATTCGAACACTTCGCGAAACGATCTTTCGAAAACGGATTCATCGTTACACTTGGCAGCAGTAAAGTATCCAATATCCCCAATACTCAGGATAATTTCAGGGATTTCGTCGTATTTTTTATTGATAAATCTTTGTTGTCCCATTGAACTTAATGCGCCGATAGGATCGCATATAGCGTACCTATCTTCACATATTACATCGGGATTGGAATTTCTGACAATTTCCTCACCAATATTTGAGATATCCCTAATAATTTTGTCTCGAATCTCTTCACTTCTTGGGAATACATCCGATTTGTTGATTATAACTTGATCAATTTCCTTTAAAGCAGAGATTGCGAATGAAGTTATATTTCTTATTTTTCTCTCGGCACCCACTCTTCCAAGTATGTTGATAGAGCTGACGATCCAATGTGTAATCAATTCATTATTTTTTTCAGATGCATTCAAACCAAGATCTTCCAGCGCAATTATCGCGGAAATAGTGTTGGAACCATTTATTCTAGTTGATGTTATTCTTCCAAATTTTTCCAAGGTCTGAACGATGATTGAAAAAATGTCCGTATCTCCTTTATCTATGGCGAGTAAACCCGCCCGATTAAGATTTTTACAAAAATAATCAGAAACCGTATCGCTTGATCTCAACGTGACATCATTTTGTAAAATTACCGACATGCGGGTTAACAGGTGGTTGAGAGCAAAATCAAGAGTTGAGATATCATATTGTTTCACTGATGTTTGAATGACCTCAAAAATTGGTTGGAGTGGATCGTTTGGGTTGTAAGCTAAGTAGTCTCTGCTTTCTGGGAAATTTTTTTCAGACACTGAATCTATAAGTCTTGAAATGAGAGTATCCGTTCTTAACAAATTAATTGTGTTTAAAATATAGGGTATTAAAACAAGAAACGTGAAAATTCCTAATAAATAGGCAAAAGATACAAAATGACCCAAATTTTCGGTAATATATGTTGAGCCTTCTATCTCTTTTAAAATCAGAAACTCATAGGCAATTGAAATTATGTAAACGAGTAACAAAATCCACAGATCTGGATCCTTTTTAAAAATATCAACCGTTTTAGACGAGTATTTCTGTGCCGTCAGTTGAACAGCAATCAATGTTAAAGATACAACAATTGAAATGATCGCTGCTTGACACTGAACTAACGAACTTAAAAAATATCTGCTGCTTTCTGGATCTGAATTATAAAAATTCATATGCGCAAGAAATGCTCCACCAAAAACAAACACTGCAAAAAAAATACTGAAATATATTATAACTCGACTTGGGAAAACATTCAAACGCTCCCACTCATGTAATTGACTTCGATAAGTATTGGTTTTGAAGGACTTTTCCGAATCCTCAAAGTCATTTATCTCATTCATAATCTCACAACGAGTTGAAAGGATCTCATCTTTCAAAATATTACTTTTCTTAAATAAAGTATTGTATTGGATTAGAAAAATTAGGGGGGGTGGGTACCCCCACCTGCCCGGACACATGGGTGGGGGGGTGACCCCCTCCTAAAAAAAAGAGAGAGGGGGGGTAGGGGGATCACCCCCCTCCCCCCCATGGCCGCGAACCGGTTCATTTTCTGCATGGCCGAATCCTGCGTTTCGCGTGGAATCACCGGCGTGAGATGTGGGATCTGATGGTTTTCCTGAATTGTGGTGGCAGGGCCCGGCCGGGACCTGAGGGGGAGGGGGGTGCCCCCCACTTGCCCGGACGCACGGGTGGGGGGGTGACCCCCTTTTAAAAAAAAAGAGAGAGGGGGGGTGGGGCCCACCCCCTCCCCCCATACGGTTTTGTTGAGGACCGGGCAGTCCGGTACCTTTCCGGCAAAATACCGTTGGTTAAATCCGGGTTTGCACGAAATCATAAGATGTAGTTGATGATTCTGCACAAAACCGAAAGGTATAATTTATGATTTTGTTCAAAATTGTAAAGTATAATCGATGATTTTATCTATGGCGTCGGGGATATCAAACAGTATGGATGAGATAACCCGGATCGCGCTCGAAGGCCAGAACCCGTGGTGGTTCAAAAAGCCATTTGATACGGGCATTGATCGGCTGCCCTGTTTTCCCCTGCTCCGAAAGTACCTTCCTTCAAAGGAATGCCTGATCTTAATCGGCGCCCGGCGTACCGGAAAGTCCACGCTGGTCTTTCAGCTCGTCCGCCATCTTCTGGATACCGGCACACCAGAAGAGGCGATCCTGTACATCAACCTTGACGAACCGCTGTTTGCCAGCCATGCAAAAGATCCGGCGTTCCTGCGCGGACTCATCGATGACCACTGCACCCGGCACGAGGAAATCTCCCGGTTCGTGGTCTGTATCGATGAGATCCAGAATTTTTCGCACTGGGCTGGGACAATAAAAATCCTGTCAGATACCCGGCCGGACATCAAACTCATCATCACCGGTTCGACGTCCTCGCTGCTTGAAAGGGAGGTCTCCGCCCGGCTCTCGGGAAGATACTTCTCCTGCCCGGTCTATCCCCTCACCTTTGCCGAATATCTCATGTTCCAGGCACTCGAAAAGCCCACGCTTGTCAAAAAACGCCAGGCCTGCGATACCTACCTCACTTTCGGAGGATATCCCCGTATAGTACTTGAACCCGAAGACGCTCTCAAAAAAGAACTCCTCAAAAATTATTACGAGACGATCTATCTCAAGGATATCATCTACCCCAACAAAGTCCGCAACAACCGCGACCTGTACGACGTGCTCTATTACCTTGTCTCAAATACCGGAGCCCTGCTTTCGTACACACGAATTGCCGGATCGCTGGGCATTTCCGCGGAGACCGTCCGGGAGTACCTGGACTACGCGGAAGAGGCATTCCTGCTCTTTACCGTGAAAAAATATGATTTTTCGGTCAAAAAGCAGATGGCCAACCCGAAAAAAGTCTATTGTATAGATACAGGCATTGTATCGGCGGTAGCCTTTGCATTTTCGGAAAACCGGGGCCGGCTTCTGGAAAATGCCGTTTTCATGGGGCTCAAAAGAGGCGGTGGGGAGATTTACTACCACAAGGATCGGTACGAGTGTGATTTTATCACCGGATCGAACCGGAAGATCACGCAGGCAATCCAGGTGACAGAAAGCCTTGCCGACCCGGACACGAAAACCCGGGAGATACGGGGATTGTGCGAAGCTCTGGAAGAGTACTCCTTACCGGAAGGCACCATCGTTACACGAAGAGACTCCGGGGAAGAACTCGTTGGGGACAAGAAGATCCATATCCGGCCGGTGTACGACTGGTTCGGGGAACTCTCCACGAGGTAACACCGCTCGTTCAATCCCAGTCCGTGACTTATCCCGGGTATGGCATTTTTTTACTTTTTTGATCACTACAGTGCACGAAAACAGACAAAATCGTGCATTACAATGCAACAAATGCATGAAAAACAGGTGCCGTATTGATAGGAACCCGGCACCTGCCTGAGCTTAAATCTCATCTTCCCGGGGAATAATTGCGTTCAGGACCGGTATGATCCGAGGGACTACCTCCCATGCGATTTCCCTGATCAGTTCCCTGTCCGGCCTGCAAAAGTCTGTTTCGAACGAATCGTACATTTTCATGAGGCGGTCCCAAGGGATATCCGGGTATTTTCGGTGGGTCGGGGCATCGACTCTTTGTGCGGAGACTGCCAGCCACCGGCAGTGATATGAAATTGCGTGGAAGAGCATCTCGTCCCTGTCGGACATTTCGGCAGATGAGTTCCCGGTGATCTTCTGGATGTTATTTGCAGAGATGAGCATATCGAGAAGGTAGGACATCTGGCGGAGGACGGGAGGTTTCCCGGAAAGCATTCCCTTCCTCCGGATATAGTTCTCGCTCTGTTCCACCGATTTGCGGTCAGCGAGATCGACTTTGCGGGAGAAGAGCGCTTCGAGTTCTTCCTGCATAACGCTCATGTTAAGTAACGAGGTTTTGTCATCCGGGGCAAATCCGATCATTACATCGACATCACTGTCGGGTCGGAAATCGTCCCGCATGATGGAGCCGTAAAAACAAAAACTGCGGATATGCCACTTTTTACAGAATGCCCGGATGGTTTCTTCCGGTATGGCGATATGCCGGTTTGCGACACGGAGTTCCGGTTCGTTCATGGCAGGTTCAGGATTTTCCGGTATCATCCGCTTTTTTTCTCCCCGGTCACCATATCCACGATCTCCCCCCGGGTCACCGGCACGGTCCGGGAGAAGGGGAACTCTTTTGGGATCATCAGGAATTTTATTTGGGCAGTCCCGGCAATCGTCACCTCAATTTTTCCCCCAAGAACGAGCCCGGCAAGCGCCCCTAACAGCGCTGCGTTTTTTGAGGTGACCCGGGCGGGAACCATGGTTACGGAATTCCCGGGGATTTTGGCGCTTCCGGTCTCCCCGGTTGCTATCACCTCGCTCTTCCCTCCCTGTTCGCAGGAGACGGAAAATGGACACGATTCAAGCGTTGCGCCCACCGGGTTCTTGTTCTCCACCCGGATCGTGACCGCGAGATCGACTGCGGAAAGGGAGATCTTTTCAAGCCTGACCCCTTCGAGGGTCACGACCGGATCGGACAGGACAGACATTATACAGGCATTGGAACGAAGGGGAGATAATCCTGCCCGTCATTCATGAAGTTCACGGATCAGCGAACCCGATCCGGAACATCTCCTCTTTCGACCACAAAGCACTCAAAACCATCTCCCCAAAATTGGAATACTATGGTATTACCACCGTTTTTTTACCAGATATTCGAGTCCCTCCCCCGGCAGGGTCCGGGCGATGCAGGTGCGACAAAGCATGTGTTCTCACTGGTTCCCCGTCTACCGGATAACGCGAAGATCCTCGATGTCGGGTGCGGCAGCGGAACCCAGACCCTCGATCTTGCGGGCCTGACCACCGGTACGATAACGGCGGTCGACAACCACCAGCCGTTCCTGGACATGCTCAACGCCAGGGCCGAAAAAGCCGGCCTCCAGGAGAGGATCCGGACCGTGAACGCCTCGATGGACGCCCTCCCCTTTGCGCCGGGCCAGTTTGATCTCATCTGGTCCGAAGGGGCGATCTTCATTGTCGGGTTCGAGAACGGGCTTTGCACCTGGAAACCGTTTTTAAAAAAGGGCGGGTACATGGTCGTATCCGATGCCGACTGGTTCGAGCCAAACCCTCCAAAAGAGCTCGTGGAGTGGTGGGAAAGCGAAGGGTACCTCCCCGTTTCCGAGGAGGAAATGAAGGAGAGGGTGAACCGGGCCGGGCTCCGGCTCGTTGCAATGTACCGGCTGCCAGAGGCCGGCTGGTGGGAGAACTACCATATCCCGATGCTTGCCAGGACCGGGGAACTAAAGAAAACGCACGGATCGGATCCTGCTGATGCAGCCCTCCTCGATTCCCTGGAGCATGAGGCAGAGATGTACCTGAAATACAAGCGCTACTACGGGTACACGTTCTTTGTCATGCAGAATCCATAACCGGAAGAGCCGGCGTTCTCCCGCGTAAATCTCTCCTTTGGGAGGAAGGTATCCCTCACTTTTTTTAGAGGGTATAGTCCATCAGGTCGCCAGATTGACGATCTCTCCCCGGGTCACGACCGGATCCGGACCGGACAGATCTTGTACGAGTGCTGGCAAGAGCAAAAAGATAATCCTGCCCGTCATGCGTGCAGGTGGGTTCACGGATCGATCAGTTCGATCCGGAACACCACCGGGCGGATCCCGTCCGAGCAGCAGGCGATCATCGTCCGCTCGTCTTTCATCCAGCCCGCAAAGATCCCGTGCGAGAAATTCCCCCCTGCGAGGAGCACGGCAACCATGGGATGGATATCCCGCCATGCCCAGTCGCAGAAACCTTCGGGCTTGTGGAGGCCGCACACGAACACCTGCCCTTCCGTAAAGCACGGGCAGGGCGCGACTTCTCCCTGGCAGTATTCTTGTGCGAGTTCCGGGTTGAGGGTTCGTTTGAGTACGGTAATTTTACACGTGGGCACAGGCACACACTCCCTTCATCGATTCTGCGGATATCCGTAGAACAATCATCGGGAGGCAGCATACGTCTGCCCCCGGGTTGAATGTCCGGGTCATCGTTTTTTTCCGGAAAAGGAACACCGGATCACCCCCGACTCCACTTCACCGCACGATCTTTTTCATGATATTCTCAAACCGCGTGTTGCTGATCGGGTGATGGCTGATAACCTTCCCGTTGTACAGAATACAGAATGTCCCAAAAGCACAGGGCGATTCCTGGGCCGCAGTCTCATCATCCAGTTCTTCCAGTTTGGGGATCAGGCCGAACTTTTTTTGTGCAGTCTCCATGATGGCCCGTACATTTTTTTCCGAATACGGGCACTGCGGCGAACAGAGGATGGTCAGGCCTTCTGCGTAACGATCCCGGTTCTTTACCAGGGCAGACCTGAATCGCGGATCCGGTGCATCCCGATTGAATTTCAGGGCAAGAAGTTCAAAATCCGGGTCAGCTTTGTCGGTTACGGCAAATCCTTTTTTGACAAAAATATCCCTGCCCGCCATGAACGGGCCTTCGCTCGTAACCACGGCAATACCTTCCCTGCCTGTCTGGCGTGCCTCGTCAATACAGGCATCCATCAGGGCCGAGGCATAGCCCTTTCCCTTGAACTCATTCCTGAATCCCACAAAGATGCAGTGAATGAACAGGTAGCCCCGGGCATCGACGGGGCGGTGGGCGAACTCTCCCGGGATGTATTCGAGCATCCCCTGGTAACCGCCACTCTTTGAGAAGATGACTTTTATCCGCAACCCTTTCGGGTAATACCGGCAGAACCAGTCGATCTTCCGTTTCAGCTCGGGGTGTTTTTTTAAGTCTTTATACCCGCAGACCCCGTAATCTGCGATATTTTTTGGGGTAAGGTCGATGATATCGATATCGTTTGTCATACTAAAATCCCTTGGAGTGCAGGAAAATCATCGTTCAGGTCTTTTCTTTTTTCCTTACCGGCACGTACACCTCGATAGACGGATGCCTGCCCGTACTCCTTTCGTCATGGTATTCGAAATCTCCCAGCACGGCAGTATCGGCCTCGTAGGGCGAACCGGGCAGCCATTCGGTGAAGGTGAACTGCTTTGTCCTGCCGATCAAAATGCCGAACAGGAAAGTAAACGCCGGCCGGACCGTAAAGACCGCATACGTCCCCGAAGGGATCGAAAACATCTCCAGGTCTGCCGGGACCGAATCGAACGATGTCACGACATCGCCCATCAGGTAATCCCACTGCCGGGTATCGCTGCTGAAGTTCTTGCTGATGGCGACAAATGCCCATGGCACTTTCCTGTCCGGGATGGACTGTTTGATCGTTTGGTATTTTTTCCCAAGAGCCGGCACATCCCGGAAGATGGTATCGATCCCGGTCCTCGCAGAGACGCCCGCCATCATGACCGGTGCATCAAGGGTGATGATCCGCGGTTCCGACCGGTCCGGTGCAAAGATGTTCAGCCTCATTTCCCCACCCGTTTCAGTACAGCGATGACAGCCTCCGGGTTTTTCCCCATGAACAGATTTTCTGCATGCATGGTTTTATCGTACGCGTTACCGTTTTCCCGCACTCATGAATTCCCGGCAGAGGTAGGGATCGACATACTGGTGGAACTCATCCCCGGTCATGATCTCGCGGGCCCGGGGCACAGCGTTCTCCACCGATGCCATGTGCTTTTCAATCAGATCGCAGGGAAACGTCCCGCACTCCCCGCAGTGGGTGATCCCTTTGTTGAGTACGCAGGTACGGATAGGACAGTTCATTCCTATCCTGTGCGGGTGGTTCTCATCAGGTTCAAGACAACCGTCGCAGCACATCACGGATGGGGGAATGTCAAGCCTGTAGAGTTTCTGCCATCCATCGCTTACCTTTTTTTTATCGTCTTCTGATGCGACATTCTTTTTGTACGCCGCACAGCTGCTGCAGAGAAACCCGCAGCGTGCCCGGATCTCGCCATTATGGGCCGGGAAAACCGTACCCGTAATATCATGAGATTCATGTTTTGTCATACTGCGGAGTTGGAAGAAAAACAAAATATAATGTAAGGTAATTCCACTATACCTGCGGGAATCGTACCATGCGTAAGGATGAGATCGAAGATCGGATTGTGCGGATTGAAAAGACCCTTCGGGAACTTCAGTCAGGCCAGAAAGAGAACGGCGATGCAATCCTTGCTGAGCTCAGGTCGTTCCAGTCGCTGATGGTCGAAGAGCGGATCGAAGCCATGCGCCAGCAGCTCGGGCAGGGATACCAGCATCTCCTGCTGGAACTTGTCCTCTCCACAGCCGGCCGCGAATTCGAGACGGTCTGCCCTCAGGACTGCACGCTTTTTAACCGGTCCGACTGTATCGAATTTTTCCTTTCCCGGCTTAAGGAGTCTGCGGAGCGCATGGACCCCGATGAAGCCGGGCGGTATATTGCCGCCCAGGTCCACCGGGATGAAGACCTTGTCAGCAGGTATCCGGAACTCGGTCGGGACCCCTGCAGGAAATGCTTCGACACCTATATCCGGGAACGGGATACCTTAATGCAGGCAGTTGGCCGCCTCTCCTCGGTCAGGCAGGCAATCCTCCGGAAAAAGACCGATGTATTTATTGCAGATCTTCCCGATGAGGAGGTCCTTTCGACCCTGATCGAACCGCTTTCACATCCGGTCCGGTTTGCCGTCTTAAAAGGACTCTTTCGTGGGAGCATGTACTATTCTGAGATGAGTGCGCTTACGGGATACAAGGGAGGCCACCTGCTCTTCCATGTCACCCGGCTTGTCGAGGCCGGCCTTATGGTGAAATCCGAAACCCCGGGACTGTACACCCTGACAGAAAAAGGAATGGGCGTCATGCAGCTTGTCCGGAATCTCTACTGTACCTAAAAAAGAGGGAAAATGATTGTGTATCCGCCTATGTTCGGCTGCGGAGATTCTGCACCCGTTCCACAAGCCCTTTTGCTGCCACGTCTTCGCTCACGTTTGGATCCTTATACCTAGAGTACCGCTCGCATACGAGATCCGGGCACTTCCCGCAGTGCGGGAATTTTTTATCGTTGACACAGCAGTCATAGACCGGGCAGCATTCGGTTCCGACAAATGCAGTCCAGAACGGTTTTCCCTTTGTCTCTTCACACCCGGGGCATTCCCCCCCGAGATAGTTACAATCACTGCACGAATACCCGCACACGGTCTGGATCTTTTCCGGCATACAAAGAACTATCCGGGAATGGCTGGTGATAAACCTGCGGTGGGGGCTGCGAAAGTGAATCCGGGTAAATCCAAGTGTCTCCGATCGGCAGACCCTGTTATGAACCGGCAGCTGAAGCCCCGGGGATATGGGGCTGTGTCCCGCGATATCCCACCGGTATCTCCCGTCCCCGCTCAAGGCACCGGGCAACACACGCAGCAGATTCCCCGGAGAGCGAGTACCGGCAGTACCGTCCATCCTGTATTCCCGCAAGGATCCCGTCATCGATCAGCCGTTTCATGTGCCAGGTGACGGTGGGCCCCGATACCGCCAGCAGCTCTTCGAGATCTGCCCGGGTGCTTCCCGGAGCAGCGAGGAGCCGGGTGAGGATCTTTCGTTCCACTTCACAGGAAAGGTAATGCCGAATCTTCTGTTCGAGACCGTCGTACCTTCCGTTGTTCTCGAAATAGCAGGTCGTCCCGTTCGTTTTGAGGGACACGATCTTGTGCTGCGCAATGAGCAGGGTGAGATGATAGGTGAGGGCACTCCGGGAAAGGGATGCCTGCCGGGACAGCGCCGGGAAGCTTATCCCCGGGTTTCCAAGGACCTCTTCGTAGATCCTGTTCCGGGTTGCATTGTCAAGGATATTGGACCGGGCAATCCTCCGGAATGCAAGGACGGCAAAGAGTTTTACCGCAAAGAAAAGCTCGATGGGGATGACAAAGACCGGGCAGAAGATTAGGGCAGCGGCAAGGGCCATCTCCCGGAGCGGGAGATTCCAGATGCTTGCCGGGGCAAGGTCCGGGGCGGGATTACCCGTCGAACCGTAGGCCGGTCCGATGCTGTACGCTGCAAAGGATGCCGAAACCGGAGCTATGGTTGCGCACAGCAGGATGACAAGGATGCCGACGGTATAATATTCCCGCATCATTATGTCAGGCAGTTTATTGTTCTTCAGTCATCAGGTTTGTGGTTGGAGGATACCGGTATTATTCCACGGCTCGTCCCCGGCGCTCCCGATCTCGATGGTCTTTGTACTGTGGACGACAAATTCCCAGCGCCCCTGGGTCAGGTTGCCGGGCCGGTCGATCCGGAGATAGATCCTGCCATCAATTGCGCCATCGGAGCTGTCGGTAAATGGCCCCAGCACCCGGTCCGGTGTGATGATCGACAGCGATATCGGGTCGTCCGTGTCCCCGCTGTTGAGGTCCACGAGGATGTAGGTTGTATTTTCCGTGACGTATTTTGTAAAAATCTGCGTGTTTCCCTCTTCAGGGACGACCGCGCTGTGGAAATCGGGGTCCGAGATAGTGATCTCCTGATCGTGAGGCTGTGGGGTCGATGGCGGCAGGAGGAGGACGAGCACTATGATGCCGGCGATGACGAGTACGAGCGTGACAGGGGTAAGGATTGCCATCCGCCGGGTTACCATACCAAGAACTCTCGTGGATAACGATATCACTGTTTCTTTTGTGTACTCAATGAGAGTCCCTGCGCCAAATCCCGGTACCGGATATGTAGAGGATCTGCTCATAAATCGTTTAAATGGCTGAACCGACCCTTCGGGCAATCAGGCAGGACCGGCATATCACGGCCGGTACTGCAGGTCTGGTGAAATATCATGAAAGAAAGAAATCGGATTATCCGTCTGTGCTGCGGGGTCGTGTTCGGGATTCTCCTCGCTGTTGCCGGAGTGCCGGCAGCAGCCCTGTCAGACCCGTCCCCGGTCGGTCAGGTAACACTTTCCGCGTCCGCCATTTCCAGCAATGGTCTGAACACCTGGTCGTTCACTCTTGATACGACGGGATTCAGGCCTGATGAATACCTTGTCATTGCATCTGCCGTACAGCAGGATGCCCAGACAACGGCGCATTTTGTTCTTCTCGATAATGTT
This sequence comes from Methanoregula sp., assembly GCA_041653075.1. Classification (GTDB taxonomy): domain Archaea; phylum Halobacteriota; class Methanomicrobia; order Methanomicrobiales; family Methanospirillaceae; genus Methanoregula. Next base: position 19,043 of record JBAZFZ010000017.1, read on the forward strand.
TCTGCATCAAGGCAGGAAGCGCGGGCAGGGAACGCAACCACCGGCAGTGCCGGGTCAGGGAGCACACGCCAGTCGGCATTTGGCATCGATCAGATCGCCGATCATCACACCGGCGACCGGTTCACGATCTCCGGAACAACAAATCTTGCGGCAGGCGACGAGATCCTTGTTGAAGTGTATTCAGCGTCGTTTGTCTCGGTCCCGAAGAACCGTGACGGCAGCTTCTCCGGTGATGCCGGGATCGTCCGGGTGACAGGTGCATCCGGCACCGGTGCCGGGACCGGCGGGGTGGCATAATGCAGCGCGGTTTTTCGGGAAGTCCCCGGAGGAACACCGCAAAATTCCTCGCTCTTGGCATCGGCGTGGTCTGCGTTATCGTTGTGGCAGTATTCCTTTCCGGTATCGGAGGGAGCCTGTCTGGTTCCGGAAGCGCCGCGTCCGGGACCGGCCCTGCCGCCACACCACAGACTGCCGGGTCCTCGGAATCGGGTTCGCACGCAGCAGCCACCAGCATCCCGGAGATGTCGTTTACCCTGCCGACACCGGTGCCGGTCCCGGGGACCGGGGTCTTTGTCCGGGTGAATTACTTTGGCGGGTTTACCGGGAAGTATTCGGTAAATGGCACATCGCAGGATGTGAAAAGTTCCGGGTGCAGGATCTATGAGATCGCTGACCCGGCCGGGACGGTGAGCGCATCGTTCACGAAAGCCGAGAACTCTGCAAAACAGAATATCACGGTCGAGATCTGGAAGGGCGGGAAGCTCTTGGGCTCGAACCTGACCTACGCCCCGTACGGGACGGCGACGGTCAGCGCCGCGGTCTGAGCGACGTACCCTCCCCTTGTTTTCTTTTTTTAGACCACAAGCAGCGGATCGAGCGGCGACTTCCCCACGATCCTTACAAACGCTGCGACATCCTTAAACGGCCTTTTTGCAATCACCGCTGCCACCCGTTTCTTCCCGACACCGGGCATCCAACGGAGTGAGGTGGCCGGCATCGTGTTGACATTTAGTGGCAGCGGAAGTGCAGTGATCGACCGCATCCCCCAGTCCACAACGACCGCATCGATTATGGTCCGGGCCGGGAGGTTTGCCGGGATCCCGGCGAGGATCGGGTACGACCCCGGCTGCCGGCCAAACGAGAGATCGCCCGAAACCTCGATCCGCACATCCCGGAAGATCGTCCCGACCGGGAAGACCCTCTGGAGCATCGGAAGGTCGATTTTCTGCCGTACAAATTCCTTGAACGCTTTGAACCGGCGCTCGTTTTTTCCGAGCGTGTTGTATGAGTACACCGGCGTCCCCTCAAAGGGCATCACCTGCCGGATGTTAACCCGCCGGATCATGAGGCCGGCCGCGAGCACGCGGGAGAGAAACGCCTCGTTTTTATCGTACGTTGCCGGGGTCTCGCCCGCAAGCCCGCAGACAAAATTCAGGCCCGGGAGTAATTCAGGAATTCCCTCCCGGCGCGATCCGCCGACCTCGTTAACGATCTCTATTGCCCGGAAGACCTCGTCTGCCTGTGCCTTGAGGTTGTTTGACGCGACAACGGCCGGATCGGCAGTCTCCATCCCGAACGCTGCGACATCGCCGGGCGTGTGGTACCGGATGATCGCAGAGAGCGCCTCCCGGCTCTTCTCTTCGTGCCGGGCAATGGTAGCCGGGTTCGTGTTATCGATGTGGAGTGTCCTGAGATCCGGTGCTGCGGCCCGGATCCCGGCAAACAGCTCCTCGATCTTCTCTGGTCGGGGGGCGGGAAATTCCCCCTCTCCCGCACCGTAGGCAAGGATGTCCGGCTGGCGTCCGACCCGGAAGTGCAAAGCACCGTGCGATGCGAGCGCTGCAACTTCGGCTTTGACCGCTGCGGCCGAACGGTACCGGGGCCTGCCGTAGAACGGCTCGGTGCAGAACGAGCACCCGCCGGTCGCCCCGTGGGAGCAGCCCCGGGCGGTTTCGAGTTCGCACATCACGAAAGGGAAGTCCGGGTGCTGTGCGATAATTTCCGCCCCGGCAACGTTCCACGGATCGGTGAGAGCGTAATCAAATACCCCGACGGGCTCTCCCCCGGAGAGATACCGGTCCAGTGCAACGGACGGTTCGCCTTCAAGCAGTGCATCAAACCCGGTAATGAGCTGCCGGACCGCTTTTTTCCCGCCCTCGCCGGAGTACCCAAACCCGATGGGACCGCCGATCGCTTTTTTCGGCCCCCTGACCATGTGGCCCACCTGTTCGATCTCGGTGAGGGTCGCGGGTGTTCCGCCCAGGTACTTCCCCGGCACCGTGACGCCAGCGATCATCACAAGGATCCCTGCATGGTCCATCACGTTGACGAGTTTCGGGTCGGCCCTGAGCTGGTCGATGGTGAGGTACTGTACTGTGTATCCGTGTGCGGTGAGGGCCCCGGCCACGGTCCGGATATACGGCGACACATACGGCGGGACGCCAAGGCATGCGGGCTCGTCCACGTAGCCGTCGAGAATAATTGCATTGCGGTTTGTATCGCTGCCGGCTGCCATGCGTTTACTCCCGTCAGCCCCGGCCGATCAGGGCAAGGAGTTTTTTTGCCCAGATGAGTTTTCCCCGTTTTACCGGGTCAACGTGTTCGTCGTCAAGATCAAAGCCGAGCAGGGTGATCGTTTTTGCACCGAGTTCATCGGCCGCAAAGACCGCCCGGTCACCATCAGAGAACCCGCCGAAGTTGTGGACATGCAAAAGCGGCGTGGACTGCGTGGTCGCAACCACCGGTCCGGCAAACTGTTTTACCCAGTGCTTCAGGAGCTGGATGTTATCGCCATGCGCATGGACGACCACAATGGTTCCCTCCCGGTTCATTTCGGGGAGCAGGTCGGTTGCCCCGTCAAGATCGGTGAATACGGCCCCGGGCCGGATCCCTTCCGCGTACAGGACATCGGCCGCCGCATCGGCAGCAAGGATCGCAGATTTCCCGGTGTGCCCGGTATCGATCTCCCCGGTTTTGATCCGGCGGAGGTCTTTTTTGAGGCAGGGAGCATTCCCGCAGACGACCACGTCCCGGCCCCGGATGAGATCGCGGAGAGCGGGAAGATCGTCGCGGGTGACAAGGGTTGCAAGCAGGGACGCTGCATTCTCGTCATCTTTGCGGGAAAACCCGAAGTAATCGAGGATTTCGATGTAGTGCGGTTCCCACGCGGCAAACTCCATGATCTCACCGGCAATAAACGAAAAAAGCAGGATGGCCCGGGAAACTCACGTTCCCTGCCTCACTCTTCATTCTTCTTGTCCTCGTTTTCGATACCGACGAGGTTCTTGAACTTCTGGAGGATCGGGTCGATGGTGATCTCAAGGAGTGCCATCTTGTCCCCCACGTTCCCGAAGTAGTGGAGGGGAAGGCTTGCCGCCGCCATGTTCGGGTGGCCCCCGGCGTCGCCCATGTCCCCGAATGCCTCGGCCATCGCGTTCCCGATATGCAGCCGGAGGTCCCGGTTCCGGGCCGAAATCACGATTGCGGTGTCGGTGATCCCGTACACGAGTGCCGTGTTGACCCCTTCAAGGGTGATAAGAAGGTCTGCTGCCTGCGGGAGAGCGTCACGGTTCATGACATAGCCGACATTCGAGAAAAGGTACCCGCTCTGGATCTTCCGGTTCTGGATCGCTTTTCCTATCACATCGAGCGTCTCCTGCGACATCGAAGGGGACATGATCTTGTCAAGGAGGTCGGCATCCGTGAGCGGCAGCAGAAACCCGGCGTTTCCCAGATCCTGCGGGGTGACATTCCTTTTGAACTCCTTGGTATCGGTCCTGATACCGTAGAGGAGCGCCGTTGCGACCCTCTTGTCCACCGGGATGTCGAGCTCCTGGAGGTACTGGGTCATGATGCTTGCCGTCGCCCCAATCCCGGGCCGGATATCAAAAAACATTCCCGGCCCCGAAGGGTGCGGTCCGTCTTTATGGTGGTCGACGATGATGTTGACCTTGGTCTGCGGCGGGACATCGTTATTGGCCCCGGGCCCCGAACAATCCACGAGCGCAAGATACGTGCATTTCTGGAGGGCCTCCGGTGTCAGTCGTTCCATCTTGATATCGAGCAGGTTGACAAACGTCCGGTTCTCCTGGTGGCCGATGTTTCCCTCGTAAAAGATCCGGGTGGTGAGCGTTTTTGAGTTGGCGTGCCGTGCAATCTCGGCAAGGGCCATGGCGCTTGCAATCGCATCCGGGTCCGGGTTCTTGTGCGTGATAATACCAAGGATCCCGTCCCATCCCGCAAGGAGTGAAAAAAGCCTCTGCGAGATCCGGCTGGCGTGCTGTTTTTTGATCTGGAAGACTGCGGCTTTTGCGACGACTTCCTGCGGGTAAATGACAAAGTCCGCGCCGGCTCCCGTGAGTTTCCCGCCGGTGATGGGATCGATTGCCCGTGCAATCACCTGGACGGCAGGGTACCGCTTCTTGATGGCAAGGACGGCGGCAAGGTTTGCCTCGGAATCCCCGGTCATCACAAAGGCGATCTCAAAGGAAGGGATCCCGACAAGCATGTCCGGTGCGGCGATGTCCCGAACATAAGCATCGTATTTCTGGTCGCGGAGGTGGTGGACGCGCGTCTCATCTTTATCGACGACAAGTACCCGCTCGTTCTCTTTTTCCAGTTCGAGAATAATATTGTAGCCGTTGGTGCCGCACCCGAAAATACAGTATTTAACCGCATCAGTCGGTTCAAACGCCGCGGTGTCCGCCATATTACAAGAGATGTACCGCTCTTACGTATATAGGGATTCGCTGGTGAATTATGTTCCCGGTTCCAAAACATTTATTCGGATGAATCAACCACATTATTAGGCTACGTGGGTCTGTAGCTTAGTTCGGCATAGCGGCGGACTCTTAATCCGCAGGTCAAGGGTTCAAATCCCTTCAGGCCCGCTTTTCTGGTATCTTTTCTGCGGGGGGAATTTTCGCTGATCCGCTAAAACCATCGCAGATGTGTCCCTTCTCAATCCTGTTTCGGAACTGCTGTTATCCTTGCTGGTTGTATCCTGGCAAAAATCCGCCGCAGACCAAAAACCTGCCAAAGCGTATATCCCATGAAGGCAGAAAGGATGATTTGACGGAGGAGTATGTCCATGGATTTTATCGGCAGCAAAACCGAGAAGAATGTCCTTGCGGCGTTTGCAGGGGAATCGCAGGCACGGAACCGGTACACGTATTTCGGGAGCGTTGCAAAAAAAGAGGGCTACGAGCAGATCGCGGCGATCTTTTTGCAGACCGCAGAAGAGGAAAAGGAACACGCAAAACAGTTTTTCAAGCAGCTCAAAGGCGGAATGGTTGAGATCACCGCGGCCTACCCGGCCGGTGTGATCGGGACGACAAAAGAGAACCTCAAGGCAGCAGCCGATGGGGAGCAAGCAGAGTGGGGCACGCTCTACCCGACCTTTGGCACCATCGCAAAAGAGGAAGGGTTCGTTGTCATTGCAAACCTCTTCCGGCAGGTGGCAAACGTGGAGAAGCACCACGAGCTCCGGTTCAACCGGCTGCGGGAAAATCTGGAAAACGGCACGGTGTTCAAGCGCCCGGCCCCGGTAAAGTGGTACTGCCGGGAGTGCGGGTACGTGTACGAAGGAACGACCGCCCCGCTTTCCTGCCCGGCCTGCGGGCACCCGCAGAGTTATTTCGAGATTTACGTGGAGAATTACTGAAGGGGTCTTCTTTTTTTCCGGAAAAATACGGTAACGGGCCGGAACATTCCAAAAAAAATCCGGGTTGCGACCGGAATTTTTTGAAAAATATCCGGCCATGCATCGACATTTTTTCGAAAATATCCGGGTCGGGACCGGAAGATTTTAAAAAAAGTACGGGCAGGCATCGCGATCTTTTCAAAAATGTTCGGGACCCCTCAAACTGGGTGGGGTGGGAAAACCCGAGTTTTGTCCGTGCAGTTCTTGTCGGAGTGATTGAATGCGGGGTTCATTTTTGTACGCGGCTTCCGGCCCGGGGACCTGAGAATTTTAAAAAAAGATCGGGCAGTGACCGGAAGATTTCAGAAAAAGTACGGGTCGCGATCGAGATTTTTTCAAAAAGATCCGGGCAGGCATCGTGATCTTTTCAAAAATGATCGGGTCGGGACCGGAAGATTTTGAAAAAGGCATGCCCCCTGCCCCTTACAAAATTCTCCGCATGAGGGATGCCAATAATAACCGGCTATTCAATGTCGGGGAACTTCAGGCCAAAAGATCGGAAAAGGATCCCGAATTGCGGGCTCCCGGGTGGCAGGGTCGATACACCCGCTCGTACATCCATCATTTTTGATGAAACCACAAGACAAGGGATGCTTTCAAAACCATAGGCCTTCCCCTTTGCGGCAATATGGGAATACATCTCATCGATCATGGTCCGGTTGACCGGCCAGTCGTAATAGTGCATCACCACGACTTTTCCCTCAAGCCCGTAACCGTACCCTATGATCGGCCCGTTTGGAAAATAATACGGTTCGACATCGCTGTTTGTCTCGTCAAGAAACCTGCTATAATTAAACGGGACTCCCAATGTACGGAAGCCTTCAACCGGCGTCGTATCCCCGAATTCTGCAATGACGCTTTCTTTGGGAAAACCATCGGGCGGGAAATAGTGTGACCCGGTGCTGGCCCGGTCATCACAGAGCAGGAGGAAAAAGCCGGTGAGCAGGACTGCGAACATCAGGAGAATTACAAGGAGATATGCCGGGATTTTCATCAGAACTCCCCGTCCTGCTCGAAACTTCTCCCATACCGGATCGCAAGCTCTGCCTTGTAGAGTTCCCGTCCCAGGTACCCCGCATGGTCGAGCAGGGAGATGTCGCCCTGTGAAATGATCGTGTACAGGACATCCTGCCAGCGTTTCCCTTTGATCGCTTTCCCATGAACCACCGCAACGATCTCGTCGCCTTCGATCCCGATCCGGAAATTCCCTTTCGGATCGTACACGATCTCGTCCGGCATCCGCTCTGCAACTATTGTTCCCTTGTACTCAAGCGGCGGTTCCCTCCGGCGCCGCTTTTCTTTCAGCACCAGGAGATCGATCCCGAGATCCTTCGGGTACGGCCGGTCCCGGGCAAGCACCATCATCTCCGTCGCCCTGCGCATCTCATGGATAGACCCCTGTGTCTTATCCGAATGCTCGCTTGAAAAGATGACTGCCGCCCCGGCCTCCATCGCCATCCCGGCCAAAAGGGCGTTTGCCCCGGGTGAATCCGCGTCGAGCAGCTCCACCACGTTTCCCGCGCCAAAAAAGAGCGGGCAGTCCGATCCCCTGAACCATCTCAGCGATGCCACAAGGCCCGATCCCACCGGCTGGAGGAGCGGGTCGGCAATGATGCAGCAGATCCCGGCCCGGCGGGCCCGGGCAATATTCTGTTTGAGCGTCTTTTCTCCCGGCACGACAACCGCAGCCGCCCCGGCCCCTGCCACCGCTTTTCCGACAGCCGGGAGGTTTGTCTCCTGGAGCGAGAGCACGATATCGGCACGGAAAAGTGCAGCCCGGATCAGGTCCGGGTCCTGCGTGTCCACCGCGAGCGGCCGGTCGATATCCGCAACTTTTGAAAAGACTTTTTTCACATCATCGGGTTTTGCATCGAACCCGAAACCCAGATCGACGATGTCTGCACCTTTCGCGAAATACTCAAGCACAAGCTCCCGGATATGCATCCGTTTGTGGGCGTCCATGATCTCGGCGAGCACTTTCATCCGCGATTTCCCGCCGATCTTTGTCCCCCGGATCACAAACTCCGGTTCTGCCTTCTCCTCAACCTGTTCCACCCGGTCCATCGCTTCTGCTGCCCGTTTTGCCGCAAAAAAGTCCTCGGCCGGGACATCCCGGGAGAGCGGGACTTTCCCGACAAGCGGCAGGATCCATGCAAGGTCCGCAGCGTGCCGGGGCCCACGGTAGATCGGAACACCCGTCTCCCGCTCAACCTTCTCAAAAGAAACCGTGCACATCCCGGATACGACCACGGCATCGTACGACCCGGCCCGGATCATTTTATCCAGTATTGCCGGGGTAAGAAACGACGCGACCTTCCCGGTGACAATAACGTCCGCCTCAAAACCGGCCGCCGCAGACCGGATCATTTCCGCCGTTGCCGACCCGGTGGGGAGGAGGAGACGCATAAGTTTCCTTAATACCAGAGAAATAAAAATACTATGATCAGATGCTGACCTGCGATCTGCATGTACATACCAGTTTTTCAAAAGACGGAGAGAGCAGTGTCGAAGAGATCCTCAGGCAGGCAGAAGCTGTCGGGCTCGATGTGATCGCGATTACCGACCATGACTGTGTGGACGGCGCGAAGCTTGCGCTGTCGATGAAGTCCCCGGTCCTTGTCATTCCGGGAATCGAGATCTCCACCAAACAGGGCCACCTCCTTGCGCTCGGGGTTACCGAAGTGATCCCGTCCGGCCTTGATTTCCTGGAAACGGTCAAGATCGCCCGCAGGAAAGGAGCGCTCCTGATCCTCCCCCACCCGTACCACATGTGGCGGCACGGTGTCGCCCGCAAGATCAAGGCGGCGCTGAAATACGTCGATGCAGTGGAGGCATTCAACAGCCGGTACATTGTCGGTTCGGCAAACCGGAAGGCCGGCCGGATCGCGGGCCGGCTCCACCAGCCCTGCACGGGAGGAAGCGATGCACACAACGCCCGGTTCGTGGGATACGGCCGGACGTTTGTCGAAGCAGAACCAAATGTCCCGGCAATCCTTGCGGCAATCCGGGAGGGGAAAGTCACCTGCGGCGGAAGACAGACGCCGCTCCGGACCTACACCCGCCAGTCGCTCAACAACACATGGAGAAAAATCAAGAGGCTGACCCGGCGGTTCCGCGTCCGGTAAGGCTTGCATTCCGGGTTTCGTATCTCGGGACCCGGTTCTATGGCTCCCAGCAGCAGGAAGCCAGCCGCACGGTCGAAGGCGAATTCATCGCAGCGTGCCGACGCCTCGATCTTTTTTCCGACTGGCGCAGTGCGGGTTTCTGTTCGGCCGGCAGAACTGACCGGGGGGTCCATGCCTGCGGGCAGGTCGTCGCGTTCTCGACTGCCTACCCGGACCGGGCCCGGGCGGCAATCAACGCCCAGCTCCCTCCCGATGCGTGGTGCACAGCGTCTGCTGTCGTTGCCGACACATTTCATCCCCGGTTCGACGCCCGGTCCCGGACGTACCGGTACTATTTCTCCGAAGCTCCGAAGGATCCGCGGGTCATGGATGCGGCGGCCCGGGAATTTCTGGGCGAGCACAATTTCACGAATTTTGCCCGGGTGGGGGACAAGAACCCGTGGCGGAACATGCTTGCAATCCGGATCGGGACCGAGGGCCGGTTCACGTACCTTGAAGTGAAAGCCGAAAGTTTCCTCTGGCACCAGGTGCGGTGCATGGCAGCGGCGCTCTTTTCTGTGGGCCTCGGAGAACTTGACATGGAAGGGATCCGGCTTTTGTTTAACGAGAAGACGGGTCGGCCGATCCAGCCGGCACCTGCCGAAGGCCTTGTCCTCTGGGACACGGACTGCGGGGTTGCCTGGGAGCCCATACCAAAGACCTGGCGAAGCCGGACGTACTGCACCGAACTCCTCCGGCATCACGCGCTCATGGAGCATGTCTGCCGGGTGATCAGGCCGGAAAATCCTTGAAATCCCGGGCACATCCGCTTGCGACCGCCGCTTCGCTCACCGCTCCTGCGACCGCTTTGACCACGCCGCGGTTGAGGACCCGGGGCAGGATACAGTCATGCCGCGGACGCTTCACGTACCCGGCAAGAGCGTGGGCCGCAGCGTACTTCATCTCATCGGAAATCCGGGTTGCACAGACATCGAGGGCGCCCCGGAAGATACCGGGGAAAGCGAGCGCGTAGTTGATCTGGTTGGGGTAATCGCTCCGTGCCGTCCCGACAACCGCCGCCCCGGCCGTGATCGCATCCTTTGGCAGGATCTCCGGCATCGGGCCGGCAAGCGCAAAGACGATCGAGTCGTCTGCCATGCTCCGTACCATGGCCGGCGTCACGATCCCCGGCCCGGCGACCCCGATGCAGACATCCGACCCTTCAAGGGCATCGGAAAGTGAACCCGTCCGCCCGGCCCGGTTGGTCTCATCGGCGATGATGAACTTGTACTTGTTTGCGTACAGCCCCTCCCGGTCCCGGTGGATGATCCCTTTCGTGTCGCAGACGATGATGTTGTTGACCGCCGGGAAAAGTTTCGGGTCATAGCCGATGTGCCGGAGCATCCGGGTTATCGCAAACCCTGCCGCCCCGGCCCCGCAGATGACGACGTTTAGTTCCCCGAACTCTTTTTTTGTCACTCTGCATGCGTTGAGGAGGGCCGCGAGCACCACGACCGCCGTCCCGTGCTGGTCGTCATGCATCACCGGGATCCCGATGCCCTGCAGGGCTTCCTCGATCTCAAAGCACCGGGGTGCCGCAATATCCTCAAGCGCGATCCCGCCAAAGACCGGCGCAATGTTTGCGATGTCCTCTGCAAGGGCCGGGTGGTCTTTTGCAAAACAAATGGGGAATGCATCGATATTGGCGAGTTTCTTAAAGAGGAGGGCTTTTCCTTCCATTGCAGGGATCGCGGCACAACCCCCGATGTTTCCAAGCGAGAGGACCCGGGAACCGTCCGTGACGATTGCGATGGTGTTTGCCTTGAGCGTGTACTTCCATGCGAGGTCCTTGTTTTTTGCGATCTCCTTTGAAACCGCAGCAACGCCAGGCGTGTAGGCAAGCGAGAGGTCATAGCGGTTCTTGATCCGGACCTTTGAGTGGACCGCGATCTTCCCGTGATACGTCTCGTGGAACGCAAGCGATTCGGTATAGATGTTCTCCCGCTTCTTTCCGGTCATACAGGGCCACACGCTTCGCGATAGTTCAATGATGGGAGCGGGGCATGATGAAGGTTGTTGTATAATAGTGGATATATGGGGTACGACAAGCCCAATGTGAACCTCGATGATTCCCCGGGAGAGTTGATCACAGGGTGTATGGACTGGAGATTATCTACAATCGTGACCACTCATGCAGCATTTGAGACGATGCGAAAAATCCGGACCATATACATTAAATAATTATTTCACCCGTTTGTTGCTATGGAATTCAAAATTCCTGGTTGGATCCGGTTTCCTGAAAAATTCCGCAGATATTATTTCACTCTGGCATTCATTCTCGCCGTTATTATAAGCTGGGGCATCCTTGCATTTTTTGAGTCAGTATTTCAATACAGCATCGTTACAGGTTCTGCATTCGTCGTCTCCGGGTTTATTACAGCGGTTCTTTTCCGTGCATACGAATCCCGAAAAATACTATTAATCTCCGCAGGTGCAGCCACCAGTATCTGTGCGGTTATTCTGGATTTCGTATTTATCCCAAAATTCCTGGCTTATAACGTCAGTATTTGTGAATCGTGCTGGATCCAAAGGAGACTGGATTCCATTGCAATGTCACTTCGGCATCTGCCAGATTTATGGCTCACGATTATTTTCTGTGCAGCGTTGGCGATTGTGGGAGTTCTTGTCTATATTGGCATATCGGGACTCTGCCAAAAAAGAAAAACGTCAAAAATTAAATGACTCATGTTTTTGTCTGGGAAATAATGGTGAAAATTTTCGTTTGTATGGGCTCAGTACTTCGCTAATTTTCTACCGTGCTGGAAAGCAGCAATCCCGCTCAAGATATTCATGGGATCATCTGCCGACAAGAAATGCCATGAGTCTGACCCAGTTTTAATGTCTTGTCATGAGATCTTTCCCATGTCTCTTTTCAGCAGGTGGCTCGGAGATTTCAGGTTTCTTTTCGGAGTCGCAAAAATTAGAGAAGTACTGGGGCTCTGAATTTTTTTAAAACAGGATTCCCTTTCCTGAATGTCGTATCAATCCACGAACAGATCGCGTCCCGGGCCCTGCGGCAGCCGTCAAGAATCTCTGCATCGGTGACCTGCCGGACCGGAGGGAGACGATCCCGCCATCCATGAAGCCGGCGTACAGTTCGTCGGTCGGGAACATACTGGTCGTTTCTGTCAAAAAAAAATTTTGGGCCTGGGGACCCCTCTTTTGGGGATACTTGCACATATCCCCGGTTTGTCCAGACAGGGAACATGTGCAGAGGTAGAAGAGCGTATCCCCGGGTCTGAACGGTGAAGTATCAGCGGGACGATATATATGTTTTATCGCCAAATCGTCTACACATCCATGCAATCCCGATAGATCAACCGGACCGATGGAAAAACAAGCCTGAAAAAAAGTGATGTGGTTCTTCACGGGCAATAGTGTAAAGAAATCCAGGTACTGGTATTGCAGGTCCGGCCGTTAGCATCGGTGACCATGCCGGACCGGATGGAAACGATGCTGCCGTCGATGATGCCGGCGTACAGTTCACCGGTCGGATCGGGAACGTACTGGTCGTTAGCATCGAAGATTGCCGGGCCAGGTATAATCTCTTTGGGTGGATACCGGTCTCCCCAGTAGTAGGGATGGCTCCACACGTCTTTTAAGAGATCGGGATCGACATTCTCCCGGATCTTCTCGTAATCCTCCGGGGTGTAGGCAATCTTTGCGAGTTCGCCGAGGGTAATATTTGCACCCCAGTGATCGTTCAACCATTTCTGGCCTTCTTCTGTGTACGTGCCGGATATTTCAAAGGCGTTTACGGAAGGCGCGACAACTACCAGCAGGACGAGGAGTCCGGCCAGTATCGTGAGGTTCAGCTGTGGTTTCATTCGTTTTTCCTCGGGTACCCGTCGGGAGGGTCTGCCCGGCGGATATTTCCGGTTGTCCAGACCGGGATCCGTGCAGAGGTTGAAGATCATGATCCCCTGGTCTGAACGGGAGAGTGTCGGCAGGACGGTAAATACAGTTTATTCCAAAACCGTCTACACATCATCCATTCATATGTTGGAAGAAAGTATGCAGGAAAAAAGCCGGGAAGCACCCGGCTGCATAATACTTCAATCACAAAAAGGAGGGGGTAAAAGGAAGGGCGATCACCGTCTCCGTTTCATGACGGCGTAACCGGCAACACCGGTTGCAAGGGCCGATACGATCATGATTGGATCCACCGGGCTGCCCGGTGGAGTGGTGGTCACCGGCTGCCCGGTACCCGGGATCTGCGTTGTGCTCTGCACGGGTGTCAGTGGTGTCACAATCGGCAGCGTACCGTTGAGCGATGTCGCAAAGAACGACATCGGCTTGTATCGGCCCCAGATGAGAAGGTCCCCTTTCACATCGGTGATAAAGGCGATCTTTGAACCGAATTCGTTGAAAGAACCGGTCCTGATGTTGTAGGTCCGGATCACACCGGTATCGTAATTATCGTAATCTAAGGATGGTTGTTTCAGGTATGCTATAGTACCCCCGGAGATGAAGGGAACGGTGAGCGGCGCGGTATCAGATCGATCGACAGACTGCGTCCTGCCGGAAACAAGGTTCGTGAGCCTCATATCATAGGATACCCCCCCTACGGGTACACCGTTAATATAATCCGGGTCCTTTGCCCGCATCGCCCAGACCACGTTGTCCCCGGATATGTCCCCGTACCCGTAGGTATTTTCCGATTTGCTCTCCGGAATAATGTAATCGGTTCCCGTGGAGATCGTGTACACATGGATCTCCCGGCCCGCCTCCTTATCGACTCGTTCACAGCCCCACATGATCCGGTCGCCGTCAATGGCAAGGCCATGGATCATGTCGCGGGAGGTGAAGAGGGTCGTTACCGAGCCCGTGGATTTTGTATAGATGATGAGTTTCCTGGAATTTACGCCCCCCCTCATCACAACATGGTCCCCATCGGCAACAATTTTTGTAACCTGCTGCTGCGGGCCATCGGTTACGTAGATAAGCTGTTTTTCCCCGGTAGCAAGATTGTAGTCATATACGGTTTCATTCCGGAAATATCCCGGTTCTGCCGGGTCATAGAGTGAGAAGTAGAGGGAGCCATCGGACAGTTCGAGGGCATCAAACTGTCGCTGGTCGTTCGTGATGGCAACGCTCTTGTAAAAGGATCCGTCTATGTAATACACCTTCACCTCGGTGGAACCGCTCGCTGCTGTCGCAATGAGGTGTCCGTCCGTAACAACAAACCCCGGGTACATCACCGATCCGCTGGTGGGGATCTTTACATCCGTTGATGCGGCACTGACAGGAGTCTGGATGATGGCAATAGATAGTGCAAGAACCAGCAGGCTGCAAACGATCAGCACATTGACAGTCTGTTTCATAAGACCCGTTTTGCCGGAGGATACATATGTGTTATTCCAAAATCGTCTACACAGCGTTCTCGGTGGATGGGAAAACGGGGATCCGACCGCATGTGAGAATAAAAAAAATGAAGATTCAAAAATGGAATCTCACCGTCTCCGGTGCAAGAGGGCGTACCCGGTGCCTCCCGCTGCAAGTACCGCTATGATCAGGCCCGGGTCAACAGGGCTCTTCTGTGATGGGGTAGATTTTGGGACGGTGGTGGTAACGAGGCTTGCAGACGGCATTGGCGTTGTAACCGTCACATCAGGGATCTTCCCTGAAAGCGGAGTTATCCAACTCGATACCGGTTTCATCCTGCTCCAGAGTACTACCCCGTGGGCGAAATCGGATATTCCGGAGACATTTGCTGCAAGGTCACTGAATGTCCCCGTGGTAATGTTGTAGGTCCGGATGATCCCGGTATCAGAATTATTGTAGTCCAGTGTCGGTCTTTTTACCCATGCAATTGTATCCCCCGAGATGAAGGGATTGGTAGCCGGTGCGGTATCTGATTGCTCGATAGACTGCGTCCTGCCGGAAACAAGGTTTGTGAGTTTCATATCGTAGGATACACCCATAACGGCTATACCGTTGACATAGGTCGGGTCCTTTGCCAGCATATCCCAGACTACGTTGTCCCCGGATATGTCCCCGTACCCGGAGGTCTTAACTGATTTGCTCTCCGGAATAATGTAATCGGTTTTCGTGGAGATCGTGAAGACATGGATCTCCCTGCCCGGGCCCTTATCCCCACGGTAGCATCCCCACATGATGTGATCGCCATCGATATTGACATCAACGATCCAATCACGGGATGTGAAAATGACCTGGCTGGAACCGGTCGAGAGCGTATGCAGGATAAGGCTCCGCTCATTAGTACCTCCGCGCAACACGACATGATCCCCGCTGGCGGTGATCTTCGTAATACGTTCGCCGTCAGAGCCGGTATAAATTACTTTCCTCTCGTCGGTTGCAAGGGTGTACTGGTACACGGTCTCGGTCTGTCTGTATGAGGAATCATCACGATTATGTTCGGTAAAATAGGCCCGACCGTCAGAAATCCTAAAGCACTCCAAGTCCATGTCGTCGTTTGAAAGGGGAACACTTTTGTACAACGTACCGTTCATAAAATACACCATAATTGCTGGGGGTCTGGTGGTGCTTAGGTAGGTTGCAATGAATTGACCATCCGTGGCAACCCTCCCCGGATCCATTATCGATCCCTGTATGGGGACTTTAATATCTGTTGAAACTGCCCCGCAGGGAAGGGAACTGAACAGGAGAACGATCACGACGATCGAAATCCCCAGCAGTACTGCACGATCTTTCCATCGTTTCATCAGTGTTTCTCCAAAAAACAGAAAAAAAAGTCCCGTCATGAATAGAGATATGCCGAGGACCAGGTGTTTGCACTGAACGTCGGGTTAGTGGACTGCCCGATAATCTGGGCTTGGTACAGCGTTCCCCTCACCGGGGTGCGAATGCCCGAAGTACTGAGAATCACATGCGGTTCCCTTGTGTTCGTGAAGCTATATCTTTCGGTATAGGAGGTCGACAGCTTAGTGCTGTCCCCATACAGATTTGCCTCCACTCTGAAGGAATCTACCCGTTGATCATAATATCCATAAATGGTGCCGCTGCCCCCGAAGGTGATATATCCTCCGGAATAGCCCGTGGGGGTCGCAGTCAGGGAGATCCCGCCGACGATGGCGGGAAAAAACCTGTTTGTAGTAGTCCCGCTGTTGACGGCGGCATCGGCACCGGCTTTGCCGGTAGTTTTCGCGCCGGCCTCCGCGGTGGCAGTGTTCGTTCCCGCGTGCGGCGGATACCGGTCTCCCCAGTAATAGGGCTGACTCCAGACCCGTTCGAGTACTTTTGGATCGACGTTCTCATTGATCTTTGAATAGTCTTCCGGGGCATACGCGATCTTTGCGAGCTGCCCGAGGGTGATATTCTCACCCCAGTGATCGTTTAACCATTTCACACCATCATCCGTGTACGTGCCCGAGATCTCAAAGGAGCCATAGGCACTTACTGCAGGGACGGCAAATACCAGCAGGAGCACAAGCCCTGCCAGAACTGAAAAGTTCAGCGTTCGTTTCATGATTTTTCATCTTGCTCCCTGCCGGTCAGGGTATCTATCCAACCGGCAGACTTTGTTGTCCGGGCAGGAGAAAACCGGGAATCCTAGGTGCATCCCACTTTCGTGGCCCAAACGAACAAGAATTATCGTGCTATAAAATACGTTTTATTCCACAATCGTCTACACATCCATATTTTATCGTTCGACAGGGAGATTGCGGCGGTTTTACCCGCTTTCACAAAAGATATCTAATGCCATGCCGCTTGTGTAGACGATTATGGAACAATCTTTTTATAAATCCGTACGGAAAGGGTAATCTGTTGGAAGTGATCGCGGGAAAACCGCGCCGCTGGTCGTGGCCCGATGAAAAAGTACGCTGTTCTCTGCGGCATGATTATTCTCGTCTTCTTTTTCATACCTGCGGCCATGGCGTTTGAGATATCAGGTATGTATACCGAAGAGGGCCAGAAATGGTTGAACGATCACTGGGGAGAGAACATTACTATCGGACAGCTTGAACAAATTGCCTATGAACCTGAAGTCATTGAACAGATAAAAGCGAATGTTGATCCAAAGTTGCTTGAACAAATCTGGAGCCAGCCCTATTACTGGGGAAGCCGGTACCCCTGGGGTGATGAGAAATGTAATCCCGAATGTCCGTACGGTGGAGATGTCTGGAACGAGACCGGGCCGGTGAGGATCCAGGACCTGAACAATTCGGAGAGGCAGGAATTGGGGCTCGAAAACGCGGTAACCGACAAGAGCGGATACCGGATCATCGGGTACATGGATCAATCCGTAACGCAGGGAGAACTCAAACCATTCCACCGGGAAATGCCCGCGGGCCTCAAAGAATTCACGTACGACCTGTTCTGGCAGGACACGAACGCCACCCTGAAACTGACAATCTTTGCACCCGACGGGAAGATGGGGACGTACTACGATGAGAGCGACGGCATAAAAAACGGCAGGATCTATCTCCTTGTCTCCCGGCCAGAAGGGATCGCACCCGGGGACTGGTATGCGGTGGTCGAAGGAGAGCACGTTAAAGGGACGCAGCAGTTCATGCTGCTGACCGTGTGAGGGAGAGATGCAATTGAGAAAAAGTTCCTCAATCCTTATTCTGGTGCTCGTACTGATGATGGCAGGAGGAGCGGCAGCAGATGAAACCGGCGGCTATATCGTCCAGCCGGCCTACGGGTTCTACCCGGAGTACAGCGAACTCTATTTCACGCCGCACTCGGCGGATACGGTACTCCTCAACGATCCGGCCCCGACGCCGATCAGCCTTGCCGATCTGCCGCCCTACGTGCTGGTTCTTCTCGGGATCGCTGCGCTTGCTCCGTGTGTCATCTGCCTCGGGAAGTACCTGTCAGCCGCACAGTTTTCTCTTGTCGGCGGCTTCCGGCGCGTGACAAAGAAAAATATTCTCTCAACCGGGTCGCGCGAGCAAATTTTCCAGTACATCCGGGAACACCCGGGCGCGTATCTTCACGATATAAGAGAAGCGACCGGTTTCACCTACAAAAACCTGATCTATCATCTCAAGGTCCTGACGACTTTTGGGGCGGTCACTTCGGCCGAATGCAAAAAATCGGCGGGATATTTTGAAAATGCCGGTAAGTTCAGCAGAAGCGAACGGGCCCTGATGCTTCACCTCAGGCAGCCCCGCGAGCGGGAAATCCTTGCAATTATAGCGCAGCACCCGGGAATCTCCCGAAAAGAGATCGGCCTGCTTGCAGGAATCTCCGGCCCCTCGGTGAGCTGGCACATGGCGGGCCTGTTAAACGACCAGATCATCGAACAGCGGCGGGAGGGCACCATCGCCCGGCATTATATCGCGGACGAGATGCGGAATCTGTACGAGGCACGGGTTATGCACCCTGCAGGGAACTAGCAGAATTCATCAGAGCCTCACGTTGGTCACCCGTTACAATTTTTGTTTTTTATCGCGAGTCCATGGTAAATCCGGTCAGTTCCCCGATATCCCCATGACGCGGTTTCTTCTCGTGGAACGCCAGCAATTCCGTACGTAAGCGGGCTCTGAATGATCCGCTTTTGCGCCACCCGTTCAGTCATACTTCCGGAACAGCGCCGGGTTCTGCCGGTGAATCCACCAGCGCCGGATAAGGAACCCTCCTGTCGCAGCAATTACGATCCCGCAGATCCCGGTCACGGCCCACAGGATCGGGAATCCCGATGAACCAGCCGGCACGTTTGCCGGTGCCGGAACTGCGGTCGTCTGCGGAATGGTGGTCGTCCGGGTTGTCACCTTTGATGGAGCGGTAGTTGCCGGCATCAGTGATGTCGTCAAAGACGTAAGCTCTGTTGCTACCGGGGCTGTTGCCGTTTCCGTGATCGATACTGTCGTATTCACGGTCGCGGTCGTATTAAGTCGTGTCACCACCGCAAACGACGAGAACCCGGGTGTCGTTGCCGTAAAGTAATAGGTATTGCTGACTGCATGATCAAACGTTGTCGGGAGTTCGGCCCAGCTGCCGCCATGGTTCCGCATCATCACGATGTCGCTGG
>JBAZFZ010000018.1:0-34723 GCA_041653075.1 Methanoregula sp.
GCCAGGCCCCGGGGGAGTCCGGGCAACAGCAGACACAGAGCCGGTTTGTCCCTTCATGAAGGCCAAACGAGACCGCTGCGCTGCACTGGCGGGTCCCGGCAGCATAGAGCAGCGATTCCATTTCAAGCGACTTGGAGATTGCAGTCCCCTCCCTGAATGACCGGCAGGCATGCCGGACTGCCATCTCCGCGTGCCGGAAACCGGCCATTTTGTCGGCATCAAAACAGATGATATGCGTTGAATACCGATCCGACACAGAGCGGAGGACCAAAAGGAATGCCTTACGGTCCTTAACCGCAGCAGTCGCATACCGTATCCCGCAGGATTCCCGGGTATCGTCCATTTCCATCACCCAAACCGGAAAAGTGTTGCCTGCCCGCCGGCACTGGCATCGTTGTCCGGTACTGCCGGGGCCGCACCTCTTTTCTTTGGTGCGAGCTGATCAAAAATCTGATCTGCAACACCCTGTCCAATGATCCTTGCGACATCTTCTCTGGGGTGTTTGAGGATCTCCTCGGGCGAGGTCAGGCCGTTATTAAAGAGCCGCCGGGCACGGACACGGCCGATCCCCCGGAGCCGGACGAGCGGGAGAAGTTCGCGTTTGATCCCGTTTTTCATGCAGATCTCGCACTCCGCAATCTGCGGGTGGAATTTCGGGGCAAACATCCGTGCAAGCTGGCTTGTCGCATGCAGCAGCCAGTTGATGCTCTCCACCATCCCGTAGACATCCCCGGGCCCGACACCATAGCGCTCGCAGATTTTCTCTTCGGGCAGTTCCGCGGCCCAGTCGGAGAGGAGCATCGTGGTTTTGACCGCCCGGTAATATTCTTCTGCCTCGTCCTCCTCTTCCGGCATCGGGAGCCAGAGGTCGCCTCCCTTGTCCTCAAGCATCCGGGAGAGTGCGGCAAGATCGGCATTTTTCACGTACAGTGTCGGCATGTCTGGTGTGCTGCAAATGAGCTGTATAATGCCGAGATCTGCGTAGTCCTCTTTTTCCCGCATGGTCGTAACAATTGCCGAGGCGCTTCTTGGATCGATATACATCCGGGAGACGAGCGTCCCGAGCTCGGTTGCGCCGATGTGTTCTCCCACTTCAACGACCATTTCTGCGGTTATCAGGAACTGGAGTGCGGAATCGACGGCCCGGTGGATGAGACGGCCCTGCCGGTGCTCGTGGACATAGAAGGACCGGTTCATAAACGTGGAGAGTTCTTCCCGGGTCCGTGCAAAACCGGAAGCGATAAGGGAGAGGACATGGGTGTAGAGCGCTGTCGGCTCTGCAATTCGCGAATGGATGTCTTCAGCCTCAGCCTCGATGTAGACGTTAAAGAGCTCCGGGACCTGGTCGGCCTCCTTTGCGATGAGTACGGCCTCGCCGTACGGGTCGAGCCGGGGCCGGCCGGCCCGTCCTGCCATCTGTCGGTACTCGCTGACCGGGATTGGCTGCATCCCCTCGCCCGCGGAAAACCGGAGGTAGTCCCGGATCACGACCCGGCGGGCGGGGAGGTTGAGGCCGGCGGCAAGTGTCGGGGTCGAGGAGATTACCTTGAGCCAGCCCTTGCGGAATGCCTCTTCAACAACGGAACGCTCGTTCCGGCTGAGGCCCGCGTGGTGGAATGCGGCCCCTTTTGCCACGCAGGCGGCGAGAGTCTTTACCATCTCGGTCGGAGTCCCGGCAAGGAGCTTGTCGGCACAGGCAGCAAGTGTCGGATCCTCGCATTTTATCGCCCCCGCCGCACGTTTCGCGAAGGCCTCGGCGTTTCGCCGGGATGAGACAAAGACCAGGCACTGCCCGCCTTCGGCAATCGTGTCGAGGCAGAGGTTGAGGTCGTCATAGTTTTTTGAGACCTGCTTTATTGGCCGCGTCCCCTCTTCGAACTGGATCCGGTTGTCGTAAAAGACGCCCTGCCGGAGATCCACCGGCCGCCAGGTGCTCGTGACCAGTTCCGCGTCCAGCCACCCGGCAAGCATCTTCGGGTTTCCGATGGTCGCAGAAAGCCCGATCACCTGCATGTCCGGGTTACGGGATCGCATCTTTGCGATCACCATCTCGAGGGTCGGGCCCCGGTCGGGAGAATCTATCAGGTGGATCTCATCAACGACTATAAGGGAGATCTCTGGCAGCCAACGGGCGCCGTTCCTGAGCAGGGAATCGACCTTTTCGCTCGTTGCGACAATGATATCGTTCCTGCCAAGCCCGTCGTCACGCCGGTCGAGGTCCCCGGTGGAAATCCCGACCCGGACTCCCCGGTTGCCAAATTCGTCGTATTTTTCCGAGGCAAGCGCTTTTAAGGGGACGATATAGAGGCATTTCCCGCCGTGTGCGATGTGGCAGTGCATTGCCATCTCGGCAACGAGCGTCTTGCCGCTCGCTGTCGGTATTGATACGAGGAGGTTTTTACCGTCAAGCAGCCCTTTTTCCACGCAGGCAGCCTGGGGAGGATAGAGCTCCTGGATCCCAAGCCCGAGGTACTGCTGCTTGAGGGTATCGGGTATGGCAAGATCCTGTATCTGCATGGCTTTCTCTCCAGTATCGAGTTTTTTAAAACTGCCTATCTCTCCCGCAAGCATAATACGAAGGTTCCCGTATTTTGGGAGATATCCCGAAAACCTGGTGTCACTGCATTGTGCCCGGGTACGGATTCTTTATGGGCCTGCATAAAAAAGAGGAAGTGCGGGAGGCGGAAATGATCAGTAGTAGTAACTGATCATATCCTGCTTTGCCTCTTTTTTCTTCTTGTCGAGGAACGCAAAGACGTTCTCGTGGGGGATTCCCTCGATGAGCATATCGATTGCGGCCCGTGCGACCTTCATCTGCTCGGGGTAGCCGATAAGGGCAACGGTGTGGCCGAAGACCGAGATGTCGACATCGGTCATGTTCTCGATCTGCTCCCTTGCCCGGCCGTCTTTCCCTATGATCCGGCCCCGGAGCCGGTCGAGCTGCTTGGGATTATCTGCTGCACGCGAGAGATCGATGATATCGAGGAGGAGATCCTCGTCTTCGATCATTTCAAAGGCGCGCTGGGGAGAAAACCCGGCATTGATGGCATTGATGATTTCGACTGCCCTGAGGAGCGGGATCGTGTTTTCATCAGGGGCCTCGACTTTTACCAGGCCCTCCTTGCTGTCAATGGAAATGGCGGTGTGGGTCTTTGTTTCAAGTTCTTTTTTTGTCGCGCCGCCTTTCCCGATGAGGACGCCTACCCTGGTCTGTGCAATTTTTAATTCCTGTATCATGGCTGAATCACCTTCCCGGATACGCTCCCGGATATCGTTGTGCAGGCTAAACCGGCCTGTAGTCCCTTAAGATCGGAGATGATGCGTGTAAGTGTCATGGTTGTGAAACGGCAAGGCCCGTCACCGCGCTGAAGATCTCATATTCTGATTTTACTGTGCAGCCCCTCTTTTTAAAGAATCTGTTCACATTGCGGATATCCCGCATCAGGAACTGGAGGGCTCGCGGGTGGTCGCGGGTGACCGACTGCCCCATATCGATGAGATATGGTTTGTCATGGTACAATATATTGAACTCGCTTAGGTCACCATGGACAAGCTCTGCTTTTTTATAGAGCGTGTCGATCATGGCGAGCACCGCTTCATAGGTGGATGCCGTGTCTTCTATCTCCACGTTCCTTATCTGGGGATAGGGACATTCGTCCTCCCCAAGAAAGGACATAATAAGGATGTTCCGGTCCCAGACCAGGGGTTCCGGAACAGGAATACCAGCCTCTTTTGCCCGCACCAGGTTTGAGAATTCTTTTTTTGTCCAGGCAAAGATAAGATCTTTTTTGGATTTTTTGACGTTGGAAAATCTCCGGTCTCCCTGGATATAGGAACTCATGGTGGTAAAGTTCGCTGACTGGATCCGGTAGATCTTGATCGCGACGGAAGCCTCTTCCCGTTCGCCGAGAAAAACATTTGCTTCTTTCCCGGTACTGATCGAACCTCCGATGGCAGTAATCCATTTCTTGTGGACGAGCTTATAGAGGGCAAGGAGGGTGACCTCGTCAAAGACGTTCTCGCTGACCTTTAGGGTATCCGCATCCTTGATACGGATTCCCATTTCAGCGAGGCGCTTGTCGAATGCCTCCTCTTTTTTATCGATCTTCACGGACAGCACCCGGATATCACTGACTGGTATCTGGCAGTTCACTGTATATAGTCACGCACCGGAGCAAGGATCTCAACAAGACCCTCGCCGCACGCTTTCTTGAGGTCAAGGGGGTGGATCTCTTTGTTGGCATACGCGGTTTCAAGGTCCGCATATGAGACAAACGTCCGGTCACCACCGAACTTCTCCGGCCGCTTTATGGTGATCTCGGGGAGCCGGGGGAAGACGTGGTGCTGGAAGATCTGGAGGACCGGGTTTTCGGCAATTTCCGGTGGACAGATCGCCTTCTGGCATTTTTTCCGGATCTCGTCCTCGCTGTCCGCGACCGAGATGTAGTTACCCTGCGAGGAGGACATCTTCTTCCCGTCAAGGCCGTTTAAGATAGGCGTATGGATGCAGACCGGGGAAGGGTAGTTGAAATTGGGCAGGTGTTCCCGTGCGAGCATGTGGATCTTCCGCTGGTCGATCCCGCCGACCGCAGCGTCAACGCCGAGCATGGCAATATCTGCCATCTGCATGATCGGGTAGACCATCTGCGAGACGGTCGGGTGGTCCATCTGCCTGCCAACCTCGTCCATGCTCCGGGTCGCCCGGGCAAGGGTGATCTGCTGGGAGAGCTGGTGGACGAGCAGCTCATAGTCCCGGTTGAGCTGGAGTTCGGAGCCAAGGACAAAACGGACGTTCTTGAGGCCGAGGCCTTCGAAACAGCGGCGGTTATAATCGGCGAGTTCCCCGACTTTCTCAAGGGTTCCTTTCCGGTTGAGGAAAGCGTGCAGGTCGGCCAGGAGGACCGTAACTTCGAATCCTGCTGCCTGGAGATCGACAAGCTTGTTTACCGTGACGAGGTGGCCAAGGTGAATCTCCCCGCTTGGCTCGTATCCTGCGTACACTTTCTTGGTGGGCCGGGAAAGGAGTGCGCGGAGCTCATCTTCGGTGACGACTTCCACGGTGTTCCTGGTGACCCGTTCAAATGCGTCCATTAAAAAGAATGGGATATGGAGGGAGTTAATGGTTATTCTGGATGGGGGTAAAGTGGAGCGCTTCGTTGGTGAGTTTTATTGAGGTGGCGCCATCGCTGCACAGACCGGTCATGGCGCGGATAGCGTCCACGTTCTCCACAACGACATCTGCTTCCTGGTGGATTGCCTGGAAGAAGCAGAGCTCGTTCTTATTGGCATAGATGGACTCTTCAAAGATACAGTTCTCGTAAAGGTCGGCACGCTGCCGGCCAAGATCCATGGCAAATTCCTTGAGTTCGGCAGTGCTCTTGATGCCGGCTGTCTTTTTCACAAGGCCCATCCGGGGGTGATTCCGGATAAGGTCGATCACTTTCTCGCGGTTCACGTCTTTTTTGGTGGTGATCCGGATCGCGTGCATGTGCATCATGGTGGTCGGGACGATCATGGCCATGGTCGTGATCGAGATATTGGGGAGCACGGTCTGGACATCGGGGCCGTGGTGGCTGGGGACTGTCACCGGATCAAGGACGACCGCATCGATGGGACCTTTCTTGATCTCCCCGGGGTCGGATCCTCTCCGGACCATGATGGCGTGGACATGTTCGACACCGAATTCCTTGTCGATTTCGTGGATGATCCGGCACAGGCCGGTCGTGTTGCAGGAGACGACGCGGACAAACTGCCGGCCGATTGCCCCTTTGAAGTTGCAGGAAGAGTTAAACGAGAACCCGGCAACCTCGTGGTCTTCCCCACCCTGCCAGATCGCTTTTTTCCCGAGTTTTTCGTAGAGCGGCTTGTTGGTGACACCGACATCCCCCGGGGTGGCATCGACAATGACATCGGCTGCTTTGCACATGTCCTCGACCGAACCGGCAACGGCAAGGCCTGATTTTTCAAATGCTGCTTTCTTTGAGAGATCCGCGATGTATAGGGGATATCCCCGCTGTTTTGCAACAAAAGCCTCGGCATTCGGGCGTGTCTTTGAGACGCCAACCACTTTCATGTCCTTCTGGGCTGCAACCGCATCGGCGACACGCTTACCGATGGTACCGTACCCGTTGATGGCAACCTTGATCATATACCGAATCTGTATGAACGAGATGAGATAAAGGTTGCTTGTTGTGGGGGTGTTTTTGGATTTGTTGCGGGCCGGGATGTAGCCGGAGCTCCGTCCCCCTCCTGCCATTTTGTAAGGAAACAATCACAGGTCTGGGCGATCTCCGTGTCCCACCTGAGAAAAGATGACCCGGCCGGGAAAGTGTTCAAGGGACTTACGGATACCCATTAGGGAGGTTCAGGGACAAGCTCTTTTTCTGCCTCTCTGACGCAGAGTATCGTGAAACAGTTTGTAATGGTACAGGTACACGGTAATTTTACCGTGTACCTGTAAGGTAAAGTGCAAAAAAATCCGGTTGTCCCACATTAGTGACAAAATATATGTGGAAAATATCAGAGAAAGAGCGCCTGGAACTTCACAACTTCAGTGCTGTCTTTTGCCGTGGCGTACAGCTCCAGCGGCTCCTTGTTGACCTCAAGGAACCTGATCCCCCAGCTCACGCAGCCAAGGATCTTTGCGGCCCGTTCCTGTTCCCCAAGGATATAGAGCGCTGCGGCAATCGCCTCAATCGATGTGAGCTTGCAGGGTTTCCCGAAGTTCACCGGGTTTGATGCCATAAGAAAGGGAAGCGCCCGCCGGATTCTCCAGGAACTGACCGCACCGGTGTCGAGCACCTCCCAAGAGCAATCGAGGGCGGTGATCGATTTTACGTTCTTGTCCGCCGGGGAAAGGGCCTTTTCTGCGGTCGGGTCCAAAAGGAGCGTGTTTCGTGGGATCTGCGAGACTGTCTTTACGATCCGCAGGTAGCCTGCCCGCTCCAGTTTTTTTACCGTACACTTACGGGGATCGCAGCTGTTGTCCCTGTAGGCAACAAGCGGAATCATTGATTATTCTGTGCGTCCACACACTGTAATAATGTACGTGCTCTGTTCTCCCTGCATACTCTCTCCCTCGCTCCGGGCAAAGGGGATAACCCATCCGTACGATCTCGCGCTGTTTGCCCGGTCCATCGGGCGTTGTAAAAAGTTCGGGATCGAGGTCGTTTCCCTCCCCTGCCCCGAGACCCTGTACCTTGGCCCGGATCATGAGCCCGGCACGTATCTCGAACGTCTCAATACACCTGAATTTGCCACGCTTCTCGAAGACCTGTGCGGGAAGGTGAATGATATCATCAAAGAGCGTGGGCCGCCGCTCTGTATCCTCGGTGTGAATTCTTCACCGACCTGTGGGGTGACGAGCACGTATTACGGGGTTGAGAATGGGAAACCTCCCAAACGGGAAGGGAGGGGTGTATTCTATGCAAAGTTCCCCGAGATCCCGGCCCAGGATGTTGCCGAGTTCTCGAAATACCGGATTTACGTTGCCGCCCCGCTTTTTTCAGAAGCAGAGCGCTCGTACAATACAGCCCTTGCTGATCTCCTCAGAAGCCATTATTATGAGGTCTTCCTTCCGCAGGAAAGCGGAGACAACCACGCTGTCCGGAGCCGGGAGGAGCACCGGAGGATCTTTCTCCGGAACAGGAAGGCGATCCACGATTCCGACATTATTGTTGCGGTTCTTGACGGGGCTGATGCGGATTCGGGGACTGCCTGGGAAATGGGATATGCCGCGGCCCTTGGGAAAAAAGTGGTTGCCATCAGGACGGATTTCCGGATGGCCGGGATGTACGAACGGGTCAACCTGATGCTTGAGCAGTCCGGTCGGGTCGTGGCATCTCCGGAGGAACTTCTCAAGGCCCTCGGTGCACCGGGAGCTACGGGAGAAAAAGTTCAGGAAGCCCGGAAGGACTGAGCAAAAATCCGAAACCGGTATGGTACCGGATGAATTTTCGTAGGGAATTCCCGAGGGAATACCGGGTGTTTTTCCCGACAATAAACCGGGAAGTTATATCAGAATCATAATGAAATAGATAATGATAGCGATGGCAAAGAAAAAAGGGATCCGGGAGTCGGAAAAAACACCGGGCCCGGTCAAAGACTGCGATCTTGATGGCGGGTATAGCTCTCCCCTTCAGACACTCCGTGATTTTTCCGTGGATAATATCAAGGCGGTTCTCGTACAGAGCCGGTACCTTCAGGCACTTATTGTCCTGACAATCCTTGGCCTTTTTTTCCGGTTCTATAATCTGGGTTTCAATTCCCTCTGGCTCGATGAAGCCTCCACCTATTCAATATCCCAGAACTCGTTATGGGGAATCTGGCAGATTACGGCCGGTGGGGAGTTCAACCCGCCACTCTTTTACTGGGCCGAGCACCTGATGCTTGCGTTCGGGAACAGCGAATTCGTCCTCCGGTTCCTCCCGGCGTTCCTTGGCGTCCTTATCATCCCGCTCTTCTATCTTGTCGGAAAAGAATTTTTCGACAGGAACGTCGGGATCATCGCTGCCGCAGCCTGTGCATTTTCACCGTTTTTAATCTATTATTCCCAGGAAGCACGGGCTTATATGATGATGCTCTTTTTTGTGGCGCTTGCGACCCTCTTTTTCCTTAAAGCGCTCAAGTCAGGCACGATCCTGAACTGGGCCCTTTTCGGGGTATTTTCAGCTCTTGCATTCTGGTCACATTTCTATGCGTTTGTGATCATCGCGTCGCTGGTCCTCTACGCACTGATCCTCTGGGTACCCCGGATCCGCACCGAACTCAATAATGTGAAGATGCTTGTTGCAGGGATCGCAGTTTTTGTCCTCCTCTGCCTGCCGCTTATCATCGTCACAGTCCAGCTCTTTATTACAAGGACTTCCTCTGCACCCACCTACGGGATCCAGGGTGTTGATATTATTATCCAGACCTTTTCCCAGATCTCGGGATTCAACACCATTTCGATGATCGTGCTGCTCGTCCTTTTTGTCATCGGGATCATCCAGGCATATCTCATCGACAGGAGCAAAGCCTTCTTCCTTATCCTCCTTGCCGTCCTTACCTTTGTCATCAGCTTTATTCTGAGTTTCAGGATGCCGATGCAGCCCCGGTATCTCATCTTTTTGAGCCTTGTCCTCTTTATCGGGGCAGCGATATCCTACCGGTCGTTGTATTCACTCTGGAACAACCGGGCTGTGGTCTATGTGCTGATGGCCATCATGGTCCTTATCAGCGTCCCGGTCCTTACGAATTATTATTCAGGCTATTCAAAGGAGGACTGGAGAGGGTTTTCCGGGTTCCTTACAGAAACGGTGTCTCCCGGTGACATGATCATTACCGTCCCCGGTTATATTGCCCAGCCCCTTGACTATTATTATTCGTCTAATGCGACAGGTACACTGCAGTACCAGGCCACTACTGCTGAGGACCTTCAAAAGATCTTTGCAGAGAAAGGCAACAGTACCTTGTATTTTGTCGTGACTGGCGATATCAGCGCTGCTGACCCGAGTGGCGGGGCACTGGGGTGGCTTGAAAACAATACGCGGTATGCCGGTGCTGCTTCAAACGGCGGAATTTATCTGTTCACCAACCCATGATTTTTGTTGCGGCGTGCCCTTATGTTTGACCTGACCGTAATCATCCCCACGTACAAGGAAGAGGCGAATATCGGGACGATTATCCGCGAAGTGGATGCGGTCTTTTCCAAAAATGCGATTACCGGTGAGATCCTTGTCGTTGACGATAACTCCCCGGACCGGACCATTGAGATCGTTAAGGATCTGCAGAAATCAAATCCCCGGATCAGCCTTGTCGTGCGGACTGAAGATCACGGGCTTTCCCAATCTGTTGTCGAGGGATTTGGGAAAGCTCAGTCGGATATTTTTCTTGTGATCGATGCCGATCTCTCCCACCCGCCGGATCATATCCCCCTCATGCTTTCAGAAATCCGGGCCGGAAACGATATTGTCATTGGCAGCCGGTACATGGAAGGCGGGGGAATAAAGAAATGGCCGCTCAAACGGCGGGTCATCTCTCTTGGGGCGACATTCCTTGGCCGGCTGCTCTTCCCGGAAATCCGGGATCCGGTCAGCGGTTTTTTTGCAGTAAAAAAGAGCGTGGTCGAGCATGCCCCGCTTAAACCCCGGGGATACAAGATCCTTCTTGAAGTATTGGGCAAAGGCACCTGGGAAAAAGAGACGGAGATTCCGTTTGAGTTCGTGGACCGGGCTGTCGGATCCAGCAAGCTTGGTGTCCGGACGATCTTCGATTATGCAGCCCAGGTAGTTGACAATGCCCGGTTTTCCTGGAACCACCGCGACAGCATCGTCTGGCAGGAATGGATGAAACTTTTCAGGTTCGGGATAGTCGGGCTTTCGGGGATTGTGGTAAACGAGGGTATTCTCATATACCTCAAGGAGTACGCTCAGTTTGCCCTCCCGGTAGCGAGCATCTGTGCGATCGAGCTCTCTATCGTGAGCAATTTCATCTTAAACGATTTCTGGACGTTCAAATCCGACAGCCACCACGTTTTTAGCCGCCGCTGGCAGAGGTTTGCATCATTCCAGTTTGTATCCATAGGGGGGGCGACTATCAATTTCGTCATCCTGAATGTCCTTGCATCCTGGGCCGGGATCGATTACCGGGTTGCAAATATCCTGGGCATTCTTGTGGCATTTGCCTGGAATTTCTGGGTGAACCGGAGATTTACCTGGAAAAAAAGCGAATAACTTGGGAATACCTCATTTTAAGGTAAAAGTAAATGCATGCCGTTTCCTGAATATCATCAGGAATTGCAGTTCTGTCTCCTTATCCGCAGGATCCGATTATTCTGCGAAATCCACAAAAATCCCCGTTCGATAAAGAACAATTATCTGGAGGGTTACCGAATATGTATCTGGAAACAATAAAATATATGTTATAGGTTTCATGATGCAATCCGCGAGCGGGAACTATGAGCAGGAAAAAAAGTCAGTTTCAGGGAAATGATACAGAAGAAACCGGTGTAGTTATGAAAGGAAAAAAGAACCGATCCATCTCCCTTCTGGGAGTTTCGTGCGAAGGCCTCGATCCTGACCTTATAAAGCGTCACTTGGCATATCTGGTCATCATCACAATTCTTGCAAAATTTCTCATTCTTTTCGTTACGACGTCTGTTTTCCATTCGTTTGTCGATTATTTTGATTTTCAGTATTATATCCAGAGTGCGGTCAACATTATCCAGGGTCAGATGCCGTATGTGGATTTCGGTTTTGACTACCCTCCGCTTGCGCTCATTCCAATTCTTATTGCATTTGTCCCGGCTTATCTCACGCAGAGCGGTGATGTTTTTGTTCTTGCGTTCCAGTGCCTGATGGTTCTCTGCGATATTGTCATCGTCATATGCATCTATTGTATCGGGTTGAAGCTCTATAACGAAAAAACTGCATTTATTGCGGCGTTTCTCTATACCTCTGCATTTTCTGTAGCGTATTTTGTCATGACAAAATATGATTCATATCCCACCTGTATTCTGATGCTTGCCGTGCTCTTAACGGTTTATCGCAGTGAATTCCGTGGGTATATTGCGGTGGTTGCGGGTTTTCTTGCAAAAATATTTCCCGTCATTTCTCTCCCATTCCTTGTGCTATACAATGCAAAATCGACATCTCTTAAGCAGGAAATCGTACGTTTTGCGAAAATAGGCATTCCCGTAGGCGTCGTCTGTCTTGTGCCGATCCTGATCCTCAAACCCGGGATCATCCTGTCCTACTTCTCCGGGAGCCTGATTCGGTCGGATGTTTATGTGAACACTGCGACGTATACGTTGTATGAATATCTTAATGCGATCTTGCACACGGGAATTTCCCTTGCGGCCGTTTCCACGTTTATGTATGCTATCATGGCGTTGTTCCTGCTCTTTTTCGTGGCGGTTGCCTGGATTGAACCAAAGAAAGACACAAGACTTCTTGTAAAACTACTGGCAATTTCGATCTTTGTGGTTATTTTCTGTATGAAGTACCACAGCCCGCAGTATGTCGTCTGGTTCACACCGTTTGTCTGTCTTCTCGTTGCAGACAGCCTGTACGGGATTATCCTCTTTTATGCAACGCAGGTCATCACATATATCGAATTCCCTCTTGCATTCGGGACACTCTACCTTAATGGTAATTATGTGGGGGAATCGGGCACTTCCCTCTGGTATCTCGCGCTCGTGTTTTTCACGATCAACTTTGCCGCGTACCTGCTCCTCATGTATGTTGCGGTAAAACCGACCGGGTCGCATGCGCGGATGCTTTTTGGGAAAATTCGCGAAAAATAGGTGAAAAATACATGATTTCTCCTCCCTTGCGTGAATTTTAGATAAAATAAGAATATTGTTCGTATTATTGTTGAATGGGACTTACGCACCCTCAAGAACAAACCGACAGATCACAATACTTGTAAGAAAAGCAATCGTGGTAAAACCCCGTAATAACCGATCTGGACCCCATTTTTTCCACGAGTTGCATAGTGTGACATATCGTATGTGAAAGGTAGGTATTGGACTCCCCACATTGGTCTGGATCGATGGAATCAACACAGTTCCCCTTAACAACCGGACCTATGACAAAGACGGTGACGAGATGTCGATGAACGATCATTTTCGCGAGATGCGCACTGTCTCTTTCCGTGGAGTTTAACCCTGTTTTATCAGGTTTGAGCGTTGATATTCCAACATTGACAACCTGAAATATGTCGGGAAATCGGGAGGGAACGGGTTTTCCTGCATCGAGAAGAGCAGGATGGTGAATCCTGACGATTCAGATCACCAACCGGTTTCCCGTTTGGATATTCCTGAAGAGGGATTGACGGTCCCTGTGAAAAAATACGGGTTTGTCCGTGTTTTTCATACTTTGAACAAAGAGGGAAAAAATACGGTTTCGGGAGACGAATATCTGGATCATGGATCACAGGGACAGAACCACTCTTTTGGAAATGTGTCGGACCATCTAAAACTATCCTCGTGTTCACAAGGGATTATGTTGTGTCGAAGATTGTAAAATCAGAAATAAAGTCGGTCAACGAATATATATCAACTGTTCTATCCGGACTTTCCTCCTCCCTGAAGCTGCCAATCAGATCAGCAACCTCACTAAATATAACGTTAAAGGAGAGATCGTTAAAAATTTCATCGCTGATTATTTGCTACCTCCCAAATATTCGCTCTGATTTTTTCAAACAGGGTTTGCATAAGTCCTATTGAAATCTGTTAATACCGGGGAGGATATCTTCGTTACTGCGAATATTCCGAAGTCCCAAGGCCACGACAAAGAAAAGCCACTGCACCATTTCTCGGAATTTTAATTTTGACTCCCCATAGGTTCTTTTGGGAAGTATGACCGGGATTTCCGATATACGTATCCCGTTCCTGTCCATTATGTTCAGACTTTCTGGGAAAAACGAATAACCCTTGCTCGCTATTTTTTCAAACAGGATCTTAGGGATCCTGTCAATTTTGTATAACCGGAACGCTCCTGTAACATCATATGGAATATTCAGGCAAAGCCTTGTAACAAAATGGCCGGAAATCGTCAGGAATTTTCGCCATAATTTCCATTCTTGCAGACTGTCCTTGCGGATAAATCGGGATGCAATAACAATTTCTGAATTATTGGATTTTTCCATCATTGCCGGAATATCTTCCGGCCTGTGGAGGAAATCTGAATCCATGGTAATAAGCTGGGAGTATTCATGTGAATATGCCCACAAAATTCCCTCTTTGTGTGCACTTCCAATGCCAAATTTCCCCGATCGGTGAATAACGAAAACGTCTGGTTTATTGATCCGATCCAAGACCCCCCCAGTCCCATCTGGTGAATTATCGTCAACGAATAATATATCGAGCGGGAGTTTCAGGTTTGAGATCCGCTCATATAGTATCATTACATTATCCCGTTCATTGTAGGTTGGAATAAATACGAGTATTTTATTGGGCATTCTATGTACTTCCTGTGTTTTCAGCTACCGGTTGGACAGAGAAGAGAATTTCATGGATCAATTCCATAAGGCGACCCACTTCCCGGTTCAAAAGAGCATTTATATCTGGATCAGAAATTGAGAAAATCTAACCCCTTTTATAAGGGATCCTGTTTTTTATCGTACTACCCTTTTACGATGTCCCATGGTTCTGCATGGCAAATACAAATGTCTTCCAATGTAAAATTATCGAGTTTCTGATGGATTAGTACCTGTAATTTTACCGTTCAATCATTATATTCACCCATACTTACCGTTTTTCATGGATAAAAATTCAAAATGAGAACGATTCCGTTACTTATACCCTTTGTAGGAATTGTTGCTCTGTAGAAACGCCCGTTCATGTGCGTTTCTACAGAGCAGAAATTGTTACAATTCCGGTAACTTATCTGAAAAAGCACAGATCTCATCAGGCCTGCAGAACCAAACGTTTTCAGTTATGGTCATGGTTTTCTCATATTAACTGTTGCTATGAACTTGCCGAATGGATATGAGTTATCCGAAATTTGAGAAAGAAATCTGTACTTTGGAGGACTATAATTAAGACTCTCTTTCAAATGTATATAGCTCGTCGAACGAATGTTCAAACCACAGGGGATATTAGATAATCTCTCTGGTATCTATCTGTGTAGAGCATGTGCGGGGATTATCTCGAATGTAATCGGGGTGCAGGGGTGCATCAGCAATCTCCCTTGGAAAGAGCCTTAAAATTCAGGAATATTGAAAAGTATCTTTGAAGATCAAGGAAACCTAAACCCTAATACCGTCTCAACGCGAAGAATGTACCATCATGTCCAACATCACCGTTGCCGTTTTAGCCCCGAACGGCTATGCAGATGATTTGGGAAAGAAGGGAACGACAACCGATATCACCTTTTATAACCTCAAAAAGGGAGAATCGACCGTCACCTTCATCGAACCCACGCGGTATCCGGAAAAACTCTCCTCGCTCTTTTACGCGATCTCCCTTGCAGACCGGGTTGTCCTTGTAGTCGAGGAGATCAACGCTACGTTCGGCGAATCCATCCTGATGCTCCAGTGTGCCGGGAAGGCGGCCGGGTATATTATCTTCAAGAACTACCTGTCCCCCGACCAGATCGCCCCGCTCATCAAGGGCACCGTCCTTGAACATTACGAGGTCATAGAAAACGACCCGCTCGGCCTCCGGGAAAAACTGCTGGATATCGCGGCCAAGATGACCTCTCACCAGAAGGCAAAGGAAGGAGCCGGGAACGGTACGGTCCCCATCGACCACCACTTCAATGTAAAAGGCGTCGGCACCGTTGTTCTGGGTTGCGTGACCCACGGGGTCCTCAAAAAGCACGACTCGGTAAAAGTCCTCCCTACCACAAAGACCGTTCAGGTCCGCTCCATCCAGAAGCACGATGACGATGCCGACATCGCGGTCACTGGCGACCGGGTCGGCCTTGCCCTCAAGGGAATCGAGGCAGACGAGCTCGACCGGGGCTATGTTCTTACAAGCGACCCTGCCATCAAAAGTGCATCAGAAATTACCGGGAAAGCGCAGCTGGTCAAGTACTGGCCTGCACCGCTCAAAGAGGATATGGTCCTGTACGTTGGCCACTGGATGCAGTTTATCCCCTCCCGGGTGACCAGGGTCTCCGCGGAAGGCGACTGGAGGATGCCCGGGCTGACCATAAAACTTGAAAAGGACCTCGTGTTTCCCCCGGGTGCAAAAGTTGTCCTCAACTACCTTGAAGGCGGCAAGCTCCGGGTCGTCGGGACCCTGACCCTTGCCTGACCCGGCCTCACCTCTTATGCAAACTTCTTTTTAACCGAGTTTCCAGGAAACCGCACTATTATCTTGTGCCGGGTGCAGAAGTACACCCTGAGAAACCATGCTTGGAGACATCATTGGCTGGATTATTCTTATCGTCATTATTCTTGTCATCATCGGCCTTGTCATATGGGCAATCGGGCTCTATAACCGGTTCTATTCCCTGAAGAATTCCTCGGAAGCGACGCTGGGCCAGATCCGGGTGGCCATGAAAAAGAGGCTGGACATGATCGACCAGCTGCTTGGGGCCACCAAGAGTTACGCAAAGTTCGAACAGGAGACCCTCACGAAGGTCACTGCTATGCGGGCATCGGTTGCAACGGCCGGGCCGGGTGACTTAAACAAGGTTGAAGCAGAATCACGTTCGATCTTCGGCCGGCTCCTTGCGGTCGCGGAGAACTACCCCGACCTCAAGACCTCCCAGACCGTCACATCTCTTATGGATTCTGTAAAAAGCCTCGAAGATGAGATCTCCCGCCAGCGCTACACCTACAACAACATCTCGCAGGAGTTCAACACCATGATGGACACGATCCCCTCAAACATCATCGGGCACATAATCCATCTCAAAAAACTCGACTACCTCCAGTTCGAAGACGCGATCCAGACTCCCCCGAAGATCGAGTTCTAATGGGTGAATTTCCGTGAGCGAAAACCGGCAGATCTCCCTCATTTTTGCCGTCACCCTCGTTATTGGGATCGCGGCGTTTGCCATTGCGGCAGTTGCCCCGTCTCTTTTCTTCCAGAACGATCTCGTGGTCGAATCGTACGAGGCCACGCTGTACGAGAACGGCACCCTGACAGAACAGTACATCTACAACGTGCAGTACTCGGGGGGATACCGGATGCTGTACCGGGTGTGGGAAGCCCCGCTTGTTTTTGACAGCCAAAACACCACCTCGGTCCAGTTCGTCTCGATGGACACCCCGGATTCTGCCGTAGGGTATGCCCGGGACTCCTCCGGGGAGGTGCGCACCACCGGGTCCGCCGACCAGTCGGTCGTCTCCCGGATAGCCTCCCTTGCAGATCAAAATGAAGTCGGTGCGTTCCGGGCCGGGTACTTCCCGGAAGGCACCTACACGGTAGGTACGACCTATATCTTCCACCCGCCGCTTGAAAGCGACGGCACCAATACCCACCTCAATGTGAAATTTGCCGGGACAAACCACATCCCGTACCAGTATGTCAGGATCACAGTGCCGGCGGCAAATATCGAACAGGTCGCGGTGTATCCTCCGACACTGTCGGTCGATAAGACCGGGGAGACCTACACCATCACCGGCAGTGTTGCCTCAAACGAGAATATTGCAATCGAGATGCTCGGCGATACCCGGGCATTCAGTTCGATGCCGGGGGTCTGGACCACAACGACCGATCTCCGGTCGAAAATGGACTCGGCAAACTTCTGGTACAATTTTCCGTACAATGCTGCGCTCGCCCTCAATTACCTGGCAAAGATTGCAGTCGTCCTTGTCCCCTTCCTCCTGCTTGCCATTTACTACCGGTACGGGCGCGAACGGAATTTTATCGTAACCACGTACTTAAGTACCATCCCCAACCCGGCGCTCAAGCCCTGGCAGGTCAATTTACTCTTCAAAGGGGATGCGCTTGAGTTTGACACGGACGGCTACTATGCGACCCTCCTTGATCTGCATCGGAGAAAACTCATCAGCATTTCTGAAAAAGAGAAAGGAAAGGGCGTTGTGATCCGGGTTTTGTCCACAGCCACAACCGACCCCTACGAGCAGCGTGTTCTTGCCTTCCTTGAAAAGACCGGGGAGAACGATGTCCTCGATTCCGATAAGCTCAAAGAACTCGTGGCACAGGCACGGACCAGCAGCGCCGCAGAGACCCGGGCGCTTATGTTCCAGAAGAACTTCTCGGATGTCACAAGCCGGGTCGATACGACCATCTCGCACCAGTACATGGTTGACGGCCGCGACCACCTGACACCCCTTGTCGCGGTTAGTGCGGTTGTCTGTGTCGTAACGTTTATGGCGGCGGTGGCATTCCCGATGCAGTCCACCCTCCTCTACCCGGCAGCCGGGTTGTTCTTCATTATTGCGATCCAGTGTGTCATTGCATGGAGCGCCCCCTCGACCCTGTTTGGGCACTGGAGGGACGATCATTACAAGGACAAGCTTGAGTGGGATGCGTTTGCGCACTTCCTCTCCGATCTTGCCATGATCCGGAAGTATGCCCCAGAGGATCTCCCGATGTGGGGCGAATGGCTCGTGTACGGCACGGCGCTCGGGGTCGGAGACAAGGTGGAGCAGGCCATGAAAGAACTCAACATCCCGGTTCAGGAGACCGGTGTGCCGTCCGGTGTATCCGGCATGAGCATGGTATTTTTGCCGATCACAACCTTTGTCCCCCCAAGCCAGGGTGGTTCCGGTGGCATGGGCGGGTTTGGCGGAGGAGGATTTGGCGGCGGCGGGGGTTTCGGTGGCGGTGGAGCCGGAGGGCGCTGACCATAAAAGTCCCCGGGTCATCCGGTTTGGGGGAACGGCTTTTGTCGCGCCCCTGGCCCGGTATCGCCCGTACAGCCCCAAAATGCGTCCGGGTTTTTCCGGTTTTGGGAGAAAAGAGATATGAACGGGCATCCACCTATGAATACTAAAAAAAACGCGTAACAGCAAGGCGCATATATGCAGTATTCTGAAGGCAGGATCGGCAGGGGATTTGTCGTACGGATCGATGATGGCGAGGATTTCCTTGCCACGGTCACGGATTTTGTAACAAAAAAGGAGATCCGGACCGGGACGATCCTGTTCCTTGGTGCATTGCGGGAGGCCCGAATGGTCACCGGGCCCGAGGAACCGGTCTATCCCCCCGACCCCCATTTTGTGATGTTTGATGATGGCTGGGAGATGGTGGGGATCGGCTCCATCTGTTCAGGGAAAGATGGCAGCCCGGCACTCCATTTCCATGCATCGGTGGGAAAGGCCGGTCATGCGCTTGCCGGGTGCCTGCGAGAGTCTGCGACGGTCTATATCGTGGCTGAAGCCATAATCCTTGAGATCGCCGGACCTGATATCCGCCGCATGTTTGATGAGAAGACGAAGGTGAACCTGCCGGTTCACGGGCGGCAGGTCCCAGCCCCGGATCCGGGAACCCGGGATATGAAAACCCGTGCAGAGCAGCCCCAGACAAACGCTGCTGATGACGACGACCAGGCTTCCGGCGGGCTTGCCGAGATCATCCGGGACCTGACCCAGAGGCCCCGGGTGTGATGGACCAATCAACCCCTTTTTCATGAACCCCGCACGACCCCAGCCGGCATTCCTTCCCCTCTCCCGGAAAGAAGCAGCCGGCCTTGGTATCGACCAGTTCGATATCATCCTTATCACGGGAGATGCATATGTCGACCACCCGTCATTTGGTACGGCGCTCATCGGCCGGGTGCTCTGGGATGCGGGTTTCTCGGTCGGGATAATCTCCCAGCCTGACTGGAAGAACAACCGGGATATCATGGCGCTCGGGAAACCCCGGCTCTTTTTTGGGATCTCGTCTGGCAACGTCGATTCGATGGTCAACAACCTCACCCCGAACCTGAAACGGCGGAGTTCGGATGTCTACTCCCCCGGGGGGGAGCTTCGTCGGCCGGACCGGGCGACGGTCGTATATGCAAATCTCGTTCATGCCGCTTATCCGGATGTCCCTGTTGTCCTTGGCGGGATCGAGGCAAGCCTGCGCAGGTTTGCGCATTACGATTACTGGCAGGACCGGGTCCGGCAGGCGATCCTTGCCGATGCACCGGCTACACTCCTTGTTTATGGCATGGGCGAGAGTCAGATGGCAGAGATCGCACGGCGGCTGGATGCAGGGGAGCCGGCCCGGGCGCTGCGGGATATCCGGGGGACGGCATACACCATGGAAGTCGCGGAATGGCGCACTGCCCGGCCGGAGGGTATCGTTGAGCTTCCCTCATTTACCGAAGTGGCGTCAGACAAGACTGCGTATGCCCGGGCGTTTGCTCTTCACTACCGGGAGCAGGACCCGGTCCGGGGCCGGGCAGTTGCCCAGCCTCACCCAAAAACTGTCGTTGTCCAGAACCCCCCTGCCCTTCCGCTCACAACGCACGAACTCGACCGGATCTACGAGCTTCCCTTCTCCCGCCGGTCCCACCCCACGTACACAAAACCGGTCCCGGCGCTCGAACCGGTCCGGTTTTCGGTTGTGAGCCACCGGGGCTGTTTTGGAAGTTGCTCGTTCTGTGCCCTTACCCATCACCAGGGCCGGATCATCCAGAGCCGGAGCATCGAATCCATTGTCCGGGAGGTGACCCGGATGACCAGAATGCCGGAATTCAAAGGCATTGTGCAGGACATTGGCGGCCCGACGGCAAACATGTACGGGATGGAGTGCGGCCGCTGGGAGAAGGCAGGGGCATGCCCGGACAAGTCCTGCTCCCCGGCCTGCACGACCCTTAAAACAAGCCACCGCAGGCTTACCGAACTGCTGAAACGGGTTAGCGAAGTCCCGGGCGTAAAAAAAGTCTTTGTTGGTTCCGGTATCCGCTACGATCTCGTCCTTGCCGATGATCCCGGTTCGGCGTATCTTTCCGATCTCTGTAACCACCATGTCTCAGGCCACCTCAAGGTCGCACCGGAGCATATCAGTGCCGAGGTAACTGCCACAATGAACAAGCCAGGCCGTGAGGTTTTCGACCGGTTCCGGGACCGGTTCGAGGCGCTCCAGCAGGGGAAACAAAAGCGCCAGTATATCGTCCCCTACCTCATGTCCGGCCACCCGGGCTGCACGGTGCGGGACATGGCGGAGCTCGCGGAATACATCCGGGACAACCGGCTTTATACCGAGCAGGTGCAGGATTTCACCCCGACCCCCATGAGCGTTTCGACCTGCATGTATTACACGGGTTTAAACCCTTTCACGCTCGAACCCGTGTATGTGCCCAAAGGCCGGGAGAAGAAGATCCAGCGGGCGATGATGCAGTACCGGGAACCGGCCAACCGGAACCTCGTGCTCGAAGGGCTCCGGATGGCGGGCCGGAGCGATCTTACCGGGAGCGGGAAAAAATGCCTGGTTGTGGGGGACGGGCAAGAGAAGCGGTTTTTGCCCTGCCGTCCGGATGTGCGGCGGAAGCGAGCCGGGGGATTATGATCTCTTTTATCTCCATATAGGTAATTGTGCGGTACAGGATAACACTTGGGAAAAACCGTTCTAATTTTGATTTTTCCCGATGTGGATCAAAAGTGAGGAGACAATGACGAGAAGAATTATACCCAGAGTCACGATGAGGATCGTTGTCAGCGTGGAGTAATTCGCATGTGAATCCGGGGGATTGCCTGTTGTCGCAGGTATCAACGATGGAAATGACGTTCTGTTTGTCCCTGCATTCAGATCCAATGCGAATATTTTAATTTTATCATAAACGTGTCCTCCCGGTGCCACTTGCTCATAGACTACGTTGCCATAAAGAACACTATTTTCAACCACGACCGATCCCCCGAATCCACCTCCCCCTAGATCCATGGGGAAACTCCATAAGCAAATTTTTGTCCCGGTTTCAGCATCTATCGCATAAACATTAAAATCAGCATAATAGAGGACGCCGTTAGCAACTATGGGGGATGCGCTGGCTGCACTTGCATTCCAGATCTGTGCACCGGTAGTTGCATTGAGAGCATAGAGTGAATTGCCGCTGAGATAGAGGATCCCCCTGGCAAGAGCCGGATCGGATCCAAGACGCCCTCTCGTTGTGAAGTTCCAGATCTGGTTTCCCGTTGTTGTGTTGAACGCATATACATTGGATGCTAATGCAGTGTCAACATTGTTACCCACGTTGCTCTCAATATAGACAATGCCATTTTTCACCAGCGGGGAGGTGGATACCGTCTCTCCTGCGGAAGCACTCCAGATTTTTATCCCGGTGTCCGCATCGAGGGCATATATCGTACCATCCTCACTTCCAATATACACAATATCGTGCGCCACGGCCGGAGACGTATCTGAATGTCCCCCGATAGTAAAGTTCCAGATCTTTTTTCCTGTCGTTGCATTAAGGGCAAAAAGTGTTGCATCCGGGACCAGGTACCGGCCATCATTACTGACGATATATATCGTTCCATTTGCGAGTGTTGGGGAAGAATAGATGGGGCCGCTTGTGCGATAGGACCAGATCGTTTTCCCGGTTGCAGCATCAAGAGAGTACACATTCCCATCTGCACTACCCACATAGAGAATATCGTTTGCTGCTGCCGGTGAAGTATCGTAATAGACCTGAACTGAGGAATTCCATCGATACTGTCCGGTGGTTGCATCCAGGGCGCAAAGAGTCCCGTCAATGTTGCTGATATAAAGAGTTCCATTGAAAATTGCCGGGGTGGTCCAGATTCCCCCACGGTAGCTTTCCATTGAGATACTCCACAATAGGGATACATTGGTTTCGGTAACTCCGGCAACTTGGCTGTAATCACCGGTATGGCCGGCATCATACCGGAACATCGTTTCCTGCGCCGATACCGGTGCGGTGAGTACCAGTGTCAGCAGGATGAGACTTGGAAGCAATAACACGGAGCATCCGGTATTTCCCGCGTCGATCTTGAGGATTTCCAGCAAGATGGTCCCTGGGTTCCTGAGTCGGTTCCAGATCCCGCTCCGGGCAAAGGATTTTTGCCCCGCCGTCCTGATATGCGGAAGAAATGAATGTGCGGTACTTTTTTGCAATATAAACACAATAGTGCCGTAATGATGCTCCAGTCGCTCTTTTTATTCATCCTTGCCGGCCTGTGCGAGATCGGTGGGGGATACCTCATCTGGCTCTGCCTGCGGGAAGGGAAGGGTCTGGAATACTTTGTGCTTGGCGGGATCATTCTTGTACTCTACGGGATCATCCCCACATTACAGGATGCAAATTTCGGGAGGGTGTATGCAGCGTACGGCGGGGTTTTCATCGTGCTTGCCCTGCTCTGGGGCTGGAAGATCGATAACGTTGTCCCGGACCGGTTCGATATCATCGGCGCCGCTATCGCTCTGGTCGGTGTGTTCGTCATTATGTACTGGCCGCGGACCGCAGCCATTGCAGCGTGAAGTACCCGGAAAAACCAGAAAAGTCCGGCCCGGAAAACGGATTCACGTCGAATAGAAAAAAGTATTCATGTCGGGTACAAAAAAGTTGAGAGTCCTCTTTTACTTTCTCCCGTAGTCGTCATCGTACCTGACGATATCGTCCTCTTCGAGATACTCCCCGAGCTGGACCTCGATGACTTCAAGAGGAATAACCCCGGGGTTTTTGAGCCGGTGCCGGATCCCGCTCCGCACAAACGTGCTCTCTCCCTGCCGGAGCAGTTTAGTCTCGCCGTTGAGCTCGACTTCCGCTGTCCCGCTTACCACGACCCAGTGCTCGCTCCGGTGGTGGTGGAGCTGGAGTGAGAGTTTCTGGCCGGGCTTTACGGTCATGCGCTTGATCTTGTACCCCTTCGTATCTTCAAGCACCGTATACGCTCCCCACGGCCGGTGCACCTGCCGGTGGAACTGGGTGACCGGGTCGTCCCGCTCGTTGTACCGGCTGACAAGGTCCTTGACCTGCTCCGTGTGCCGGTTGTCGCAGATGAGAAGGGCGTCGGCCGTATCCACCACCACCAGGTTATCCACGCCGATCATGCCCACGTGCTTGCCCGGCGCATGCACGTAATTGTCCCTTGCCGAGAGGTACTCGGCATCCCCCACGTTTCCTTCCGCGTCGTGCGGGTGGACTTCGTAGAGCGCCTTGAAGGTTCCGAGATCGTTCCATTCTGTTTCGAGAGGAACGACCGCGACCCGTTCCGAGGGTTCGAGCAGGCCGTAATCGATCGAGATCGAGTCGAGTTTCGGGTACTCGGGGACCGTCATCCCCTCAAACGCGGCTGAGAGCGGGGGCTGGTATTTTTTAAGCTCCTCAAAGAAGACCGGGACGGACAGCAGGAAGATCCCGCTGTTCCAGAGATACCCATTTTTCACGTAATCCGTCGCGGTCTTCTCGTCCGGCTTCTCCTTGAATTCCTCGACGGCAAACCCCCCCGGGATTACTTTTCCCGGCCGGATGTACCCGTATCCCGTGTGTGGGGACGTCGGCTTCACACCGAAGGTTACCAGGTGTTCCCGGGCAAGGGGTTCTGCCGCTTTAATCTGGCCGATTGCAACATCGCCGAGCAGGTGATCGCTTGGGAAGATCACGGCGGTTGCGTTCTTATCCGCTTTTTTTATCTGCTGCATCGCCCACGCAATCGCGGGAAGGGTGTTTTTTTGTTCCGGCTCTGAAAGGACATGATCAGCCGGGACATGGCATCCCAGTTCATCCATCTGGTTTGTAACAAGATACCGGTGGATCTCGTTTGTCACCACGTAGATCTCGTCGTTTTTCGAAAGCTTCTGTGCCCGCTCGCAGGTCCGCTGGAAAAGGGATTTTCCCTCCATCGGGATGAACTGTTTCGGGTAGTATTCGCGGGAGAGGGGCCAGAGCCGGGTCCCCACGCCGCCGGCAAGGATTATCGTCTTCATGGATTCGCCTGGAAATTCTGGTATTGGGTCTGGAAGTTTTTTTTGTACCAGCCCGGTTCGTATAGTGATCTGTCCGGGGGCATCATAAAAAAAGCCGATCCCTAAAAATCAGTAATAGCCGTTGGGATAAAACCCGGGTCCGAAATCAGGCCGTTGTGCCGGTTTCCACCGGCACGTCAATAAACATCCTCAGCCAGATCTCGGCGCAGGCTGCCCGCCAGATCTCGGGAGAATACTCCGCTTTGTTTTCAAGAAACCGGACATAGCTTTTCCCGACCTCTTCTGCGTTCCAGTACGGCCGGTTCTTAAAACTCGCCGAGGAGAAAAGGTCGAGCATAAATGACTTGAGCTCATTTTTCATCCAGTTTTCCTCGGGGGTTACAAAGCCCATCTTGTCCTTCCGGCACCGGATCGATTCGGGCACGAGGTCTCGGATAGCGGCCCGGAGGGCAACCTTGGTCACCCCGGCCCGGATCTTCTGGTTCAGCGGGAGCGAGGCGGCATACTCCGCGAGCCGAACATCAAGGTACGGCACCCGTGACTCGATCGAGAATGCCATCGAGTTCCGGTCCTCGTAATGGAGGAGGGCAGGAAGGTTTGTCGAGACAAGCTCGCGGTGCAGGACTTCGTCCAGCGACCCTCCGTACCGGTCGATTGCCGGGACATTGCCGGTAAGGAACGCCCGGCGTTCTTCCCGGGTCTTTACCTGTTTTTTTGCAGAGGAAAGGAAACCCGGGTGCTCCTTTAAACAGCCGAAGATCTCGTCAAGCGCTGTTTTCCCGTGGAACTGCCGGATGAGCCCCCGGATGTAGCTTGCTTCGTAGCCGAGGTAGCCGGCAAAGAGTTCGTCTGCGCCCTGGCCGTCGAGAACCACTTTCACCTTGGTTCGGGCAAGCCGCATCACGCAGTACTGGGCGTAGATCGAGAGCGACCCGAACGGTTCGTCCTGCATGTACACGAGCCGGCTGAGATCGGCCCGGAGCTGGTCCGGCCCGGGCTCGGTCTTTGCCGCATCGACCGCTG
The DNA here is from genome assembly GCA_041653075.1 of Methanoregula sp. Classification (GTDB taxonomy): domain Archaea; phylum Halobacteriota; class Methanomicrobia; order Methanomicrobiales; family Methanospirillaceae; genus Methanoregula. Next base: position 25,304 of record JBAZFZ010000018.1, read on the forward strand.
TTGCAGCAACGATCTCATCGATGTACCGGCTTTCATCATATGCTGTCCCCGGAAAGACCACCGAAAACGTCTTCTGCTGTGCGCCGACGCTTCCCGTTGCCTCTTTTTTTACGATTCCATTGATGGACGCAGTGAGCGCCGAGGAATCGATCCCTCCCGAAAGACAGGTCCCGACCGGGACATCGCTCCGAAGGTGGATTCGGGTCGCATCATAGAGCAGGCTCCGGAGCCGGGAGGCAACCTCGTCATCGCTGGCCCCCGAAGTAATCTCCGGATTGACCTTTGCGTCCCAGTACCGGAACGGCTCGGTCTTCCCGTCTTTTCCCACGACCATCGCGTGGGCCGGGGGGAGCTGGGATATGCCGTCAAACATCGTCCTGCCGCAGTGGTCCTGGACCCCCCAGGCAAGGTACACCCGGAGCATCTCGTCGTCGGGCTGCTCTCCTGTCCCCGGGTGGGCAAGGAGCGCTTTTATCTCGGAGGCAAACAAAAACGAACCGTCGGCTTTTGTATAATAGAACGGCTTGATGCCGAACCGGTCCCTGGCGCAGAAGAGTTCCTTTTTCTTCTCGTCCCAGAGAGCAAACGCCCACATTCCGTTAAACCGGGAAAGGCATTCGTGTCCCCACTCCTCGTACGCGTGGAGGATCACTTCGGTGTCCGACCGGGAATAGAAGGTATGTCCTTTTTTGAGCAGCTCTTCGTGGAGCTCGACAAAGTTATAGATCTCGCCGTTGAAGACCAGCCAGAGCGAGTTGTCCTCGTTGGTCATCGGCTGGAGACCGTCCGGGGAGAGGTCGATGATTGCCAGCCTCCGGTGGACAAGGCCGGTGTTGTCGCAGATATGCGACCCTTCGCCGTCGGGCCCCCGGTGGGCGAGGCGTTCGGACATGGCGGCAAGGAGCCGGCGGTCCGGCCTTCCCCCGTCATAGCAGTATTGTCCTGCGATCCCGCACATTATGGTAAATGTGGGAACTGGTTGCTTAAAAGGATGTGAGAGGGGGTGGATACAGGAAGTGTGCTGGTTCCGGCGATGACGCGAAAATAAAGGAACGGTATCACGGCATCTTTATCAGGACATTAGTATCCGTTCAGGGATTTTCTGCCGACCGGGGAAAAGGCGGTGGCGTCACCCTGCGGGCATCCCGCCACAGAAATGCCGCAAGTGCAAGGATGCAGATGCCGATGGCAGGGAGTCCGATCAGGTATCCCATGATCAAAAACAGTAGTCCTTTCTCACTCTGCACATGCTGGCCATTGATATACTGGGGCTGGGCCGGGGAAAGCACACAGGACATCACGATAAGCGAATTCAGCGTCACGACAACCGCAATGCCGGTCATGATCAACGTCCACTTGCCCTGCCCCTTCTGCGACCAGAAGAAGAGCGCAGCGCAGGGAGGGAGGAGGAATAATGTCCCATACGACATTATGAGCGAACACAGGCCTCCCGGGTTATAGATCGGAGGGCTCGGATCGTGGATGACAAAGATTTGCCCGAGAAACGGCCACATGGCAATGAGGACGTATGCGGCAACGAGTGGGATTCCCAGATACCACGAAGGATTCTCTTTTTGCGTGGCTTCGAGAAATACAAGTCCTCCGCACAGCGCGATGGAGCTTAAGAGCGTGAAGTTCCACAGCAGTGACGACAGAATGATCATTGCATTGGCGGGGGTTCCCAGTACCCGCAGCGAAATTTCAATAACCGGGGTGAGGATAACAGAAAAAAAAACAAGAGACATCGCCACAAGGGCTAAGGAGGCTTTCCATCCGGGTTTCATTTATTAGCATTGTATCGTGCTTCTTTGCTATATAATGCCCGGTATGAAACAGGATGAATACGCTTGGATGCATAACACAATGAAAAAAATCTCAAACCATTCCGGTATGTGCAGAGATCGGCCGAGTGCTGTTGCATGCACCTTATCGGTGTATGTTCTCTCGAAACCCGGGCCTGTCGGAGTCTTTATGCAGTGGATCTGCACCATGAAAATCAGGTACGACCCCCCCCGGGTGCCCGGTATATTTTTGTGAAAAAACCACCCGGATCCGGTCAATTTTCCCAAGGGAAAATGATCGGAGCGGACCGTCACTACCCTCGCGATCCCATGGGGTGGTGGTCGTACCTGTTTATGATGTGACGCAACCTCCCTCCGGTCGGGTTCCACATCAGCATGCGTATTTTATAAAAAGAGCCGGGAGAACCTGTGTCCTGTCGTCCCGGGTTACTTTATCGCTCGTCCGGACCTGGCCTTCTTCTGTGCCGCCGGACCGGTTTTCTTCTTTGGAATGTCCGCAGCCACTCCCTTTAACTCGCAGGGCAGGCACTTTTCGAGCTTGTCCTCCACGATCCGGTAGGCGTTTGCAAGCACGGACGAGTTCGAGATCATACCGGACAGGAGAATTGTTTCAAGGATCTCCTCCCGGGTTGCACCCATCTTGGTAGCGGCCTGCATATGGTAGCCCGTACAGTACGGGCACTTGAGCGCCGCCCCGACCGCCATGCTGATAAGTTCCACGTATTTGGGGTCAAGGGGGCTTGTCTCCCCTACGGTGCTCTTGTACAGAAGATGGGAGATGAGCACCTCGGGCCGCTTCCCCATGTGCCGGAAGATGAGCGGAACCTTGCCGTACTCGTTCTCAATAATCTTGAGCCATTCCTCCGCTGTGGCGGCCGTCCCTTTCTCCACGATATGCCGGAGCCGGTCCTCGAATTCGTCTTCGCGCTTGCGTCCCATGATTTTCCCTCTCTAAATCACGATGTTTGTCTCGGAGAATGGTTTTACCCGGACAATGATGTAGTCCCGCATCCGCGAGGGTTCCACATCGGCAATATCGCCGATTTTAATCCCGTCCTCGATCCCGGTCTTCCGGAGAACGTCTGCGTAGGTGTCGTACGGCAGTTTCACCCGGAGGCCGGACATCTGCACGGTGAGCGGTGTCGGGGAGGTAACGTCAAGGATAGCCGGGACTTGTTCCCGGATTACATCCATGAGCCGGGCCGGGGAAACCGAGAGCGGATCTTTTGCAAGCTCCTCCCGGCGTTTCGAGAGAACCCGGGTGATCTCATCGATAATCTCATCGAGCTTGGTGAGTTCCTCGGACTCTTTTGTCCGGTGCATGAACCGGCCAACGTTCCCCACGTAACCGTCGACTTTTGGCTGGACGATTCGTTCGAGCGTCTCCTTGTCCGGGCCGCCGCAGAGGACGACCGGGACTTCAATTCCCCGGAGGAGGACCGGCATCTTCTTTTCGATGCAGGTCTCGAAGTTCCCGAGCAGGTACACCGCGATGTCGTGCTCGTTGATGATATCGCGCTCCTCGTCATTGAGCCCCGCGATCCTTTTACCCACGCCACGGGCCATCCCCACCATGTTGCTTTTTGCCCCGAGCCGGCGGACATATTCGGCAATGTCGCATGAGGGATGGGGCAGGTGATGGATCTCAAGGCTCATGCTGACAACAGCAATCTCGGTGCCGACCAGTGGTGAATCGGTTACTTCCCCGGCAATTGGTTTTCCGATCGCCCGGATGAGCTCAATATCGTCTTTTGGGACAAAGCACTGGAGCACGACCTCCTGGGCTATCATGTGTTTCTGGATGATGTAGCCCCCGAGGTCCTCAATGAGATCGATGATCTCGTTGTGCCGGTACACTCCTCCTTTGTACGTGATAGGAACAAGGATCATGGCGTCTCCCCCATGAGCGCAAATTTCTCTTTGATAAGTCCAAGTTCTGCATCGGTCAGGGGGTCTTCGCTTGCGACAAACGAGAACTTCTCTGCTCCATAGTTCTCGCTTCTCACCCGGAATCCTTCGGGACTGATGCACCGGAGGGCATAGACGAGGTCCTTATAGAGCGACTGGCTTGGATCGGCAATCGGGATCTCTTCGATCTCGGCCGCGGTTGCCGGGACATCGTAGAGCACGACCGTAAACCGGTCCGGCTGCTCCACCTTGTCTTTCCCGAACCTCTCCCAGAAGATCTTGAGCATCGGCGCAAGGTAAGTCTCGTCACTGATGGTAAGGGTGATCTTTCCTTCCAGGGGATTGACATTTGCAATATCACCGACCTTTACCAGGGTGGTCACTTTCTTTAAGGTGCCGACTGCGACAAAGACGGGAACCTTTGGGTCGATGTAGATGTGGATTTTGTGGATAACCCGGAGCATGTTATGATCGAGGAGAACATCGTTTGCGATCTGCTTGTAGTTCTCGCCGCCCAGCTTCTCGGTGCACTCTACTTCGAAGTACTCAATTGCCTGCATCTGTCCCGTCCTTAATAAATCCTGACGCAAGGAGCGCCGAGCCGACCGCACCGATATACTGGGAGTGTGGCGGGACGACGATTTTTGTCTTTAAGAGCTCACCCATCGCAAGCACGAGCCCCTCAATGAGCGATGTGCCGCCGACCATGATGACCGGTTCCTTGATATCGACTTCCTGGAGCTGCTGCTCGAAGACCTGCTCGGCAACGCTGTGACAGGCAGCGGCGGCCACATCCTCCCTGCTGCTGCCTGCGGCAAGAGCGTTAACGAGGCTCTGGGTCCCGAACACGATACAGTAACTGTTCATCGGGACCCTGCCGCCCATGCCTTTCATTGCAAGGGGCCCGAGTTCGGTGATATCGACACCGAGGCGCTTTGCGGTCATCTCCAGAAACCGGCCGCTCGCCCCGGCGCAGATCCCACCCATGGTAAATGTCCCGGGGATCCCGTCCATGACCGTGATGGCCTTGTTGTCCATCCCGCCGATATCGATAACGGTCGCCGGCCCGTGCTGCCGGTCAGCAAGGTAGACCGCTCCTTTCGAGTTGACCGTGAGCTCTTCCTGGATCAGGTCCGCATTAAACTCCTTTCCGACAAGGAAACGGCCGTAGCCGGTTGTCCCGATGGCCTGGACGTCCTCGAGTTTCATGTTGGCTTCGGTAAGGGCGCGGTCCACAACCCCGTGGGCACTTTTGAGCACTTCTGTTGTGGGCAGCCACCCGGTCCCGATGATCTTGTTGTCCTTCATCAGGATGGCCTTTGTCGTGGACGACCCGGAATCGATCCCAAGGGTGATTCCTTCCTGGACCTCACGGGCAAGGAGTGCCCGGCGCCGGGCGATGGTGGTCAGGGCCTCCATTCTTGTAAGGAGCGTTCCTGCGGTGGTCCGCTCGGTAAAGGAGTAGCTGACAACCGGGAGTTTTGAGTGCTCGTGGATGTAGTGACGCAATTCGTTCCTGACTATGGCAGCTTCTGCGCACCGGAAGCAGGTCGCAATAAAGACAGCATCCGCATCCACCCGGCCATCGATCAGTGCCATCGCCCGGGAGATGGCAAGCTTGAGATCGGGGCTCCGGACTTCAAGCCCGAATTCCTCGAAGTCCCGGGTGATGTCCTTGAGCGCGACATCGGGGAAGAAGATCTCCCCGTTGACCGCTTTTGCTGCGGCATTAATCTCTTCCTGCACGCCGGAGTAATCAGCGCCGCAGGAGAGCTGGGCGATACGAACCGGTGCGGTCATTTCGATCCTCCGAGTTCGGTGAGGAACCGTTTGATCGCGGCGACAAACTGCACGCCCTCTTCCTCATTCTTCGGGTATTCGAGTTCGAGCCGTGGCATCTTTTTTTGCCTGAGCATGAACTTTACCAGTTCGTTTGTCCGTGCGCAGCCCATGCAGCCGAAGGCAAGGTCAGCGTTGTTGATGATGACTGCGGCATCGCACTGCTCGACCATGGGACCGTAGAGCGACATGCGGCCCCGGACCCCGGCGGGAACTTCGACTGCCGCCCATTTGAGCCCTTTTTTGGGTTCTTCAGGGGTTATCTGGAGCGGTGTTGATTCCAGGCCCGGGGTCTGGATGCGTTCGCGGATGGCGACTGCCGATCCGAGCGGGGTGTGCCCAAAACGGGTCACCATGTCGGAGAGGATCAGGCTCGTTGCGGGATAGATGAATATTTTTGCCATGGTCAGGGCTCCTGTGCATCGATCATTTTCTTTAACGTATAGACATCAAGCCGGTTGGAACCGGTAACCGGGGCTGGCGCCGGGACAGTTGCGGCGTCGCGTTTCTCCAGCACTTCAAGGGCATTTGAGATATAAGGGAGGATTCCCATCTCGAATTCGATCCCGTGAAAACCGGGCCGTGCCCCCCCGAGCGTCGCCCGGCACCTCCTGGCATCGCCCGGCGGGAACCCACGGTCTTTGACAAAGATATGGGCCGGGTCCATCTTCCGGATTTCGGTTATTACCCGGTTGACATCCTCCTCCTTTCCCATGACGATCAGGCCAAAACAGTTCTCCTTGATCATCACGCCTTTTGCGATCTCGTATGCCCGGATAGCGACATCGGCCGGGGTGACCGTATAGGACTCCACCACCACGTACCTGGTTACGGTCCCGACATAGGACGGGTTGTATTCGGTCATTCCCTCACCTCGCGGATGTACACCGTCTGCTTTTCCTTTACCGATTTTAGTTTTGCCGTATCGATCACGCGCCCGATAATGTTGGTCCCTTCAAACGGTTCCGAAGTTGGCCCGAACTCACGGCTTGCCGAGAGCCGGACACCGACAAGGCCGGCACCTTTCCGGGAATCGTTGGTGATCCCGAGGGCAGCGGCCGGTGCCTCATCGACCGGGCAGTTCTCGGGATAGATTTTCACCGTTGTCGGGATCTTCGGTTTGAAAAGGTAGACATCATCGAAAACAAAAAGTGCAGGCATCATCCCGGCGTCGTGCTCCTTTAACCCGGTGATTTTCCGGAACACCTCACAGCTCATGGGGGCATGTACATCGTCAAGCTCGATATCGATGACCTGTGCTGCCGGGGCCGTGGTCACCATTGCCCCGCGTTCGGCCAGCACGTCAAGGGTGGTCCCCGGCTCCTGTGAGACGACCATCCGGTCCGGTTCATCTTTGTCAACCGCAAGTGTGATTCCGCGATCCGCAGCGATCTTCTTTGCCTCTTTCAGCGGGAGACCAAGGAGATCGACCCGTTCAGGCACGACCCTGGTGGAGAGGACCTCTCCCTCTTTTGCGAGTTTCACCAGTTCGATCCCGTGGACGACCTGCCCCACCACGCTGTGGGCCGGGCTGCTTGGGACATCCGCCCGGTAAATGTAGACCCCGCCGACCGAGGGGCCTCCTGTCCGTGCCGTGACCGTTCCCTCTCTTCGGGGCCGCCGGTACTGGGCGGGCACATCGGTCCCGACAAGCTTCCTGTCGAGAATATGAGTACTTGTGGCCCGTCCGACAACAAATTTCCCTGATTCAAGGGCAACAAGCATGTGCTCGACACTACCCGCGGCCTCGGTTGTGATCCGGTCCGGGGCGTAACCCTGGGCCATGATCTTTATATTCGAGACGATCTGCATGCCCTCTTCGGGCACGAGGGTCAGATCAGTCGTAGTAAAGGACCGGCTCGTGTCAGCCCAGCTGATGACCGGTTCGGTTTTAGTCACCCGGTCGCCGGTTGCCCAGCGGTCAAGGACCGCCCGGCCGCTCACGACATGCCCGACAACCCCCCCGGTTTCATCTGCCCCGTGATCGGCCGAGTGCCGGCTTTTTGAAAAAATGAGGTACGATTTTTTGGGATCATATCCTCCGCAGCCAAGGATGACATCGCCCCGCTCGTACAGGTGGGGCTTACGCTCCGGCCGTATGTCGGCGGGAAACGGTCCGAACGCAGCAGCGTACCGGTCGGTCCAGTGGAGCACAAGGGCGCTTTCCAAACCCGGCTTTTCGAGCACATCGACCGGATTTCCGGCGAGTTCGACCGTGATCTCCCCGGCCGAAGTCGTGACGGTTATACTTTCGGTCTTTGCCTGTTCCTTTGTGGCAGGCCGGATTATTGCCACGGAACAGCCTTTTGGGTATCCCGGGAGGAGCGCTGCAAGTGCGGTGCCGGCCGGAACCTCCCGTTTTTCCCCGTCAAGGTGAATAACTGTCATCAAACTGCCTGTAATCCCGTTGGTATTTCGTTTACCTTTAAGTTCCCTTTGGTTCCGGCACGGCCTGGGTTGTGCTCATTACCTTTTTCTCCTCTTCGGTCAGGTGGGCCAGCACGTCGTGCGTCTTTCCAATTTCGATAATCTTGCCACCCCGCATGAGGGCAATACGGTCGCAGATATCGCGGACAAATTCCATGTCGTGGGAGACCACGATAAAGGTCTCATCGATATCGTCCCGCGAGTGCATGATCGAATGCTTTACATCGATCTTGGTAATCGGGTCCATCGTTCCTGTCGGCTCATCAAGGATCACGATCTTTGGCTCCCGGATCAAAACCTGCGCAAGTGCTACCCGGTGCCGTTCCCCTTCAGAAAGGTGACCGGGCATACGGTCGAGGATCTCTTTACTCTTTTCTTCAGAGAACCCGGCCATCCGGAGCGTCATGATGGCTTTCCTCATCGCAAGCTCCTTTGGGAACTCAAGGCCGATTGCATCCGTCAGGTTGTCAAGCACTGTCCGGTGCGGATAGAGATCATACTCCTGGTGAAGGAGGCCGATATACTCCTTTGCCCGGCCCCTTTGATCGATACCGGGTTTGGTCATGTCCACCCATACGTCCCCGATTTTCACGTTGATCTCGCCGCTTGTCGGTTCAATTAATCCGGCAATGATCCGGGAGAGCGTGGTTTTCCCAGCCCCGCTCTTCCCGATGATCCCAAAAATTTCCTTGGTATAGACATCAAACGTTACGCCGTTTACTGCTTTTACGACACCCCGGTCCACCGATATATAGCGCTTGGTGAGATCGCGTGCCGCAACGATCTTTTCGCCGAACTCCGTTTGTTCGAAGGTTTCCGTATCGTCGCAGCCCTTCATGAACTCCCCGATCACGTCCTTTGGCGACCCGATGGTTTTGATCTTCCCGTTTTCAAGCAGGATCGCCCGGTCAGCAACGTCTTCAATGACCTGCGAGAAATGGGAGGTGACAACCATGCCCATGTTGTTTGCCTGTGCCGCTTCGTTGAGCATCGCGTGAACGACCTTTGCGGTTCCCGGGTCGAGAGTGCCGGTCGGTTCGTCGGCAAAAAGCAGGAACGGCTCTTTTGCAAGCTGGCGTGCAAGGACGACCCGCTGCTTCTCTCCTCCCGAGAGGTCGCGGGCGATATGCATCATCCGGTGGGAGAGCCTGACCTGGTCGATGAGGTCTGCCGCCCGGTTGATCGCCTTGTCGGGAGGGTAGTTGATGTCGTCGAGTGCATGAAGGACATTTTCGATCACCCGGTCATCGCCGTACAGGGCAAACGTCCGCTGGAACATGATCGCGGTGCGGCGCATTACCCGGCGCTTGAGCATTTCGTCTTTCTCATTCCAGAGATCCACGTCAAGCGGTGCAAGCTTTCCTCCGCAGTGGGGACAGGATTTTCCCGCGGAGCTGGCAACATCCATGTAATCGCAGGAAGGACATGCTGCATCATGGTAGAT
>JBAZFZ010000019.1:0-30537 GCA_041653075.1 Methanoregula sp.
TCCCAGCAAACATCGGGTTGTGACAATGGAATAAATTGACGCCCCCCGCCCGGATCCCCCCGGATCCGGGTAAGACCCTCCCCCGGGGTCCCGGGTCCAGACTGGTGGATGGTGACTGCCCGGAGGCTTGTCCCGGATCAAAAGCAACAGGGAAGGAAACATACCCGCTGGCAAAAGAAGCCCCGGATAATATCTTTGGCAACCCGGTAAACGGAACCGGCATTCAGGATGTAATTTCTCCTGTTCATAAAAAACAGGGTCATGGAAAGCACCGGATCAGGAAAACCAGCCCCGGATTTTTACCGGTACCAGAATCTTGATATCGCATTATGACCATCAGTAATGGTATGCATATACCCCGCCCCGAAGAGCTCCGTTCCCGCCGCGAGAGCCTCAGTCTCCGGCAGACCGAAGTGGCCCGGCGGGCAGGGATCAGCCAGTCCATGGTGGCACGGATAGAAGCCGGCAGTGTCGATCCCCGGGTGAGCACCCTCAACAAGATCATCGTGGTGCTGAATAACGCCGAACCAAAGAAGGTCCAGGCAGCCCAGATCATGCACATGCCGGTCCTTTCCGTCTCACCCCTAGCGACCATTACCCAGGCTGTCGAGATCTTTGAGAAGAACGATGTCTCCCAGATCCCGGTCATCGAACGCGGCATTCCCGTCGGATGCATCTCGGAATCTGCCATTGTAAAGGCCATCGAGCAGCAGCGGTACCATCACTCGCACTCATTTACCGTAAAAGAGTTCATGGAACCGGGTTTTCCCACGGTTCCACCGGACATGAATGTCGAGACCGTGGTAAACATTCTCCAGCAGAATCATGCAGTTCTCGTAGTTGACGGGAGGGTCGTAAAAGGCGTGATCACCAAGCACGACCTGATATCTCTTATCGAGTAAGCGCAGGGCAGGTGAAATTTCATTCCTGTCGGGGATCCTGCCCGACAGGATGTCAGCCCCGGATTTTTGTCAGGTCTGGCGGCCTTTCCTTTCACCAAACCGGGGTTTCGTCTTCCCGGGAAAAAATCACAACCTTTATTGTTGCAGTTGCCTGAACATTTCAATCAGGGAATTTTTCCCCGAGAGGTTTTGTACTACGGCTGACGAACCAAAAGAGATCAGCAACGCCACGGTCATTGGGATTGGCGTCGTGCTCTTCATCGTGATCGTTGTTATCGGGTACTTTGTTTTCCGGTAAACGGTCCTTATCTCTCATCTCTTTTCCTGCCCGGCATATCCCGGTCATGCAGCCCGCCTCTGTCAGCGTCCAACCGGATTGTATGGGACGGTGCAATTTTCGGAAAAACCTGTACAATTTTACTTGTTTTGGAAACTGCACCGGAAAAAAAGTATCTGGATTCCAGAGAACCCCGAAAGGGTTCAAAGCTTTGATACGAGATCGCGGAGGACCGCTGCCGGGTCGGGGGCTTTTACCACGCTTGATGCGAGGAGAACTCCATCAGTCCCGAGATCTACGGCAATTTTCACACATTCGCCGCACTGGATCCCGGCCCCGGTCAGGACTTTAACTTTCGGATTGATCGCATGGACTGCGGCAACCGAACGTCTGATGATATCGGGATTTGCCTTTGAAACCGACACGCCGCTTCCGATAAGCTCCGGGGGTTCGATGGCGACATATTCCGGGGCAAGAGCTGCGGCTGCGGCGCTTGTTATTTCGTTGTTCGAGCAGATCACCGCCATCATATTGCGTGCCTGGAGCGCCCGGACTGAGGACTCGATATCGGCAAGGGTGAGGCGCCGTTCGGAATGGTTGACAAGCGATCCTGCCGCGCCGGCTGATTTGATGGCGTCTGCCGTTATGTGGCCGGTGTGTGCCCCCGGTTCGCATCCATCTACGTGCTGGGCGTAAACCGGGATCTCGAAATGGTGACAGAGCGGGTGGAGATCGATATACCCGGGTGCGACACCGATGATAACGCCGCTCTCGCGGGAAACCAGCTGTGCAGCAGTCGCTATCTGGTGGGCACGGTTGCCCATGCCCTCTTTATAGGTCTTTAAGTTGACCAGGATCAGGGGTGATGGCATACTCGTCTCATTCCTCGTTCTTGTGGTGTTGATCCCCGGCTCCATTCAACCTTTCGCTTGAACTGACCGGGATCCGGGAATTTCACCGGGATATCAGTTCTCACTCGTTTTTAAGTCCATGGGTGAAATGGCCGGCCGTGATGCCGCCAAGGGCAATTGCCTTTGCCCGGTCCCGGGGCGAACCGGTAGCCCGTCGATCTTTGCTGCGCCTGCGATCGGGTGATATGATATCCCGGTAGATCCTGACCATCTCTGCTGCATAGTCTGCGGTGCGTCCCCGGGCATCGATCACGACGGCATCGATACCGGCGGCTGCAAGGTCGCCCACTGCATCGACAAGCATGGTCTCATCAGGATTGAAGATATGACTCCGGCACATGTCGTCAATTTTTACCGGGAGCAGCCGGCCGGTCTCATCCTTAAGCCCGAGCCAGTGAGTCCTGCGGCAGGTGCCTGAGGTACGTTTGCACCCGGTGATTACAGCTTTTAAGCAGTCTTCGGTCACCATGGTTTCAAGGTTCCCCTGGACAAATACGGCAAGATGCGGGTTTGCTGCACCAGGACTCCGTACATCCCGGACAAGCGCCTGGATTTCGTCTTTTGAGAGTTCCGGGGAGAGAACAAGGAGACCAAAGCCCTCTCCGCCCAGTACCCGGACTGTCCTTGCATTAAACACATTCAGCCCGTACGACCCCAGGAGTCTTAATCCCGGTACAGCGTCACGGACCGCCTGTGCTGTACCCGGGTTGTCCACCATACAGGATTCAAGTCCGGCTGCCACAAGGCCCGGGAGGATCTGGAGAATAAGGCGGATCTCTCCATCGTGTGCAATTCTCGGGATTTTCCAGGCAAATTTCGAGTGTCCGTCCCGGCAGGCATAGAGGGCTGCCCGAAGAGCGGATTCGCCGGTAGGGGTCAGGTCAGCACGGTGTTTTTCCCCGGGAACAAACAGCCCGCAGGGTTCAAAACAGACCGTTGCTGCACCGGTCCGGATACCGGCTTCTACCGCATCGATATTGTCTGCAAGGAGAACGATTTCCAGGTTCCGGGTCCCGGTTGCAGCAGTACCGTTCCCCTCCGGTGCATGTTGCAGGGAAAGGTGTTCCCGGTACTTCCCGAGCCGTTTTTCAGCCTCCCGGATCTCTATAAGCCCGGGTCGGCAGGCAGCAAGCAGCACCGGACCAGCCCGCGTAAAGAAATCCCTCCGGACCCGGTTGATCTCGCCGAGCGGGGCAAAGAGACTGCCGTCATAATCAAGGGAAAGCTTTGATACGACAAACGGCGTCCCACCGGCTTTTTCGAGCTGTGCAGCAAGCTGATCTTGTAAAAGAGGCCGGGATCGGGCCGGGACAAGGATGAGACCTGACGTATTTTCGACCGGGACCGGCTGTCTGCCGGGCGGGTGGATTGTGCCGGAAAGGAAGAGGTGGCCGTCTGGATCGACACGTGCAGCAAGCTCGACCGGGACCGGCCGGTACAGGCCGGGGATGGCATCTGCTTCTATCTGCCGGGCCCGGGTACTGAGGTCAAGGGCCGAGGTCAGGTAGACCCGGGAGCCTTCCTCAACGGGCCTTGGAACCGTTACCCGGACACCCCCCTTTACCGGGGAAGGTTCGCAGTTGAGGGAAAATCCCCATGCAGCAACCGGGAGGTCGGGTGGCGAGAAGAGGAGACCGTCGCCCGGGTGGAGCGTGACCGGTTCGTCCATAACGATCGCGGCAGTTCCCTGTTTCCTGTCGTACTGTGCGACTTTCCCGATAAGAAGCCCCCGGTTGTCCGGCCGGTCCCTGCCCATCAGGGCATGATGACGGTCGCCAAAGAGATAGCCTTTCGTGAACCCCCGGTTGAAGGCTAGCAAAAGGTCGCGTTCGGCATCCTTGTCCGGCACAAACGTGCCTGCCCGAACGGCATCAAGAGCCCGGCGGTATGTGGATACGACGGTTGCCACGTATTCGGGAGATTTCATCCTGCCTTCGATCTTAAGCGATGTGACCGGGGACCCTGCAAGCTGTGGCAGTTCCCGGTATGTGCAGAGATCTTTTGGCGAGAGGAGATACTTGTCACGGGAGGGGATATCACGGTACCCGACAGGCCGGCCGTACCGGTCTGTTTCTGCCTCGACAAGCCAGTATTTTTTCCGGCAGGGCTGGGCGCACATTCCCCGGTTCCCGCTCCTGCCTCCAATAACCGATGAAAGGAGGCACTGGCCCGAATAACTGTAACAGAGCGCCCCGTGCGAAAAGACTTCGAGGCCCACACCGAGTCCCGAAGTTTCGCGGGCGATCTCATCAATCTCTTGCAGGGAAAGTTCCCGGGCAAGGACAACCCGGGAAAAACCGTGCTTGTGCGCCCACCGGACACCATCTGCATTATGGATGGAAAGCTGGGTCGAGGCATGGAGCGCAAGGCCGGGAACAATCTCCCGTGCCAGCGCAGCAAGCCCGGTGTCCTGCACAAGCACCGCATCGGCGCCAAGGGCATAGAGCCGGACAAGATATTCTGCAACCCCGGGGAGTTCCCGGTCATGAATAAGGGTGTTTACGGTTACATACACCCGGACCCCCCGCTCATGGGCATAATCAATTGCCCCGGCGAGGTCTTCATCGGAGAAGTTCGGGGCAAATTTCCTGGCCCCGAAACGCTTCCCGCTCAGATAGACCGCGTCTGCCCCGGCGGCTATGGCGGCCCTGAGCGCCTCTTTTGACCCGGCCGGGGCAAGCAGTTCGGGAAGTGCCCGGTTGTCGGGTTTTATTGGTTGTTCTGGCATAGTGATTTTTCCGTATTTTTTTCGTATGTATTTACGCAAAGAAGAGCCGGATGATGCCCAGTGTCGCAAGGAGGGTCACAAGGGCTGCAACGCAGTATCCGGCCATGGTGATCGCAAAGGAGGGTCCTTCCTGCCACCCGAACATTCGGGCGACCGGGGCACAGATGTACACCCCGAGCAGGATCTCGCAGATGAAGAGGCCGTAGATCCCGTACCGGTCAAAGAGCCGCGACCGTTTTGCAAGCGACCGGGTCCAGGAAAGGAACCGGTGAATATGGCCCGAGGTCCGGCCGGCAGAGTCAAGGATACCATAGAGGAGAACGAAGATCCCGGCTTCGACACAGGTGATCGTACAGAACACGTATGCCGGCGAAAGGCCCAGGGCAATCCCGATGGGGGCTGCCCCGTATTCGATGAGAAAGGCACTTGTGACAAGGCCAAGGACTGCCGAAAGCGGGAGCCCGGCAAGGAATGCTGCGGTAAAGGGGATGAGGAATGCGAGGACGCCAAATACCGCAAGCGATCCACCTGCGGATCTGAGTACCGGTACGACAACCTCATCTGCCATAATCATCCATCACATCGACCCGGGAGGGGATAAACCGGTCCCTTGCTTCAGGCACCTTTTTGTCGCAGGCAGGAGAACCGGTAATGGAATATGCAGATCGTTGCTTCCCTCACCGACTTGGGACAGGCTGCCTGTGTACAGGAACAGGGCGCCGGCCTTATCGAGCTCCGCTTTGACCTTATGGATGGCGACCCGATAGAGATCGTGCGGGAATGCAGGAAACTTTCCCCGCTTCCCCTTATTGCAACATACCGGTCCGCACAGGAAGGCGGGCGGTACTTCGGCACCCCGGATGAGTGGGCAGGACGCATAGCACCGGTGCTTCCCCTTGTGGATTACGTAGATGTCGAGCAGCAGTTTGCGGGAAAATCGGCAATCGTAAAAGATGTCGGGAAAACGATCATCGCATCCCACCATGCCGCCCGGATGCTTCCCCTCCCGGTGCTTTTTATTCTCGAGCAGGAACTCCGGGCGTTCGGAGATATCGCAAAGATCATTGTCACCCCGCAAAACGAAGACGATCTTATCGATCTCATCGCGTTTACCCGGGCGGCAAAAAAGCCGGTCTGCACCGGTGTGATGGGTTCGCAGTTCCGCTATGCCCGGGCAATCCTCCCGCTCTTTGGATCGGAATTTGTGTACTGCCATACGGGCGAGGCGACCGCGGAAGGGCAGTACTCGGTCGAGGAATTTGCGCGGCTCACAAGAATGCTTGTGTAACCCTCGGGTAATATTCCCTCATGTATTGGGACAAAAAACTGCCGCCCCTAGTGTCCTGTGCTGCAACGGAGATCGAATAACCTGCCAGACTGCATGGTGCAGGGTCCGGGAGAATCTTCCCTGCCACCCCGGGCACGGGACTTACCCGGCATTCCCTTTGAACCTGCTGCTGAAATTTCGTTTCCGCTAAAATGAGGGTGAGTTTATCCTGTTGCCGAGCCGGAAGTACCAGAGTTTTTTTTAGGAAACTCATGCGTGAGCAGGAACCTCCGGTAGCCCCCACCCGTAACGACAGGCTCACCGGACCCTGGCCTGGCCGGGCACAATATGCAAATACCGTTCCGGGCAATATTCCCGGACATCTGTATCTCTCCAAATATCCAAGGATGCTGCTGCCATGAGTGACATGATCACCGGATACCTGCTCGATATCATTATCATCTTTGCAGCAGCGGTTATCATCATCGCCATCGGCAACCGGGCAAAGATCCCGGGGATTGTCGGCTTTATTGTTACCGGGATCGCAATCGGTCCCTACGGTCTTGGCCTGATCAAAGATGTGGCCATCGTCGACGCCCTTGCCGAGATTGGAATAATCTTTTTGCTCTTTACTATCGGGATGCAGTTCTCGTTTCGGACGCTCTATGAGATGCGCAAGATTGTCGTTATCGGCGGAACGCTCCAGGTGGCCGGGACGATCCTTGCCACCTTGGCTGTCACGCATTTTTTTGGCGTGCCACTCAACCAGGCAGTCTTCCTTGGGTTCCTGGTCTGCCACAGCAGTACCGCGATTACCCTCAAGATCTACCAGGACCGGGCTGAAATGGACAGCCCCCAGGCCCGGGTGACGCTCGGGATCTCGATCTACCAGGACATCACGACCATCCCGATGTTAATAGCCATCCCGATCCTTGCCGGGGAGACTTCGGATGTCACCGGGGAGGTCTTTAACCTCGGGATCACGCTTGCCCTGCTCCTTGCTGCGGTCTTTGCCATCTCGGCATACCTCATCCCCCGGGTCATGTCCCGGATCACCGGGACCCGGAGCCCGGAGATATTCCTGTTAAGCATCATCCTGATCTGCTTTGTCATCACTTATATCACGTCAAGCATCGGCCTTTCGGTCGCGCTTGGGGCGTTCCTTGCCGGGATTACCCTGTCCGAGTCAGAGTATTTCCACCAGGCTTTTGCAAGCATCCTGCCGTTCCGGGATATCTTCACGAGTTTCTTTTTCATCTCGATCGGGATGCTCCTTAACCTCTGGTTTATCCTCCGGGACCCGGTCCTCATCGTTGTCCTTGTCATCGGTGTTCTTGTCCTCAAGGCAGTCATTGCCGGGGGAGCGTCGCTGTGTATCGGCCATTCGCTGCGCACATCGGTCCTTGCCGGCCTTGCCCTCTGCAACATCGGGGAGTTTGCCTTTATTCTCTCGATACCCGGCACGCATTACGGGCTTTTTGATCCCGGCGCCGAGCAGATTTTCCTTGCAGTAACCGTGCTTACCATGTCTTTGACACCTCTTGCAATCGCGGCCGGTCCCCGGATGGCGGATTTTGTGTGCGGCCGACCGGCCATGGCCCGGTTCAACGGTGTGATAAAACAGGACGATGAATCCCAAAACGGAGAACCGGCACTCAAAGACCACCTCATCATTATCGGGTACGGACTCAACGGCCGCAACCTGGCCCGGGCGGCAAAGGCAGGGGGGATTTCCTACCGGATCATTGACCTTAACCCGGATACTGTCGCAAAGGAGCATGAAAAAGGCGAACCGATTTTCTTTGGGGATGCAACGAGCGCATCAATTCTCTCTTATGCCGGGGTGGAAACTGCCAGGATCCTTGTGGTGGTAATAAACGACCCGCCATCGTCACGGGTCATCACCCGGCTGGCCAGACAGATGAATCCCGACATGTACATCATTGTCCGGACCCGGTTCATGAACGAAGTAAAGACCCTCCTGGAACTTGGGGCTGACGAAGTAATTCCCGAAGAGTTCGAGACTTCATTAGAGATCTTCACCCGGGTCCTCCGGAAGTACCTTGTCCCCAAGACCACCATCGACCGGTTCGTCCGTGAAGTCCGGTCGGGCACCTATGAAATGTTCCGGAGCCCTTCCGATACCGGGTCTGATCTCCTCAAAAACCTCAAGCTTAACCTGCCAGACAGCGAGATCGGGAACTTCCCGGTTTCCCTGGCGTCCCCTCTTGCCGGAAAAAGCCTGTCCGAACTTAACGTGCGCCGCGATTACGGGATCTCCATTCTTGCCATCAAGCACAATGGGGCCGTGATTGCAAATCCGGACGGGAACTGTACAATCGAAGTCGGGGACGAAGTGATTGTGATCGGCCCGCCCGCCGAGACTGCCCGGTTCGGCGCCGCCCTTGGACCTGTCGGGGAACCGCAAGCCTGATCTGCGGGACTACCGGTCCGGGGACCTTCCCCGGGAAAAATTGTGATTGCTGACAGCTGACCTGTGTCCCTGCATATATTTCCCGCTTCCCCCGGGGGAATTCATCATTTTGTACGGCCGGTCCTGTACCCCGACATAAGATTGTGTTTCCGAACGGGAGGTTCATGAGCGGCAGGTTTTCCCGGATTTTTTTAGAAGAGCCGGCAATTTTTTTGAAATTTTCCTTTTGGATTGCTGTTTTATCTAAAAATCTGGAAAAAACCGTTTGGATCTTTTCCAAGTTCAAGCCATATATATGCAATTTTGCCCCACGATAATTTGTAAAAAACCGCTGCCCCCGGGCGGCACACGGCCATGCCGGTTCCGGGAAGGCTGTAATGGTGGTGTCAGATGAAGGTCTTCAGGAACCCGACAGGAAATATACCCAAACACCCCCCGGCCGGATCAGAAGTTCCGATATGGCGTAATGTCCTGTCAGCCAATCCGGAGATGAAGCAGTCCGGCCCGACCGGCGCAACTGCATCACTCTTGAGGAATTTCTTTAGGAATTCCTTTGATGAGGGTAGAGAACCCGGGCAATCTCCTGAAATGGCCCCGGGGTTTTTGTCATGCCGCAAAGGCCGGCCCGCATGAGATGGTGCACGTGATCGAAATGACCGGGTCTCCTGGCACGGGAAGATGGTGGATCTCCCGGGTCATTGCAGCCCTGCAAATGGCGTAGTGGTTATGGATCCTGTACCGGCTCATCCTTCCGGTACAGTCACAAAAAAAGAGAGGTGACGAGGATTATGGCATTAGTTCGACCGGAAGGTATTGATCCGGCACAAAACAAGGCAGAGATCCCGACAGGCACCGGTGGACCGGTAAATATCCATGCGATGCAGGGCGGTGAGGCAGAGGAGGTTTCCGGCCTGATCTACCGGGTATACCGAGATACGTTCCCGGAAAAATACCTGTACGACCCGGCCCGTATCCGGGAGATGAGTACGCAAAGCGACAGATCCAGTGTGGTAGCCTGTGACGGGGACGGACAGGTGATTGGGTATGCAGCCCTCCGGCCCTATTCCGGGTATCCTGAGATCGGGTGTATCACGACCCTCTCGGTTGCTCCGGAATGGCGCAACCGGGGGATCGGAGAACAGCTCGCAAAGTTCATGGCGCGGAATGGTTCTGACAGGAATTATTTCTGCATTGCAGCATCGGCACCGACCGCCTATGCATATCCCCAGCGGATTCTCAACCGGCAGGAATTTGTCCCGACCGTATTTTTACCGGGAGCGATAGCCGAGGGGCTGGCGTTCATGGATCTCACCGGGAAGCTTCGGCACCGTGAGAGCCTGTACATCTGTACAAAGATGAATGTCAATCCTGAATACGGTCCGCAGTATCTCCCTCCCGAGTATGCACGACTCATCATGGATATCGGTGCTGCGCTCGGGATTCGCCTCATGTCAGGGTCAGGTGGGTATCTTCCCCTGGCACCAACCGAGGCCGGGCATGCAACTGATGCTGAGTGGAGGACCGGGTATCTCTGGCTGCGTTCCATCGGCCCGGATTACCGTGATGTCATCTACGAGCAGGTACACCAGTTTATCCGGTCCGGGACGCAAACCATCCGGTTGCATATCGACCTTGGCGATCCCGGTGCACCGGCCGCTGCCGCATCAGCGCAGAGAAACGGGTTCTTCTTTGCCGGGGTTCTCCCGTCACGGACGGGACTTATCCTCATCATGGAGCATCTTGAAAAAACCCGGGTAGCCACACAACGGCTTCATGCCCGCAGCCCGATGGCAAAACGGCTCAGGGCGGAGTACCAGTCCCGGTTTGACCCGTAAGCACTGGGGAGTTCCGACGATTTTTTCCAGGTACTTCCTGGTACAGGACAAACAAAAAAAAGAAAAATTTTCTTATGCCAGGTCGCCGCCCGGGAAAGGATAGTACTGGTCGATGATGGTGTACTGGATGCCATCGCTCATGGTGACATCGACAATCACCCGGTCGTTTCCGGTCGTTCCCATAAGGGTCACGCTCGACCCGATCCCGGAGCTGTCACAGTACCCGGTTTCGGTTTTCCCGTCAGACCTGATGACCGTGACCTCCATGCGTTCTGTCATGCCAAGGCCAAAGCCGCCGTTGAAGGTTGTCGTGATAATCGGGTTCTCCGTGATGGTGTTCCGGTCGACCGTGACCGAGATCGCTTCGTAATCGGGAACCGTCTGGACCGGTCCCGGGGTAGCGGAGTGGGTCACGGTCTTGTATGGCGTTACTGCTGCCGTCGCGCTTACCGGGGCGGTTGTTACCGGTGACGTTGTGACGGTTTCTGAAGCGGCGGACTGTCCTGTGCAGCCTGCGGCAAGGAGAAAGAATGCCGCAAAGGCGAGAAGGAGCAGGCCGGCTGTTGTTTTCCTCTCCATACCTGAATAAATGACGAAGAACGGGATTAACTCTTCTTTCTTGTCCGGGCAGTACGGGTTGCCAAAAAGAGAAGATTTCAGGGACGAGGGCCCTGCCGGTATTTTTCCTGTTCGAGCAGGCAGTCGGCAAGGACAAGGGCAAGCATCGCTTCTGCCACCGGAACGATCCGGGGAGCGATGCAGGGGTCGTGCCGGCCGCCAACCGTGATCTCAACCGCATTCCCGTGGATGTCCCGGGTCTTCTGAGGGATCGCAACCGAGGGCGTCGGTTTGACCGCGATCCGGATTACGATATCCTGGCCGGTCGAGATCCCCCCAAGGATCCCGCCCGCATGGTTGCTTTCAAATCCCTCTGCGGTCATCGGGTCGTTGTTTTCGGTCCCGAATTTTTCTGCTACGGCAAACCCGTCGCCGATCCCGACACCCTTTACTGCCCCGATTCCCATCATGGCCCCGGCAATCTGCGCATCAAGTTTCCCGAATACCGGGTCGCCAAGACCCGCGGGACAGCCTTTCGCTACGATCTCAACGATGCCGCCCACGGAATTCCCGGCTGCTTTTGCCGCAAGGATCTCCTGCTCGATCTCCGCCGGCCCGGTCTTGCCATGCACAGAGATAATATGGCCGGTCACGGTGATCCCCCGGGATGCAAGGTACTTGAGCGCAACCGCCCCGACTGCAACCCGGCCGACCGTCTCCCTGCCCGAACTCCGGCCCCCGCCCCGGTAGTCCCGGATGCCGTACTTTTCCTGGTACGTGAAATCCGCGTGGCCGGGCCGGAATGCATCTTTGATCTTCTCGTAGTCGGACGAATGCGCATTCTCGTTTCTCACCAGGAGCGCAATGGGCATCCCGGTGGTCTTTCCTTCAAAAACGCCGGAGAGGATCTCGACCGTATCGGACTCTTTTCTTGCAGTCGCAAGCGGCGAATGCCCCGGTCTCCTCCGGTCAAGAAGGGGCTGGATGTCTGCTGCCGAAAGCTCCATGTTTGCCGGGCAGCCATCGATGACGGCGCCGACAGCCGGGCCGTGGCTCTCTCCGAATGTTGTGATCCTGAAATTTTTCCCGAATGTGTTCATGCTCATGCAACCAGCTCCCTCAGGGTATCAAGCGGCACATCGATCCCAAAGAACAACCGGAACTGCTCTTTTGCCTGGATGACGAAGAGATCGGTCCCGGTAATTGTTTCGCACCCGGCCTTTCGGGCCATCGCGATAAGCGGCGTCACCGGAGGAGTGTAGACCAGGTCAAAGACCGTCATTTCAGGGTGCAGCTGGTCTGCGCTGAGGGGGCTTGACGTGTCCGGGAACATCCCGAGCGGCGTTGCGTTTACCACGATATCGGGTTTCAGGGTATTAAAGGCGTCCCATTCAGCCCACGAGCATCCTAATCGCCCGGCGAGCGTTTCCGCCTTCTTTTCAGTCCGGTTGAGGAGGGTAACATCCATCCCGAGATCGAGAAGGGCAAATGCTGCACCTGCGGCAACTCCCCCGGCCCCGAGAAGGACCGCCTTTGACCCGGCCTTTCCTTCAAGGGGCTGCCGGATCCCCATCCAGTCGGTGTTGTAGCCGATTGCCGTCCCGCACGCAAAGATGACCGTGTTGACCGCCCCGATCTGCCGGGCCGCGTGGGCGTCGACCTCGTCAAGATACGGGATCACGGATGTCTTAAAGGGAATGGTGACCGAGAGCCCCTTTACCCCGACGGCCCGGGCGGTCTTCAGGATCTCTCCGATATCGGTGTGTTCGAACCGGGTGTAATGGCAGTTGAGCCGGTATTTCGTGAAGAGGGTGTTGAAAAGCTTTGGACTCTTGCTGTGCCCTGCCGGGAAACCGGCAACACCGAGAAGCCGGGTGAGCGGGTCATAGTCCGGTCGGGAGCCGGGGTCTGCAAGGATCCGGTCGACTGCGGGCTGTTCGGCAACGGGAAGCCGGCCGGGGGAAAAGAACGCCCTCGCGATTTCCCGTCCTGCATTTGGAATTGAGCTGTCCCGTATTATTGCGAGGACCCGGTCTGCCGCCTCATCTGCGGTCGTTGTGCTGGTATCGATGCAAAAGTCTGCCGATGCCCGGTATGCCTCCCGCCGCCGGGAAAGCATCTCCCGGATCTCTTCTTCCGGTAAAAGGCCGGTGAGCGGCGGGCGGGGCTCCCGTTCGAGCCGTTGTGCGATGGCCTCCGCACATGCTGAGAGAAGAATACAGGCACTGTCCGCCCGGAGAAATTCCATGTTTGCCGGGTCAGTAACGACACCCCCGCCGGTCCCAATCACGACATCTTGTCCGGGAAGGGATGCGATGACCTCCCGCTCGTATTCGCGAAACCGGGCCTCGCCGTCATCACAAAAGATCGACGGGATGGATTTTCCTGCCCGTTCTTCCACGAGCACATCGGTGTCAAGGAACGGGACGCCGAGTGTCCGGGCCACGCGTTTTCCAATTGACGACTTTCCCGTGCCCCGGTAGCCGGTAAAGACGATGCGCTTTATCCGGCTCATTCTATCAGCTCCGCGAGGATCTTCCAGAAGTCCGGGAAGGACTTGTTGACACATTCGGCGCCGGTTATCGAGACCCCTCCGATGCCAAGGCCGAGCACGGCAAAGCTCATCGCAGTCCGGTGGTCATTTGCCGGGTCTATGGAACCACCATGGAGCGGGGCCGGCATGATCACGATCCGGTCGGTGTCGGTTGTCACATTACTGCCGAGTTTTTTTAACCGGTCTGCCGTGACTGCCACCCGGTCGCTCTCCTTGTATTTCAGGTGCGCGACACCGGTGATGACTGTCGGGGTCTTTGCGACTGCCGCGACCATGCAGAGCGTCTGGACGGTGTCGGGAGACGAGGACATATCGATGGTGATCCCTTTGAGGGCACCGGTGTGTTCCACGGTCACGCTCTCGTGGCCATAGCTGACAGCGCAACCCATCCGCGAGAGTGCCTCAAGGAAGAAACGGTCGCCCTGCACCGGGTCCGGGTTGAGATTTGTCACTGTAACTTTTCCCCCGCAGATGGCGGCAAGGGCAAAGAAGTACGAGGCCGAGGAGTAATCGCCTTCGACTACATACGTGTGGCCGTTATAGCGTGCCTTGTTGCTCACGGTAAACCGGGAATAGCCGTCCCGTTTTATTTCCGCCCCGAAATCCTCCATGACATCTGCGGTAATGTCGAGATACGACTGCGAGGCAGGTGTCCCGATGATGGAGAGTGTGATCTCTTCTTCTGCATACGGGGCAGCAAGAAGAATCGACGAGATGTACTGGCTGCTCTGCGAACCGTCAATGGTAGCCGGGCCGCCCCGGAGTCTCCCTCCAACAGAAACCGGGGGATAGCCGGGCCGGTTTTTAAAACCAATATTACCCCCCAGTTTCCTGAGTGCATCTGCGAGGGGACCAACCGGCCGCTGCTGCATCCGGGCAGTCCCGGTCAGGATAACTGCGTTGTCGGCAAGCAGGGCAAGCGAGGCAAGGAGGCGCAGGCTTGTCCCGGAGTTTCTTAAGTCAAGGACCGTCTCTTTTTTGCAGGAGAATTTCCCGTTGCAGCCCACGACCGCCACATGGTGCTCGTCGATCTCGATCGTTGTGCCGAGTTTTTTGAGCGCATCTATGGTGAGCAGGGTATCTTCGGCCATAAGGGGATGGGAGATGGTGGTGGTCCCTTCTGCAAGTGCCCCGATGACAAGGGCCCGGTGAGTGTAACTCTTTGAAGGCGGGGCGGCAACGGTCATCCCGATCCCGCGCCGCTGGGGGAGCGTGACTATCATACGCTTCCCCCCATACTCTTTCCTGGTGTACCGGTACTGTTTGTACCGTTTGCCCTGTTTTCAGGGACCAGGATCTCCAGGTAGCAGCCGAGGTCTTTTACCTTTGTTATGGCTTTTAACTCCGCAAGCGCCTCAAACGTGCCGGGCGAGACGCTGTAATCGAGGAAGAAAACGTATTTTCCCATCCCCCGCTTTGATGGCCTCGACTCGATCCGGGTGAGGTTCACCGCTTTTTTTGCAAAGACCGTAAGGATGTCGCAGAGAAGGCCGGCCCGGTCAGTGTCCGGGTCGATGAGAATGCTGCACTTCTTTTCGCATCCGGTCCGTGCGGTCGCGGCAGGGTCCGGTGCTTTTTGGGCTGCCGAGATCCGGACAAACCGGGTCACGTTCTTCGGGTTGTTCTCGATGCGTTCTGCAATGACCGGCATGGTGTAGAGGGCGGCGGCCGAAATCGAGAGGATAGCTCCCGCGTTCGGGGTTTTCCTTGCCTCAAGGGCGCTTTGTGCGTTGCTGCTCGTGTGGATCACCGGGATCTTTTTTGTTTCAAGGTATTCACTGCACTGCTCATGAGTCTGCGGGTGGGCGTAGATCACCCGGATCCGGTCTTCCGGCACCAGCGATGCGAGATTGTGGTGGACCGGGAGGTACATCTCGCCCGTTATAGTGACCGGGTGATGCATGAGGCCGTCGAGTGTGGGTCCGACGCCCCCGGCCTCAGAATTCTCGATCGGGACAATCCCGTCTCCTTTCCCGCCAGCGACTGCGGCAAAGATGCTGTGGATGGTCGGTTCGAGCACGATGTCCCGGCATCCGAGCCTGAGGGCGAGCTCGTGGGAGAAGGTCCCTTCGGGACCAAGCGTGATGACCGTCATTTCTTCACCATGCATTCGATGAGGGAATCGGTCAGGTCCTGGCCGCGTTTGCAGTACTCCCCGAGGTGCCGGGTGTCATTCCTGAAGAACTCTGCAAATGCATCCAGTTCACCGGCCTTAACGATAGCCGAAAGGTCACCGACAGCCGACCGGCATGCATCGACTACTTCGGGAACGTACGGGTTTTGTTCAAGAATATCTGCATAGAGCGCCGGGTCCTGCGAGAGAAGACGGCCGACAAGGCCAAGCTCGATCTGGTAGACCGGGCTCATGTACGGTTCGGTCGCCCGGATATCGATCCCCACCCGGCGCATGGTGTCGGCCATGCAGATCGTGACAAAGTGCGTGAGGCCCTGGACGACTGCCATCATCCGGTCGTGCTCCTCCGGGGTGGTAACGGTGCATTCCGCTCCCGCATTCGTAAAGACTGCGGTGAGCCTTGCTGTCGTTGCCGCATCGGCACGGGCCGGGCAGACCACGATTTTCTGGCCGGCAATGGATGAGACCGTGGGGCCAAACATCGGGTGGAGGCCGATGACTGAAGCCTTTGACTTAAGCATGGCGGCAACGGGCGCAACCTTGAGCGAGGTAAAATCGCAGAGCAGCTGCTCCTCCCGCATCAGGGGTGCAATCTCGCCGATGACCCGGACGGTCTCCCGGATCGGGACCGAGACAATCACAAGATCGCAGACAGTCGCAATGTCGGTATTCGTGACCGATGTCGAGCGGCCGGATACGAGAACTTCGTACCCCGCCCGCTCAAAGACCGGGACAAAGAGCCTGCCCATCTTCCCGGTCCCGCCGATGATTCCTGCCTTCATGCTCACTTCTCGCGGATAGTCTCTTTGACCGGCATGCCAAAGTGCCTGCCGCCTTCAAGGGCGCAGCCGAGGATTTTGTCGCCGACCGCAAGGTTCACGACCGAGATCGCGTTTCCTTCGGGGCCGACAAGCCGGATGGTCTCGGCGTTCTGGAGGATGAGGCTCGCCTTTGTGCCGCCTTTTTGGGTTTCTGCTTCGACAAGGAGCAGCGGTCTGCTCTCGATCTTTGTCCGGCCCACAATCGCGGTCCGGGCGGATCCCTTCCGGTCGGTGACAAGCACCTTCCCGCCAATGGAAAGATCGGCAAGGTACGCGGTCTTCCCGTCCGGGAGGAGGATGTACGCATGCACTGCGCCGGCGTTTACCCGGAACGGCCGTGGAGCAACGTACGGGTTTTCGAGCGTCTCGGCATGGACAAGGAGCATCGCTGATGAGGTGTTTCCCATCAGCATGCCGTCGCCGTCCGATAGCATCGAACAGGTGTCCACGCAGACCCGGTCGCCCATCCCGACCGGGTGGATCTTTGTCACCGTGAAGGGGACGAGGTTTACCGAACCGGTCGATGATTTCACCAGTGCTGCAACTTCCCGGACAACGGCCGGGTTTTCGGTTTTGAGCAGGATGCCGTACGTTCCTTTTTCAAGGACATGAAGGGCAAGCCCGGCTTCATGCACGTCTTTTACGGTCGCAATGATCTTCCCGGACTGGGCAACGAGATTTTCGAGCGGGATCACGGTCCAGTCGCTCGTGGTCACGACTACGATCCGGTTCTTTCCTTTCTGTGCCGCCTCGTTCTCGCTTGCCTTGTCCGTGATGGAGCACTCGACAACATCGGTGCCGGGCTTCAGGTCGCCATCGGGAGCGACCGTTGCGATCCGGCCAAGCTTCTTTACATCGCCGGCCTTTTCGACAACAAGTGCATCCGCACCGCTCTCGATTGCGGTCGTCGCGATCTCCTTGTTCCACGGGCGGACATCCACCCAGAACTGTTTCATTTACGGCTGCTCCAGGGCTTTTTTGGGATCGACCTTGTGGTGAACGACGCGGCAGATGGACTGGACAAAGGCCCGGGTGTTGTCGCGCTGGAACGCGTTTCGTCCCATGCAGACGCCGGCCCCTCCGGCAGCGACCGAATCCCGGATCATCTCAAGCGATTCAAGATCGCTGCACTTCTCCCCCCCGGCGACAAAGACCGGCACCGAGCAGGCTTTGGTGATCCTCGTAAAGGCTTCTGGATTCCCCGGGTAGCTTGTCTTGATCATATCTGCGCCGAGCTCTTCTGCGACTCTCACGCACTGCCCGATGGTCTGGGGTGATGTGGGATCGACGCCCTTTCCTCTTGGGTAGATCATCACAAGGAGCGGCATTCCCCACCGGTTGCAGTCCCGGACGATCTTTGCGCCATCGGCAAGCATCTTCGATTCGTTTGGCGCACCGAGGTTGATGTGGATCGAGACTGCATCGGCGCCAAGGGCGATTGCCTCTTCGACCGAGCAGACGAGCACCTTGTCGTTTGGGTCCGGGTTAAGCGAGGTGCTGCCCGAGAGGTGGACGATAAGCCCGATGTCCCGGCCATGCCTCCGGTGGCCGCGCTTGACCATGCCCTTGTGGAGGACAATCGCGTTTGCCCCGCCTTCGCTCACATCGGTGATCACTTTTGTCATGTCCAGCAGGCCGTCGATCTGGCCCATGGAAAACCCGTGGTCCATCGGGATTATCACGGCCCGTCCCGTGTTCCGGTCGATGATCCGTTCGATCCTGATTTCCTTTCCGATCATGTCTGTCACGTTACCCGTTGAGGACTTTGAGCGCTTCTTCGACGCTCTTGTTCTGGTGCACGATACAGGCTGCGGCCCGGACAAACTTATCCGGGGTCCGGTGCTGGAACGCATTTCTCCCGATCGAGATGCCTGCCGCCCCGCCGGCCATCGCGCCTTCTATTAATTCCAGTGTTGTGCGGTCATCCGTCTTTGAACCTCCGGCGACCACGACCGGGACCGGGCAGCCCCGGGTCACTTCCCGGAACGATTCCGGGTCACCGGTGTACACGGTCTTTACGATATCGGCGCCGAGTTCGGCTGCGACCCGGGCGGCGAGCTTGACCTGGTCAACATCGTTCTCCTTCTTGATGTTCTTCCCTCTCGGGTACATCATCGCAAGGAGCGGCATACCCCATTCCATGCATTCCACCGCGACGTTCCCGAGGTCCTGGAGCATCCGGGCCTCGGACTCTGCGCCGATATTGACATGCATCGAGACCGCGTCGGCGCCCATCTTCAGCGCATTGGTTACCGAATTGACGAGAACTTTCTCGTTCGGGTCCGGTGAGATGGACGTGCTCGCGGACAAATGCAGGATAAGCCCGATGTCCCGGCCTCCCTGTCGGTGGCCGTAGAGCGCAAGGCCCACATGCCCGATCACCGCGTTTGCCCCGCCGTCTGCGACAAGGTTTACTGCCTGCGACATATCGATGAGGCCCGGGATCGGACCGTTCGTGACACCGTGGTCCATCGGGACAATCACGGTCTTTTTCGTATTGCGGTTCATGATTCTTTCCAGACGAATTTCTTTTCCTCTCATAGTAACAACAATATCCTCCCCTGCTTCACACAAACAACCTAATGTGCAAACCAAGGGGCTTGATCAATACCAGAAATAAAACCGGTAATAAAAGCCAAAAAAGCCAAAGAAGCGGGACCATGCGGTCTCTGTCTTCAAGAGCGGTTCAGAAACGATTTCACTGATGCAACGGGCGGGTGAACTAGTGGAGATAAAGACGTTCACGGGCAAAAAAACCCTCATGAATGCTGTGGCACTCGTCCTGCATACTTACTGGTTGGAGCTCGGGGTATATAATTGTGTGTGCTACAGTGTAGCATGGTGTGTGTGTAGAGGGAGATCATTGAATCCGCTTCCCCATATGTATGTTTTGGGTTGTTGAGGAGAATAGCCGTTTACGAGATTGTATCTCGTTTTAACGCTTGTACTTTTTTTCTTATTTCGGGATTTCTCTGTCAAGAGATTCAATCAAATCTCTATTCCACCATAAGTCTTGGCGAATCGGTTTCAATCGTCTATCGAACAGATAGATCATTATCAATTCTATTATTACAATGCCCACAAATGCTAATAATTCAATAATATTAGTTATAGGTATTTGATCGATGGGAATTTTCGGAATAAACACTGTAATTATAAAAAATATAATGGGCACTACGATTGACAATATTAATAAAATAATTATTGCAGAAAATGCAGTCCGATCGAATATAGCAATACGATTAGTAAATTTAAACCGGTTTTCAAATTTGATTTTATTCAACAAATCTCGTTTTTTCGCTTCATTATCTGATTCCAGAAGACCATTAATCTTTATTATGATTTGCTCTGATTTTTCTCTATATTTTTTCTTACATCTGTCACCGATATATGTTTTTAATTCCTTTAAATCTTCATCCAAACCAACTATTTCCTTTTGCTTTAAAAAAGCGGGTTCATCCCAAATTTTGAGTTGAAAATCTTTATCATTTATATGTTCAAAATATCTTTGCAATGTAGAAAATATAAGCTGCAAATCATCCGTTTCTGTAAGAATTATATTAGTAAATATTCTCCATAATACAAGTAAAACAATAGAGCAGCAAAATCCAATTCCCAAGAGTATTGAAGGATATGATAAATCTGTTAAAAATTTATCAAATGTTGCTGCAACAATTGCTGCAATTGCAGTCCATAATCCAGAGATTAATGCAATAAAGATAGCAGCAACTTGATATCTCAAGGTGTATCGATTTTCAATGATTTGATGTATTCTGTCTCGTTCTCTGAGGATAAGTTCTAACTTTATTTCCTGATTTTTCTCCCACATATTTTAGAATCTACACCATCTACTATTAACCTATTGATATTTGAAGGAACATAAAAATCCATTAAACCTGCTTTTTCTTACTATGAGTGGATTCCCCGAATCAGGAACCCTCTCGGGGCAAGTGCGGTTTTCCCGTCCTTGATCCGCCGCGGGGGCGCCCCGTCGGGGGCGGCGGCGCTCCTCGCTCGTGGGGGTGTGGGGGCGACAGCACCCGCGATACCATCAGACTTATCCGGATTTTTTGGCAACCCCCCATCTCTTGACCGGCCCGGCCGCGAAACCCCCTCCACATTTCCCCCAAAATCACCCCCCCGCGAAACAACGGTTCAAACCATTTAGAAAAAATCCCGGTCGCAGACCCGGGGGTGGGGGGGTACCCCCCCACCCCCCTCCCCTTCTTTCGATCAAAGTGGGGGGCACCCTCCCCCCCATCTGCCGGGCCGGGTGGGGGTCACCCCCCTCCCCTACCAGCGCCCGGACGGGCGAACCGCCACACTCCGGGAAAATGCCGAAAGACCCGGTTCCCCGCCGTAGATTCCACGCGAAGCGATGGTTTTGGGCGTGCAGGAAAAGTGCCGGTCGCGGACTAGAGGGGGGAGGGGGTACCCCCTCCCATGATCGCATCCGGCCCCCACCCCCTCCTCTCTCAGCAAGAGGGGGGACTACCCCCCCTGTTTCCATAAATCGGGGTATCGTTTCCCGTGGAACTCTGACGTGAACCCGTGCACAAGAAAAAACCGGGATGGGGGGGTAGTCCCCCTCCCGTACAGTTCGGGACCCCCCACCTCCCCACCAACTTACCCTGAGCCTCAGACCCCTCCCCCCTCCTCACTCAGCAGGAGGGGGGACTACCCCCCTGGTCCCGGCACCGGAACGTATGCTTCGGGTGGAACCTTTCGTCGGACGAGGGGGGTGCCCCCTCCGTACCCTGATGGAGAAGGGGGTGGCCGATCGTGCTGAGGGGGCGGGGTGGCTAGTTCCGGAAGGGATTGGGCCGGCACAAGATACTTGAAGAATTACACCCGAGATTATGCAAAGGATGATCATGCCATCTGGACGCGGGACCCGGTCGAAGGGCACAAAAAGCACAAAGAAATCCGGAATAACCTATACGCCGGCCTTTGAAAATACCGGGACCCTGATGCCTGCCGGTGTCCATGAATCCTCCCTGGACGCAGCCGGAAACCGGAAAATCGAGATGCTTCTATCCGATATCGTAACACGGCTCGACCGGATCGAGGAGAAGATCGATGAGACGGTCTATCCCCCGGAATCGGCAATCAAACCGGAATTTGTCAGACAGGTGAAAAAAGCCGAGGCGGATATCAGAAAGGGAAAAGGGAAGACGTACGAATCGGTCGATGATTTTTTTAAGGAAATCGAAACATGAGTTACCGGGTCGTCATCCATCCGGATCTTGCGTCAGCCTGCCGTAAAGTTCGTGCCAAAGATCCTGCTCGGTATGAGCAACTAAAAAAGAAGATCTGGCTCCTTGTGGAGAACCCGGAATCGGGTAAACCCCTGCACCCGCCGCTCAAAGGGCTGTGGCGGGTTCATATCGGGCATTTTGTTTTAGTCTACGAGATTGATGCCAGGGAACATGCGATTGTCCTTTTGAGATTTGTGCATCACGATGAGGCGTACTAGAAAGGGTGCAGTTTTTTATTTATCCAAACGAAAACCGGTTAAAACCAATGCGAGTTCTCACCGCTGCGAGTGCCCCTCATGGAGCACAGCCGGGCAAGTGCAGTTTTATCCATTCAGATCCGCTGCGTGCCCTCTCCATCAGGGTCAGCGCCCGTCCTCACTCGTGGGGGTGTGGGGGCAATCAGCCCCCGCGATACCAAAAGACCGAACCCGCCCCTCAATGGGCTGTGGCAAGTTGGAATCCCATCACCTTTTTCCCTCATGCTGCAATCGTTAATGATAATGTCTGGCGTTACTTCCAAAACGTCCCCCTCTGCACCTCTTGATGTGTATACCGATGGGGCCTCGCGGGGAAATCCCGGACCGGCAGCATTCGGGTTCATCTTCGTCAGAAATGATGAGATTATCTTTGAAGACTCCGGAACACTGGGAAAGACCACCAATAATACTGCGGAATATTACGCGATCCTCTCCGCACTCAAAAAGGCACAGGAATTTGCCCGGGAATCCGTAACGGTCTGGTCCGACAGCGAGCTCGTGATAAAGCAGATCAATAACCAGTACCGCATTACAAAACCCCATCTTGCCCAACTTCGGGCAGAGCTTGCGATAGTTGAAAAGAATTTCAGGGATATCCATTTCCGGAATGTTCCCCGGGAAAACCGGTTCATCCGGCGCTGCGATGAACTCTGCAACCAGGCCCTGGACCGGGAAACACGGGTGTGAGTAAGGGATTTTGCAGGGACCGGATCCGGCAGGTGTGGTCCCCCTGGGGGGCAGGGTCGGGCTACCCTATATTCCTCCAAATCTGAGCCGCACCAATCCGGCCCTAAATTGCGCCCCGATTCCCCTTTTCCGGATCCAAAAGAAGCTCAATCTGGTCTTCGTTTTAAAAGGAGCTCAAATTGCGAATATTTTACCAAACGGACGAAATAAACGGCTTGCATAAACGTGGTTTTAAGCCCAGATCTCAGGTAAAATCACCTTTCGACCGGTCCCGAAAAAAAAGGCTGCCAAAACGCTTCTATGGGCCGTTTATGGGCATTATATGGGGCGCAGAATGGGCGTATTTGGGGAATCGGAGAGAGATTTAAGGTTTTATCTTCGGCGAGTATATGAAACGTCGGTAATTGTTCCGCTTGCGGGGAGGAATGTAACTTCTCCCATTTTCCCGCTCCAACCCACCTCACATTTTCCGGATAACCTTCGGTCGCGAGCGGACAATTATTTAAAAAGATCGGAACCTTTTTTGATCGCGTGCCCGTACAAAAAAATATCCGGACTGTGGCTTCTAAAAAGATCGATTCATCTGTTAAGACTGATCACCAGAACACGGCCGCGATCAGGGCATCGTATTCACGGCAGCCTCAGGTCTCCCAAATCCCATCGTGATAAATTTGCAGGGAACACTCTGTATGTTGAATTTCTTTCCTCGTTCAGAGATACGGTCGTATATCGTGCTGACAACGGACTGGTTAACTTTCCAGGTCTCATCTATCCTTACCGCAATCGAACCATTCCCGTCCTGATGCAGTGTGTATTTCTAAGATCCCGGTAAACTCCAGTTTTTGATCCGCCAAGACCCGAAGACGTGTGCTGTATTATCTCACTATTTTGGGAATGAATGTTAAATTGAAGAATCCGTACCGGTTTTATTTCCTCCAGGGTAAGTGATTATCACGCGAGATAACAATTTCAGGGATACTTGGTACCTTATTGTCCGATGATCTCCTGCACATTTTTCGTGAGATTATTCAGGAGAAACGCGTCGTTTTCACTCAGGCTCCAGATTCCTCCGTCCACTCCATTTCGGTAGGTAACAATCGAGCCGGTATCAGCACACTCTGTGTTGGTGTCATTCCCTGCCGTTTTTTTCAACAGAATTGTAACATCATTTGTCGGAATATTCCTGCATCTCGCAGATTCGTTGTTATAACAATACCGGGCAGATACAATATCTTGGGATACGAATGAAATATACCGGTATCCATCTTTCGTCGCCTGAAATTCATCGTAAGGAGGCGAGCATTTTGCTTGGTATTTGAGTGATTGAAGAATAACGGTAAGATTCTCTAGAAGTGGATCATATTCGGGTTGATCGGGGAATATCCGGTATGTAGTATTGGTATCCGGAACGTAAATTTCTAGATGGGATTGACCAGATCGATTTTCATTCACCAAATGGTCAGATGTATTATTAAGTTTCTGATAGTCAGGGACACTTTCATGAGTATTGACCTTCAGTGAGGATGAGGGAATAATTCCAAGAGTAAATAAAGCAAACAGAATACCAATGCAGGCTATGATTGCAAATATTACCAATAAGAGTGCTCGTTTCCGCATAAATACACACCAATAAAAATAATTTTGATTTTTTTAATTATTTGGTGGAGGGAATTGTTGGTCCAAGATCCGAAATAGCCGGGACATACTCAGTAAATTCACTGGTTTCTCCCTGATTATCAAGTTTGCCTTCAAAGACATAGACCGGTAAGAACTGATTTTGCTCTTCCATTGCAGATGCTTCATAATATGCTAAGTACATTTTTGTGATCTTAACAGTAGTAGAACCATTCGCGGAAATCCCCGAAATACCCTGCGCTTTAAACTCATCGAATGCCTGCGTTGGAGTAATTATTAGCATTTTTTCGTCAGGGGAATAGTTTCTCCATAATTTGTACATTTGGAGAACATCTCCACCGCCACCAACTTCAACAGATAACTTCGAGCCGGCTCCAACAACGGGGAAACCTTCAATACTCCGTTTATATGAGACCTTGATGGCTTCATACGGAACATTTGTTGTCTTCCCTGTTGAATCCACTGCAAGTATTTGTTGATGTTCTACTTGTGAAAAAACTGCATCCTTCGGCATTAGATCCAATTTTGATAAATATTCCGATGCAATCTTTTTGGCCTCTGAATCTGATGGAATAGCAGCTGGAGTATCTTTTCCAGTTATCTGATTCCAACGGACGTTGTCTATATATGCCATCCTGCCCGATTTTTCATGAATTTCTAGAATATGAGTACTGTCTGAAAGAACAAGCTCATTTTGAGCTTCTTTTAATGAACCTGATATGCCGACATTTTTTCCTAGAGTCACAAACGATTCTTTGGAGACCTTGGGGGATTCAGCATTGTAGATCGTTACTTGTTCAGGAACGTCGGGATATGATGTTTGAAGTTCAAACGACACATTAGTATTGGAGTATCCTTTAGAAGATCCGAGGAGATTGATACTATCTTTTTGAGTGGGTGTGATTACATTGCCCATCGATGAGTATGCCAATACATACCCTGCACATAATGTAATGATCGCAAAAGCTGCGAGTCCAACAATAATTTTTTTCATTTTCGCACCTCGTTAGCATTGATACCGTTGGTATAGGAATGATGTTCCGGGTGTCCCCTGACTGCCATGCCCATATACATAATCGCTCCAGCAACCATCTTTGGCTAGCGCTGCCGCATAATGTGTTGAGGACTCCGTATCCGCTGCAGCCATGAACCATGCTGTGATAACTGGTTGTGTCGTTAATGTTCCATCAATACGGCTTGCAAAATTGCTTCCGCGATTAGTTACATCCGTTGCTGTGGAATCAAATCCAACAATTGAATGAATGCCACCGAATGCATTGTACCAGTTTGAATAACTGGATTGCTTAAGAACTTCACAGGCATCCAACGCTACCCAATCGAGATGTGTATTTCCCCAAAGTGCATCACTGTAACTTAAGAGAGTATCATCATCGTTAGTCCTGAAACGGAAACCGCTGGGTGAGCCATGACCGGAAAAAAAGCCGAAATATGCGTTGTCAATATAACTATTATCAACACCGCTATGGCTGGGATCTTTCCAGTGTTTTTCCATGGCATTATCATCCCCATTGATGAAATTACCGATCCATGAAGAATCCCCACCAAGTCCATAATAGAATCCTTGAGCATTCTCATCGTTGTTGGATAAATCGGAAAGACCTGTTCCTTGGTAATAATTTACCCATTCTGCACTTACTCCGTAATATGCACTTGCTGTGCCAACAAGCGCTGTCAGCAACAATGCCAGCAGCACTACGCCAATTTTTAGTCTTTTCATGTTTCCCAACCTCAACTTTTTTTAAGTGGCTCGGAGGCATGGGAAAAATCTTCATATTCTGTGTGGAGAAAATGATCCTGTGCCTACGGGCGGAACCGGGTCTTGCCGCAATCTTACCCCTGGCGGACCTGGCCTCTAATTTATGGGACAAACACTGGTTGTCCACGACAAGCAATTCATAAAGATATAATAAACGATTTATCACCGAGTACCTTCCGGGTCAAATGATGTATCAAACAGAGGAAGATATTTTTCAAGATATGGCAGTGCCTCACGATTAATTTCATATCGGGCAGTCCTGCCTTCCTTTCTGATAACCAGAATGCCATCATCGGACAACAGGGAATAACTACCTGAGTTTTCATAATACCGGGTATTCCGGGAGGACTCCAGCAATGTCACTTTATTCATAAGTCTCAGAACTGCCAGGTGGTAGCGGAGCGAATTCTGAGTCACCCCGGTTTCTTTGGAGATCTCGGTGAAGTCAGTTCCGGGGGAGCTTTGAATATAATGGAAAATGGCATCCCGCGAGGGATTATCGAGAACATTATTCCTCCTGATTCTTCGGAAACCCAGGTACAGATAGGATTTGAACATGAGGAGGAGTTCTGCCGGGAATAACAGAACCTGTGAGATCGAGATCGCAAGAATCGTGGCAATATCCCGCGGCGTGTATTCCCCCACAGGCACTTTAACCGTATCAGTCGGTACGCCCGGATTGCTCCCTGGGGGGAGGAATGTAACGGTATAATCCCCTTGCGAGGCAACCCCGGGGCAGGAAATGAAGGATAAACAACAAAGTGCAAGGAAGATTATATGAATGAATTCCTTGTACGTTGTCATTGATCTTCATTTTGTCTTGCGCAATTAAAATTATGGTTTTATATTAACTTTCCATCACTGTGTAGGAATATGCTTGGGATCCGGTGACCCGGTAACCATTCACATAGGATCTCCATGTGCCCTGAGTAAGGCCACCTGTTCGTGTAATCATTAGCCCGATATGTCCATCCGTAATACCATCAGATGAATCATAATAGGGTCCAAACTGCGAATCAGGGGCGTTGATGGTCAGTGAGAGGGAATTTGAGGGGGATCCCCACGTGAGTGTGGAGGAGAAAGCAGTCTTCCCTGACGGGACATATGTGCTATAGACATCGGTCTGTCCCTGGGTGATAGATGGTAGACTCAAAAGGGACACTTCCGGCGTAAGGAGAGTACCGTTTACTGTCGAAACGACATATCCGTCTTTTTCTTCAATGATCTGTGCCGAAACTGTCGGTATGGACACTGCCGCACCGATCAAAATCAATAATGCTATCCAGTGAACCTTCATGGTATCACAGGAAACGCTCCAGCACACTCAAAAATATCTTTTATCACCGAGTACCTTCCGCTTTTTTTAGAATCCGAAAGGTACCGGGTAAGAGAACGTTTATCTGACAAGGGGAACATCAGAGATGCAGATATCTTCGTAATGTCTGCACCACCGGGAAGATCAGGGTATCACACCACCGAGTAACTTCCCGGCCCGGTTTTGGAAATTCTTGTTGCCAATATCTGTAACAAGAAAAAATTTCATTTGATAATCGGTATTGGCGTTCGATTATTTTTATAAGATATATCGTCTGTTTTTCAACCCTCCCGAGGAGAGCAGATTGGCTCTTCTTTCGTAACTTATCAGGATGAGGAACCTGAGTTCCGTTAATAAATTTTAGGGACACGTGATTATCGGACACAACATGAGTATTACCAATCCGGCCCCAAATTGCGCCCCGATTCCCTTTTTTCAGATCCAAAAGAAGCCCAATCTGGCCTCCGTTTCAAACAGAGCTCAAACTGCCAGTATTTTGCCGAACGGGCAAAATAAACTGCTCTCATAAACGCGTTTTAGAGCCACGATCTCAGGCAAAATCACCATTGGATAGATCCCGAAGAGGCTGCCAGAACGCGTTTATGGGCCGTTTACGGGCATTATATGGGACGCAAAGGGGGCGTATTTTGGGAATCGGAACGATATTCGACGAGAAATCTCCGACGAAGACTGAAAAAACCGGTAATTAATCCGCCGCGGGGGCTTCCGCCGGGAGCGGCGGCGTTCCTCCATTCCTGGTGTAGAGAGGCGACACCCTCCCACACATGATCTGACCTGTTCTTTTCCGGGCCCGAATTGTGCCCGGATCACCTGATTTTTTCCGGATCCGACCGTGTTAGTTCAAAAATCGACCGCGATCAGGGTTTTTGGAGGGCATTTGCCGTCAGAGAAAAATATCAGCTAATAGCAGCGTTCAGCTGGTCGATCTTTTCGGGCATGGCCCCCCACACATCCTGCCTTCCCGGAAATGAAAAGAAGGCCCGTTTTAGGTAATCGAACATCGCACAATACGATTCCTCCCCCTCCTCGCTTTTGCTCGGAGTCGCTCGGGCGCCTCGTCGGGCCCTCGCTGGGCAAGGATCTTTATGGGGATTTGGGATCCCGGTAAGTGCGTAGCGCAAAAACCGACGAGGCGTTTTGCGCGTAGGGCATCGTTTTTCTCAGAGTCGATCAGGTTTTATCAGATTCAGAGGGGGCAGCCCCCGCGATACTATCAGACCCCGCCCCCAAATGACTGTGGCAAATCTCCCCCCATCACCTTTTTCCCTCATGCTGCTCTCGTTACTGATAATGTCTGGCGTTACTTCCACAAAGTCCCCCTCTGCGCCTCTTGATGTGTATACCGATGGGGCCTCGCGGGGAAATCCCGGACCGGCAGCATACGGGTTCATCTTCGTCAGGAATAATGAGATTATCTTTGAAGAATCCAAAACAATGGGAAAAACCACAAATAATACTGCTGAATATTACGCGATTCTATCCGCACTGAAAAGGGCACAGGAATTTACCAGAGAATCCATTACTGTCTATTCCGACAGTGAGCTCGTGATAAAGCAAATCAATAACCAATATCGTATTACAAAACCACATCTTGCCGAGCTCAGGGCAGAACTTGCGATAGTAGAAAAGAATTTTACGGATATTCATTTCCGGAATGTACCCCGGGAAAACCGGTTAATCCGGCGTTGCGATGAACTCTGCAATCTGGCTCTGGACCGGGAAACTCAGATATGAGCCGGGGCTTGGTCGGGACCGGATCCCGGGGGAGTTGTCCCTCCCGGGACATGGCCGGACTACCCCTTCCCTCCCGATCAGACCTGGACTAATCCGAGCTCAAATTGAGCCCCGATTGCCATTTTTCCGATCCAAAAAAAGCCCAGAATGGGCTCTGTTTTAAATGGGGCTCAAATGAACGTTATTTCGCCAAACGGACAAAATAAACGGTTTGAATAAACGCGTTTTGAGCCCCGATCTTACGCGAAATCGCCACTCGATTGATCCCGGAAAAAGAGGCTGCCAGAACGCGACTATGGCCTGTTTACGTGCATTATATGGGGCTCAAATTTCGCGTATTTTTGCAATTAGGGCAACATTTAAAGAGTTATTTTCGACGACGATAGAAAACAGGCAAAGAGATGCCGTGTTCGAATATCCGGAGTTAACCACACCATAGCCAGATTAAAGTTGGATTTTTCGCTATGCTCACGATCTACTCTCATCCGTGCCAATCTCGTTTATCTTCTGGTAGAAATCCTGCAGGTATGCACGATCTGAAGCACACAGGTCTTCAATGATTTTCGGCGTGATGCGGTCAACACTGCCCAGTCGCGTAACAACCCGCGAGAGGAGAAGGATGGACAGATATGCCGGATCTGCCTGAACTTTTGGATTTTTCATCGGGAGAATTTCATCAGCAGCCGTTGCGAGACGCATGATGCCTTCACGGAGGATATTTCCATCAGGATCGATATATCCCCGGGGCAGTGTAAAGGGAAATTCAGTTTTGAATACCATGGTTTACCTCATTTTACTTGGGTAAATCCTTCGCAAACGATCTCCAGAGCGTCTATTGCAAGCTCATTTCCCCTGGCATTGAATGTCGGTGAAGTACACTTTACCGGCCATGCCTGTACGATGTCCCAATGAGCGTTCTCTGCCCCTGCTTCATCGGCCATGACAATGGACATATCCTTTTTTGCGGGAGCTGCACCGGACTCAATCGCAGTTTTACACCATTTATAAAAATTCATGGAATCCGTGATGCCCCACCTGAACGTGATATTCCCGTGTCTGTCAAGCCCGGATAATTTTCGGAATATCGGGGGCTCATTTCCCTCGCGATATTCTGCCAGGTCAGTGGCCGCGTCCGAAAACGTAACCTCCTGGAACCCGGCCCGGGTGATCCCATCTATTTCGACGCGGAACCTGAACTGGCGGTATGGATCTATCCTGTCTCCTTCCATAATTTTTCACCTCATCATTTGGTCACTGCCGAACTGTTGAGGCCGTTGCCTAACTACCAAAAAGAGTAATTCGGGTTATTGAAATATTTCCGTAATGAAAATTTTCCCAGAAAAAGATCCATTAAGCCGGAAAAAGAACCTACTCCCTCACAAACAGCCCTATTTTTCGTCATCATTATAACCGTCTTAAGTTTACTCCACCA
>JBAZFZ010000020.1:0-30460 GCA_041653075.1 Methanoregula sp.
TATCGATTCGCCGAATTCTATTACTTGTTTGTTAATCGTCATCCGAGATGGCACCCTTGGTATCGCGAGTGATAATTCTTCCACGGCGTCCCGATAACTGAGCTTTTGTGCAAAATCTACGGTCACCATCAGGACATCCGGTTGATACTTCTGTTTTCCGGCAAACTTTACTCGATCCGTCAATGGTTTTCGTGTCCGATTCTCAACGGTATCCCGAACTTTATTCATCCGGAGGGTTACGGGACCTATTGAGGTCACAAGCTGTTTCTCTGATATTCCAGCTCGAACATACCGTTCTTCCCCGGTTCGTTTCGAATACCTCGCGCCACAATAACTGTTGACAAGATTGTGGTCTATTGTGATCAGGATTTGTTCAAGTACTCCGGCTCCTATATGCCGATCCTTTAAAATGGATACAAGGCTTTCCAGGGGTACTGGTCCGTTATCCGCAATGCATACTTTTACGTGTAACGAGACGATAATCTCCATCGGGGTGGTCTCCTTTTGGGTTGTTACCAATGAGATCATCCCTTCATGGATTATCTTAGCCGATCTTTGGACACAATCAATTTTTTATGAGCATATTGCGCCCGATCTGCCGATGTTCGTAATCCTGATGAGTGGCGAGACGGGCAATTTTCATCGCGGGGTATGTAAAATACTTAAATGCTGGCTCTCCGTCGCCATCATTAATTTCCCGTTTTCTAATGACATCCGTGACGAGAATAAAATATCCAACCAGTTTTCCCTCATAGATGACTAACCGGGTACTTGCCGTTTTGTCCCTTTGGCTGTTGAGGTCATTCTCAATCAAGAATCTTCACAGCTCTTCATTTTTACAGGCAAACGTTGGAAAAAGGAACTAATGATCGGCACTTAACACTAGAAAACGGAGTCCATTGATGCCAATGGACGTCATTTACTGGCGCGATTTTTTGGCGATTTCTGCGGCTTCTCGTATAAACTGGCGACCCGCCGGTGTATATTGAGGATTGTTGATGTATTTCTGAAATCGGATGCATTCTGCTTTGTTTAATTCAAGTCCCAGCTCAATGGGTTTTGCCATAACACTCTCTCCTGTGTGAACATAATTTCCCATTGTTCCGCACAACTCCTACAGTATGGCAAGTGAGACTGCTTATGCCATTTTTAGGAAAAGGTGACAACCTGACCCGGTTATCGCCGTGTCTCATCCTTAAATAACATCCTTCTTGGTATAATCGGATAAAAAAACGTTTGAAAGTAACATTCGTCACTTTCCGGTTTTATACTGATGCGAGGGATGGGATTCGAACCCAAGAACTCCTACGAGACTAGGCCCTCAACCTAGCGCCTTTGACCTGGCTTGGCTACCCTCGCCCGATAAATGAAACGCACAAACCCTCGGTCACCCGGGCAGTTTCCTGTCCAGTGCACCGTGCTTTTGTGCCATAACAAAGAGGTTGTCTATCTAAAAGAATGTTATGGCTCATCGCGGGGGCGGTCACGCCGGCAGTGCGTACTCCGGGCCGGAAGAGTGCTCTGGTATCCGGGAGGATTGCGGCAGCGCGGGACGCGTGCATTGGATTGAATGTGTGAACGGTGCGGGAACCGGGCCGGCCGGGAGAGCGGGCGGCCGCGTTTGTGTCGCAGTGCACTGCGTTACCCCGGTGTTACGCAGGTCGCACCGTTGAGGTCTGCGGTTTTGTCCGTGCGGAACGATGAAGAGCGACCGGCTCGCGGAGCGGGATTCGGAATTTTTCCGATGAAAATTTCCCCCGGGCCGCATAATGTGCCGTGCGAAAAACCCGCAAAAAGGCTCAGGCTCTATGGCATTAGTGCATAATTGTATAATTCCGTACGTTCAAATCCTGAATCATATGTGGGCCGACATTGTCCGTGAGTTTGCCGATTCGCCATCGCAGAGCAAGGTGGTCCGGTTCCTGCTCGAAAATGGCTTTGGGGTCTCCGAATCCGGTCGGATCTGCTGCAACGGGATCGAGATCCCGGCAACGTCCCTTGCAAAGGTCATCGACACGGACCGGCGCGTTATCGATTCCACCGCCAAAAGAATTCTCGAACTCCCGGCCCTGCGCGAGGTCTTTGTGAACATGCGGGCGACCCCGGACATCAGCCGGGTCGCCGAGTCGCTTGGCTATTCCGTGATAACCGTGCTCCCGAAAAACGCAAGCGAGCGGGGGATCGTGAGCGCCGCGCTCATGGTGATCGCCGCACACTCGCTGGGCATCCGGCAGATCTTTGTCACCGACCCGCAGTTCTCTGAAGATCCAAAACTCGTCATCATCACCGATGAACCGCTGCCGGCCGGGGTCGTAAACGAGATCCGCGCCCTTCCACAGGTACGACAGGTCATTATCTGAAAACCACCCTTGCTCCAATAAACCTCATTTTCCCAGACCCCGACTGTACTTCTGTTTCTCTGGCTCTCCGTCGGAGCGCTGTCAGGACTCTCATGAAATTAGTGTCCCGGACTCGCAAAAAACGGCAAATTCCGGTACATGAAATCCGCGATCTCAAAAATTTGGTCGCGGATACTGGTATTTCCCGGTAAATCGAGCCCCGATAGTACGCTAATGGTTGCCTTCTGATTTAGGATCTCAAGCCGGACCAGACACCAATAGGTCAAAATGAAAAAAAAGGGGTTTTTCCGATGAGGCCGGAATACCCGGGAACCCTGTCGGGACCCTGAAGATCGGCCACAGCATTCTTCGACGGAAGCATACCGGACCGGGCTTTCCCGGTATGCCCCGGACTCGAAAAAAACGGCAAATTCCGGTACATGAAATCCGCGATCTCAAAAATTTGGTCGCGGATACTGGTATTTCCCGGTAAATCGAGCCCCGATAGTACGCTAATATTCGTTTTCTGATTTAGGATCTCAAGCCGGGTCGGATTACAACAGGCACAAACAAAACCCGGGGGCTTTTTGGAAAAACGGTTCCGGAGAACCCCTCTTTTCATGACAGGCCGCCCCTTTTTATGCCACCTCTCCCCCTTGGGGTGGCGTAAGCGCTGATGTCCTATTACCTGCACAGAAAACCTCATTCTTTCCCTCGTTATGTACGGGATACGACATCTACCCAAACGGGGGATGCCCGGGAGGCGGCAGCTAAAAGAAAAGCGAATGTACAAATCCTCTCTTGGGATATCTGCAAAAAACAAAAAACAAAAAACCGGATTTGCTCAAAAAAGAGAATTACTGCGTAAGCAGCTCGACTTCGCAGGCGAGCCGGTACATCCGTTTGCGGGTTTTTCTTGGCAGCCGGAACGCATCG
This sequence comes from Methanoregula sp., assembly GCA_041653075.1. Lineage (GTDB taxonomy): Archaea > Halobacteriota > Methanomicrobia > Methanomicrobiales > Methanospirillaceae > Methanoregula. Next base: position 3,276 of record JBAZFZ010000020.1, read on the forward strand.
GCAAGCTCTTCATCGATTGTCGTCCGCCGCACTCCTGCGATCAGGTTGTCCGCGTTTGTCACGATCTTCTGCTCGATAGTCTCCGGCATACAGTCCCGGGGGAGAAGCCCCAGGAGTGTACACTCGTCAGCAGTAAGCCCGGCCCCGGTGTGGCACTCCACGATCCGCACCACCTCTTCCGGGAATTTTTTCTTCCGCAGGATATCCGCCCCGTGCTGTGCATGGCCGATCGAATGCGTGCTGCTCCGGCCGATATCGTGGAGCAGCGCCCCGGTCTCGACAAGCGAGGAATCTGCCAGATCAGAATGTTTTGAAAAATCAAGTGCCCGGGCACAGACCGCTTCGCAGTGTCCGATCACGCGGCTGCTGCACCCGGCTTTTTTTAAGAGCGCCACGCAGCGCTTGTGGTTATCAGGCATGGCCGAGCGATTTCTTTATCGCATCGATCCGGTCCTGAAGAGCCTTGACCAGAAGTTCGTTATCGAAATGCGCCAGCGGCTGATCGCAGTTCGGGCACTTGAAATCCCCGCCGACCGCCTGCATGAACGTGTAGATATCATGGCAGTCCTTGCAGATGTAAAAGTCGTTTTCCTCCTCGAACTTTTCGCGGCGCTGGAGCTTATCGAGCACCAGTTCCATATCTTCACGGATTGTGTCATGGACCAGGTCGATCCGGAGCTGCCAGAGATAGGTCAGCCAGCCGGTCTCGTTGTTTTTTATCCTGTGGTATTCGGCAAGCCGTTTTTCATACAACGTATACAAAGTGTGGCGAACAGAGTTGAGGTTGATCTTGGTGCTCGCTGCAAGATCCTCGTCGCTGTGTTCCCCGCCCTTAGGGAACTTTTCCAGGAGATCAAGCCCTTCGTCGCCAATCAGCCGGTGCATGTACATCCGAAGAGCCGGATCATTGAGTACTTCTTCCACAGGATCCATCAGCATATGTATTGTCGGACAGAACTAATATTTTTATCCAGCACCTTGAGCGCTTCAGCCCGTGTCGCCCCGGTCCCGCTCACGCTCACGATCGCCTGATCTTCTTCAAAGAACGCGCCCGGCCAGGGAATGTCAGATACCATGGGGGCACATTTTTTCAAATCCGCTGAAACGGTCATGTCCCGGTCGGCAAAGATGATCCTCCGTGCCGCGAACAGGTCTGCCTGCCGGACAGCCGAAAGATTCCCTTTGCAGGCATTCACGTGCAGGTCAAAGAGGCTAGCCCCGGTCGCGAGCTCCACGGTATCAACCGTCCCCTGGAACCGGGGATTGATCTCGATGGCATACGGTGTCGTGTCGCTTACCACAAAATCGATCCCGATGGTCCCGACGCACCCGCTTGCGGCAGCGATGGTTTCTGCAATTTCCCTCATCCGGTCGGAAAGCGGGTGCGAGAACGGCGTGACCGAACCGGCAAACCCAAACGCTGATGCACCCGAACCCCGGAGTATCTGCTCGTTTGTCGCGACCGCCCGGGCATGCTTCCCGTCACAGACACAGCAGACACTTGCCGGGATGCCGGACACAACCTTCTGCCGGATATAGGGGACGCCCGGATATTCTGCTGCCCATGCCTGCTCCCGGGTTTCCGAATCGATCACCGCGTTCCTCCACCCACCGGCGCCCCGGGCGGGTTTAGCCATCACCGGGTATTCGCCCGGGCTGGCAAGCGCCGGGAGCGGGACGCCAAGATTCTCAAAAAAGCTTTGTGTCTTTTCCTTGTCAAGGAACTGCCCGATCTTTTCCCGGGGCGTTCCATACACCGGTACCGGAAACTCGATCTCCTCGGCACCCGATGTCGCAATCGCAAAATCAAAAGAATAGTTCCGGCACATCCGGTTTATGGTTTCGGGAAGTTCGTCGAGCTCGTCGAACTTCAACCGGTCACAGGTGCACCAGAAAAGGTCCTGGTCGCAGAAATGGTCCACTGCACAGACTTCGTATCCTGCCCGTGCCGCGGACTGGGCCACATGGCGCGTGGAAAAACCTGCGACAAGGACCCGCCCCTTCACAGTTCCTCCGTCTGCTTGCCGGCCCGTGACGGAATAATCCGGATCTTTGCATCGGGAAAGGTGCAGGCGAACTCGTTTCCCTCCTGAAGGTGATCCAAAAAGAGCGCGAGACTTGAGATCTCCGAGTGAGGCTGGCCGGTGACTGCGACATTGTAATCCGCAAGGCCGTACATCTCGCCCGGCACTTTTTCTGCGCCGACAACGACAAGGAGCTTCTGTTCGGGTTTTATTTCCCCGATAATATCGGGCAGGTTGATCCCGTACATGGTCAGGTGGACGACCTTTCCCCCGTTGGCTTTCCAGTCTTTTATACAGGCACGCCACGAAACCGAATCTTCACAGAAGAATTTCCCGCCCCACCGGTCTGCAACATCGCTGACACTCTCCACGACGCCTTTATCTTTTGCCGCAAGGTACATTCCCGCCGCCCCGAGCGCCCGGCCGGTGAGGGCAACATGAGTTGTCACCCGCTGGTCGCGTTCGGGACGGTGGCCAATCCGAAGGATTGCAATTTCCCGTTTTTCCATGGCTATCATTTCCGTTCTTTTATGACACCGTTTTCAATGACAAATGGCAGGCTCGTATCGTATTTTGCCTGGCATTTCATGATGGACTCACCGATGGACAACAGCCGGAACCCTTCTGTGTCTTTCTCGATCAAAAGGTACCGGGCGAGCCGGTCAAGGGACGCCGTAACGATGGCAGGGTCAAGCCCGCTTTTTTTTACCAGCGTCTCTGTGGATATCGTTTCGCCTTCCACAAAAAGATGGTACAGCATCCAGTCGGTATCCTCTTCATTCACCTGTAATCATTCCCGCTTGGGCCGTTTAATAGTTTTTTATCCGTCAAATTCCGGGACAAAAACCCGGGTCACCCCGGATCCACGGCATTCTATTTACCCATGAACCTCACCATATTACTTTCATGGACCCTGCCGATTCGGTTCCGTCATTTCCCGAACTTGTAACGATCGCGGACTGCCTTCTTGAAGAGAGCGGTGAGGACGATGATGAGCTCATGCGCCGGCTTGAGACGCTTCCCCCCGCTGTCCGAAAAGAGCTTTTTGTCTCCGATCTCCTGAATGCATGGCAGGTGTTTTACTATTTCTTCCGGTCGGTGCCGGACGAACTGATTCACGAACGGCTCGATCTTGAACCGGCCTCGTCCCTGGTAACCGGTGTAACCATCGATGAGATCGAGCTGCTCGAACGGGTCTTTACGATCAAAAACGACCAGCCGGAGATCCTTGTGACTGACGGCGAGGAGACCCTGAAAACATTCTCGGGCCGGTCAGCAGTCGAGGACAGCCGGGCCTATATCGATTCGGTTTCATAACCGGTCGCCGGCACTTATCAGCTGTTCGTCCACAACGGCACGGACGACGGTCGGTATAGTTCCCCATTCAATAACCGTTTTTCCAAGGACTGCAAAGACGCCGTCCACGGATTTTGGATCGAGTCCGTCAAGCACGAACCGGTCATCCACCCGGATCCGGTTACAGATCGCCGTCGCCCACGCGTCGGAAAGAAGCGGATCTGAAGAAAAGATGGTGACCGAATCGGCAACGCCAAACGAGATGGACGGCCCGACCGTGGCAGACGAGGTGCAGATCCCGTACGGCTTTTTTTGTGGCGGTACGACAAACGCGATTTTGTCCGAGAGCGGCGCATCCCCGGCATGGACGCCCACCCGGACCGGCCGGTCGCTGATAATTACAATGTCGCCGCCGTTGTCGATCACGCCAAATGCCGCCCCGGCATTGTGCATCGCAACAATCCCGGCATGGGCGATTGCACCGGCAACCGATGCCATCGGTCCGACACCGGCAAAGGTTCCCGCCCGGGCCATGGCACGGATCAGCGGCTCATCGGAATCCGGCAGGTAGGGATCGAAAGTAGATGCAAAAAAAGGATCGCGGACAATGTACGCTTCAAGGATCTGCCGTGCGGCAATCATGCCCTCTTTTGCCGCAGTGATATGTTCCGGGGAATCTGCAAGGATTGTGGCAAAGGTTTCCCGAAAACAAAATGGCTCCCGGATCATATCGGGAGCGTGAGCGCCTTGTGCGGGCAGGCGGTGATGCATTTCCCGCAGACTACACACCGCCCTTCGTCAGCCACAAGTTTCCATTCCTTGTCAAAGGAGAAGACTTCCCGGGGACAGACTGATATGCACGCGCCGCAGTCCACGCATTCGCTCTCGTTTACACTGATGCCGTGTTCGAGGATCCGGACTGTCGCCCCGAGCCGGGTCATGTTGGTGCGGACAAGCATGCACTGGTCGTCCGGTACCTCGATGAGCGCTTCGCCTTCGGAGGAATCGATAACGGCCCGTTCGACATTGATAAGGATGCCGGTGTCTTTTACTACCTGCGCGATGATCGGGGCGCCGCCTTTGCCTTTTGAGAAATTCACCAGCAGTTTCATTTCAGCCACCTCCCGCCAAAGAGCTTCCCGAGATTGATCGCAGTCAGCATTCCGATCACCCGGTGTTTGTCATCCACAACCGGGAGTGCGCTGATATTGTTCTGTTCAAGTTTCTGGACGGCAATATCGACCGCTTCATCCGTGGTGGTCGTGATAACTTTCTTTTTCATGATATCCCGGACTATCTTTGCCTTCCCGGGGTTTGCGACAGCCTTTGAAATATCAAATGTCGTGACGATGCCGGCAAGTTTCCCGTCGGTTCCGATAACCGGGAGATGGTTGGTCTCGCCCTTGAGAAGTTTCAGTGCCGCTGTCTTGATCTCCTCAGACTCGCTGATGCTTACAACCTGCCGGTCCATGATGTCCATGACCCGGGGGCTTTTTGCGCTCTCGTGCATCGGGTGGACTTTTCTTGTCGTGTCAATCAACCGGGTGGGGAGAGCGAGTTCCATTTTTCCCTGTTCGATCCAGCCCTTGAGCTCGGCTGCCACCTGACGGGCCCTGCGGAAACTCGACAGGGAGGATGCCCGGACCTGCTCGCCATTGATCTCGACCGAACCGGACCGGAGTTCCTCGTACGTGACTTTCCGAACCACCGGGCGGTTCCGACTTGGGACTCCGTAATCGACCAGGTCAACCGTGATATCGCAGTCGCGGACGGCAGTTGCCCTGACCACGTCAAGGTCAAGCACCGGCAGCGGGACGCCAATACCTACGTACATCGTCACGCCGTACCCGGTCATGGTCGCAGCCCGAAGGTAATCCGGTGACATCTTCTTTAAATCTCCTGTTACCATCAGGGTCGCAAATCCGCTTGCCGGTGAGCTCTGGGTTCCTTCCCCGATAACCATGCCCGGCGCGCCGCACAAAAATATCGGGACGCCGCTTCCGATCAACCGGAGTTTCGGGTCGTTTGAGATGGGGTTTAAGAGGCCGGCCCCGGAGTAGGTGACGTTGCCGGTATTGGGGAGGAGCGTTCCCATGTAAGTATGCAGGAGCCGGTCGGTCGTGTTTGTCGCGGCGTTGTACCGCTGGTACGCGTTCCGGGGATTGCACATGATCGCCTGGTTGAAATTTTCCAGGAGAAGTTCGGTACGGATGTTCCGTCGGGGATAACAGTCTGTTCCCCGGGATGTTGCACGGAGCTCCACGGATTTTCCCGAGACAAGGTCTTCAAGGACATGCGCTCCGCCGTACTCCTCTTCAAGTGTATCCGACTGCTGGGTTGCCCCGATGAACGTGTCGACGGCGGCAAGTCCTCCGTACGCCTCCACGTCGTTTAACCAGATCCGTTCCATCCTGATGGGCGGTTCGGAATGGCCGAAATTTAAGAAGGCTCCCGAAGAACACATTGCGCCAAAAGTACCGGTCGTTACGACATCGACTTCCTTTAAGGCGCCCTCCTCGCCGAGCTCGGCAACGATGCCGGGCATCTCTTCTGCGGTGACGACCCGGGCACTGCCGTCACGGATGCGCTGGTTTATCTGGTTGATGGACTTGTGCATGTGTGGAAATGTCGTTTTATGAATATTAAAACTCATTGTTATTATCCGGAGTAATATACCCTATTTATCTGCCGGGTGCCATACGTTCCGGTATGCACCTGCATGCATTCACGGAAGAGATGGTACAAATAGCGCCGCCGGATCTTGCCGAGGAATTCGACACCGGGAGGATCGGGCTTATTGTCGAAGGAAAAGAAGAGGTCACAAAAATCTGCTGTGCGCTCGATGCTACGCTTCAGGTGGTCCGGACTGCCGCAGCAGCAGGAGCGGATATGCTTGTCGTGCATCACACGCCCCTCTGGAAACCGATGACATCGCTTACCGGGCCGACTGCCGTTCTCATGCGCGAGATCCTGTCCGCCCGGCTCAACGTGTACGTGATGCACACGAATTTCGATCACGCGGCAGCCGGCGTGAACGATGCACTTTGTGCGCTTCTCTCGCTCTCTGACTGCCGGCCCATGACCCTTGGCGCAGTCGGCACCTGCCCGCTCGATCTTGCCGGAATAGCACAACGCCTCGGCGGGAATATCAGGGTCTGGGGAACTCTCAACTCCTGCCGGAACCTCGCGGTCGCTGCCGGCAGCGGGTTTGATCCGGAATTTATCAGCGAAGCAGCAGCGCTCGGGGCCGATGCGTTCCTGTCATCAGAGATGAAGCACTCCGTCGCCCGTGCCGCTTCCATTCCCTGCATTGAATCGACGCATTATGCACTTGAAGCACCGGCCATGAAACGTCTTGCCGGGCAAAAAGGCTGGCAGTACATCGATGACCCGCCGATCCTGCGATCGTTTCCGTAATTTTCCAATCCTATGAGCGGTCCCTACGATCCCCTGAATGGAATTCTCAAAAGCCGGGTACTTGACGAACCGGCCCGGGCCGGCATTGTCCGGGAGTACGGCAGCCGGGGGGAAAAGGCGCTATCCTATATCGACAAGCAGAAGGTGAAAAAATACCTGGATTTTTTTGTGGTTGCCGGCACCCGCATGGAATATGTTGTTTCCGATGATGTCTGCACCTGCCCGGACTTTGCGTTCCGGCAGAAGACCTGTGCGCATATCCTCGCAGTCCGGATCGCAGAAATCACCGGCCTGTACGAACCGGTCGATGCCTGGTACCAGGACACCGGGAAATTATCGCGCAGTACTTGGTAAGTTTGTAAGGGCCGGCTCCCGGACCGGCAAATAATATACTAACCGGTAATGATTATCACCCCGGTCGTGATGGTATTAACCCGTAACGCCGACTGTTCTTATATCCATTGACGTTATGAATATGCATGCGTTGAGTCCCCTTATTCAGAGGGTCTCAAAAAAAAGTCCGATAGAATTTTGGAGAACGGTTCAATGAAGAAAAATACATGGGTACTGGCGATCGTTTCAGCGATCCTCGTATGTAGCATTCTGATCGCAGGATGCACCCAGTCTGCGGATTCATCCACGCAGTCAGGCACGACTACGGTCACAACAACGCAAGCCACAGTACAGGAAATAACTGCGGCACAGACTTCCGCCGCGACACCATCCGGCACACCGGCCGCAGAATCCGGAAACCAGACTGCAAGGACCGGGTCCGGGAACATGACGGCCCCCTCGGGCACACCGCCTTCCGAAACCCCGGGCAGCAACTAACCCGGCCGGATTGACGGTTTTCCCTCGCTGAACGGGAATTTCTGCCTTGAAAAAAACCCGAAACTCAACCATTTTTTTATTTTTTCAAATTTCCTGCCCGTCACATTGACCGTGATATCCTGTTTTCATCGGAAATTCTTTTGCCTTTACGGTAGAATAGATAGACCACACCATAAAAAACAGATTAGCTTAATGATAAAATCCGTTATCCCTTGCAGGATGACACGAAAAAATCCAGACCCTATTCCGGCAATCCTTGTTGTGCCGGGCGGCCGATACCGGCCGATTTGATGGATTTTTTATAAAAATGAGATTCCACACGGATGTGTAATTGCATGCTCGAAGAAGAATACCAGCTTGATTATTTCAAAAATCAGGGGCTGACCCGTAAGATCTGCAAATCCTGCGGTTCTGCATTCTGGACACGCGACAATTCCCGAGAGTATTGTGGCGATGCGCCCTGCGAACCCTACACGTTTATCGGGGATCCCGTGTTTAAATGCCACACGCTCGATGAGATGCGGGAGGCATATCTTTCCTTTTTTGAAAAGAACGGGCATACACGGATCGAGAGATACCCGGTAGCCGCCCGGTGGCGTGACGATATTTACCTCACGATTGCCTCCATCGCGGATTTCCAGCCGTTTGTCACGGCTGGGATAGTTCCCCCGCCGGCAAATCCGCTCACCATCTCCCAGCCCTGCATCCGGTTAAACGATCTTGATTCGGTCGGGAGGTCCGGCCGTCACCTGACAACATTCGAGATGCTCGCCCACCACGCGTTCAACACGCCAAACGAGGAGATCTACTGGAAGGACCGCACGGTTGAACTCTGCGACCAGTTCCTCGCGTCCATTGGTGGAGATCTCAATAAGGTCACGTACAAGGAGCACCCGTGGATTGGTGGCGGGAATGCGGGCCCCAGCGTCGAGGTCATGATCGGCGGCCTCGAGGTTGCAACGCTCGTCTTTATGAGTCTTGGCCGGCAGAAGACAAACCATCCGGGCTACGAATTAAATGGCGAGATGTATTACCCGATGAAACTCCGGATTGTCGATACCGGCTATGGTCTCGAGCGCCTGGTCTGGGCATCGAAAGGATCGCCGACCATTTACGATGCGATCTTCCCGGAGATGGTCAGTAAAGTTATGGGTTCTGCCGGTCTCTCTCACATGCTCGACAACAAGGACTACACCAAAATCCTTGCCTTAAACGCAAAGTTTGCCGGGCTCATGGATATTTCGGGCACGAACCTCTTTAATCTCCGAAAGAAGGTTGCGGCGGCTATCGATATCTCTCCGGAGAAACTCGACAAGATGATGGCACCCATTGAAAAGGTGTACGCAATTGTCGATCATACCCGGTGTCTCGCATACATGCTTGGCGACTGCATCGTGCCGTCAAATGTCCGTGAAGGATACCTGGCACGGCTGGTCATCCGGCGTACACTGCGGATGATGAACGATTTTAAGATGCAGGATTCGCTTGCCGATCTCATCGAAGAGCAGATGAAGATCATTGGCATGAAAAAATTCCAGCAGGATATCTCGATCGTCCGCGAGATCGTCGACCGCGAAGTCGAGAAATACGCAGTCACGCTCGACCGTGGTACCCGGATCGTCCAGAAGGTCGCAAAGACTTACAAGGCCCGGAGCGAGCGGGTTCCCTTGTCCGAGATAGTCACGCTCTATGATTCTCACGGCATCCCGCCCGAGATGATAAAAGACATCGCCCAGAAGGAAGGGGCGGTTGTCGATCTCCCGGATAATTTCTATTCGCAGATTGCAGACATGCACTCGGAGTCCAAGAAGGAAGCAGTCGCGGACAAGACCGGGAAATACGCTGAACGCGTCCAGGGGCTCCCGTCCACAAAGAGGCTCTATTACGAGCAGCCCGAAGATGTGGAGTTCGAAGGTGTCGTTCTTGATTTCTTTGATGGCTACGTGGTGCTCGACCAGACTCTTTTTTACCCGGAGGGCGGCGGTCAGCCGGCCGATACCGGGAGCCTGATGGGCATGGAGAGCATGGTACGGGTTGACGATGTTGTGAAAGTCGGTGACGTCATCCTTCACCATGTGACCGGCGGGATCCTCCAGAGGGGCGAGCGGGTCAAGGGAATGATCGACGAGGAGCGCCGGTTCTCCCTGATGCGCCACCACACGGCAACCCATATCCTGCTTCATGCATCGCAGGAGATCCTCGGCGCCCACATCCACCAGTCCGGGGCGCAGAAGGGATCCGAGAGTTCGCGTATCGATATCCGTCACTTCAAGCATATTACTCCTGAAGAACTGCGAAAGATTGAGACCGCGGCAAACCGGATGGTGATGGCTGACCAGCCGGTCGAGATCTCGATCGAGAACCGGACAAAAGCCGAACAGGAGTATGGTTTCACGCTCTACCAGGGGGGTGTCCCACCGGGAAAAGATATCCGGATCGTAAAAGTCGCCGGCGATATCGAGGCCTGCGCCGGGACGCACTGCCGGAGTACCGGGGAGGTCGGCTTTATCAAGATCATCCGGATCGAGCACATCCAGGATGGGATAGAGCGGATCGAGTTTGCCGCAGGGGCCGCAGCGGTCTACTATACGCAGCATCTCGAACAGATTGCGACGGTATCGGCAGACACGTTCTCGGTCCAGCTTGATAACCTCCCGACAACGGTCACCCGGTTCTTCAACGAGTGGAAAGACCAGAAAAAAGAGATCGAACGCATGAGCCAGAAGATCGTGGAGCTCGAAACCCGTTCGGTCCGTGCTGAAATGGTTAATGGGGTAAGTGTTGTCGTAAAACGCATCGACCTTGCCCCGCGGGAACTCTCGACCCTTGCAACTGCACTCTCGGAAAAAGGTCACGTGGTCCTCCTTGTTGCCGGAGGGGAAACTGCACGTGCGGTCCTTGCATCCCCGGATCCGAGGGTAAATGCCGGCGATATTCTCGGCCAGGTTTGCAGCCTTCTTGGCGGTAAAGGTGGCGGCAGGCCCTCGATGGCACAGGGTGGCGGACCGGATGTCGAGAAACTCGACCTCGCGCTCAATGTCGGGCGCGAACGTATTATTGCTGCGCTCAAATAAACTAAGACTCTACAAAGCAGGGAGACCCGGTATGTCGGAAAAGGTGATGGTTCTTGAACCCGGTGACGAACAGGCCCGGAAAATAGCAAAGGCCATGGGAAACCCGACTGCCGGAGAGATCCTGTCGTTTCTTTCGGCGGGCCAGAAAAGCCTTTCCGAGATTGCCGAGCACCTTGCCCAGCCGATAACCACGGTCCGGTATCACACGGAAAATCTCCTTGATGCCGGGCTTATCGTGATCTCTGAAACCAAATACAGCGTCAAGGGCCGCGAGGTCAGGATGTATTCCCTGACCGACCGGCTCCTTATTGTTGCCCCAAAACAGAGCAGTATCCGGTCGCTTATCGTCAAGTACGCATCGCTTTTTGTGATTGTCGCGGCAGGGTCGCTTGCGATTTCGCTTATTTCGCCGCTTTTAGATAATCGCTCCCCGGAGTTTCTCCCGCTCATGACCGGCGCAAGCCGGGAGGCGGGAACCGGCGCGGTGATGTCATCAAAGGTCGCGCAGAATGCAGTCTGGGGCGGACCGGCAGTCACCCCGAATTTTGCCTTTGCGTTTTTCTGCGGTGGTGCACTGGTGATTCTTGTCCTTCTCTGCTACGAGGCATATCTCTGGAAAAAATTGCGGTGGCAGAAAAACAAACCGTAATCAAAATTTCCCGGTGGTCGGGTCTTATACAAAAAGGGAACGTGCGACCCTCATCGCGGCAGGGACGCCACAGTGGGGATCCGTTATTCTCCATTTTTTATACCGGATAAACTCAGGGTGACGGTTTTGGTGAGGGGAACCTGATGGACACTTCCGTCCCGCATTTTCCCGAGCAGGTCATCGTCCCGTGGATCTGCCGGCACAGGATGCTGACCAGTTCAAGGCCGACCGTGGAAATCCGGTCCGGATCAAACTCCGCCGGGAGCCCGATCCCATCATCTTTCACGGTAAAGCTGGTACTGGTATTATCCTGTTGTATATGAACCTCCACATGCCCGGACCGGTTGTCCGGGAACGCGTATTTCAGGGAATTTGATACCAGTTCGTTAAAGATCAGGCCCACGGGAATCGCGGTATTGATGTCAAGCACGATGCTGTCAGCAGTTATACCAAGCAAAACCCGGTCCGGATCGATATGATACGTGTCATAAAGGTCGGCGCCGAGCTTTTCAAGATAGTGTAGCACGGGAATACAGGTCAGGTCGTCGGACCGGGTGATCTCCTCGTAAATCCGCGCAAGGGCCATGATCTGGTTTTTTTCTTCCCGTAATACTTCAAGGCAGGCCGGATCACTCCGGGAAAGTGCCTGTAAGTCGATGAGGCTTGCCATGAAGTGGAGGTTGCTCCGGGTCCGGTACTTGATCTCGCACAGGAGCTCATCCTTTTTTTTGAGCAGCCGGTGAACCGCCTCGGTTGATTCCTTAAGATCGGTGATGTCCCGGCCGACTACCTGGTACTCGATGGCCTTTCCATCCTGCCGGAAAAGTGCCCGGATCCCCCATTGCATCCACCGCAGGGAATTGTTCTGCCCGATAATCCGGTTTTCAATGGTCATTGTCGGGGAAGCCGGGTTAAGCGTTTTTAGCGATTCAAGGGTATGGCCCTGGTCTTCTTCCGGGATAAACTCAAGGATATTTCTCCCAATGAGTGCAGATTTGTCCGCACCTGCATACCGGGAACATGCAAGGTTTACAAAAGTCAGCAGGTGGTCGGGACCGAACCTGCAGACAAGTTCGGTCTGGTCTTCAACGATGGCCCGGTAGAGCGTTTCGCTTTTTTCCAGTGCCTGCTGGGCAAGTACCTGGCGGGTAATGTCTTCAAGGATAATGGTAAGGGCGGCGCTCCCATCTTCAAAAACCGTCGGGATAAGTTTGATCTGCAGAAAACGGGATTCATCCTTGGTATGCCAGGTGAGGGTCCGGTCAGTTCCGATTCCCCGGATCGCGTCCTGGACAAGCGATATCAGCTTCCTGTTTTCAAAAACCGGAACTTTAAGTGATTCAAGAGATGCGCCATCAAGGTCTTCGCGGGATATGCCGGAGAGTGACAAAAAATTGTCGTTTGCCTGGATTATTGCGAGTTCGGGATTGACAATGACGATCGCGTCCGTGGAAAAATCAAGCATTGCGGAAAGTGGAACTCTCTGCGAAAGAAAATAGACCTTTGCCGCGGCATGGTTTTTCATCTCTGCCTGCCCGGCAACAAGGAGCATATTGACATATTTTGCCACCGAGTTCCGGTTGAGATTAAGCTCTCGGGAGATGTCGGTGATACTCATTCCCCGCGGATTCTTTTTCAATATCTCCCGGATCGCCCGGACTTCTTCTGTTTCCCCAATCATGATGGTTATCCGTTGTCCCGGTTCTGGTTTTGTATAGTCGTTATCATTTGCCCTTTATATGCCTACCACCTGTGCCTGCAGATCTGCCGAACAGAATAGTAAAATATTAAATACCTGAGTGAGGAGTATCTGTATAGCGCATTTGCATTGCACATGTGCGATGCAATAAGGGCGCAAGGTAATTCATGAACTCTCTGGCAAATTCAAAACCGGAAGAAGAAGGCAATCTACACCCGGAAATCCGGACTCTGGTTATTCAGGTAGCAGTAATGCAGGAAAAATTCCAGGATTACTGCAACGGGCCAAAGATCAGGATGTACTGATCTGGCCTGGAAAATACCTTTGAATGGACGGGGGATTTGACAAAGCCTCAACGGAAAGTACTCTACAGTGCGTTTGGGTATACAGGTACTGGCCTTCACCGTTGGGATTTCTAAAAACCGCTGACATAAGCAGACACGATTTACAGAAAAAGTAAAATGTTTCATCAGGGGCAGTAGGATGACAGACTTACAAAATAACCATGAATCAGATCAGAATTCAGTGACCAGGTACTATGAAAGTATAATTCAAAATGTTCCGGTATCGATGGTCAGTTACGATCTCAATCTTGACATTACAAAATGTAACCCGGCATTTGTTGAATTAACCGGTTACAGCAAGGATCGATTACTCAGCATGAATGTAAAAGATTTTACGTTCACCAAGGTCGAAGGCAATGGTGCAGCCGATGCCATCAGAACCAAAAAAAAGGTTTTGGCAAAGATGTGGGGAACGTTTCCTTCAGGGAAAAAAGTGGTAAATACATATACCCTCCCCATAATGGACGACCTGGGAAAAGTAACCAGTTTTCTTGGAGTCTATATCGATGTTACCGATGTCGCAGAATTACAAAATAAAAATGAAACGTTAATCGATGAAAATCCCTGCGCAATCCTGGTACTTGATGAAAAGAAAAATGTTACATTCCTCAACAAGGCATTCAGTAAAATAACCGGATATTCACGGGAGGAAGGTCTCCGGATGAATATGCGGTCGTTCAATGTTACAAAACGTGACGGAGACGATGCAATGAAAGCGTTTCAGGAAGGGCAGATCGCCCATGGCTCGCTGACCCTGAATTGCCCTCTCGGAACTAAATATCTTGAAAATTATTATCTCCCCGTTGTAGGATCCGATGGAAGTATTCGGGAAGTCTTCACGGTCTTTTTAGATCTTACAAAAGAACGCAAAATCCAGCATTACATGGAACATGAAATCCACGAGATGTCCACCCGGTATGAAATGATTGCACAGGGCGATCTCACCATCCGCTACGAACTGACAAAACCCGATGCCGATACGCAGTTAACACACGATCAGATATATAAACTCCATATGTCTGTCCGTGCCATCCTCAATAACCTCAAGACAAATATCCACGATGTCAACACGAGAATGGAAGAACTGGTGACGACAACGGAGGCAACAAACACCGGGCTGGCCGAGGTGTCTAACGGTGCACACTCGGCAGCAACAAGTGTTGCTAAGGTGAGTGAAAACTCCGATAAAGTTCGTTTGAACGTTGGCCAGGTCCTAAAAGCAATGGAGGATATGTCTGCGGCGATTGAGGAAGTCACCTCGAATATGGAAGCTGCATCCACCCTTGCAAAGAGCACCAACGATCTTTCCAAGAAAGGGGCGCAGAATGCCGGGAAAGCCGGCGAAAGCATGACCAAGATCACTTCTTCTACCCGAAATGTTCAGACTATCGTAAACGACATTTCAAACGAAATGAATGAGATTGTAAAGATTGTCGGCCTGATCCGGGACCTTGCCAGCCAGACAAACCTGCTTGCCTTAAACGCCGCAATCGAAGCCGCCCGGGCGGGCGATGCAGGCCGGGGGTTTGCAGTCGTTGCAGCCGAGGTGAAATCTCTGGCCCAGGAATCACGCAACTCTGCAGAGAATATCGAAGAGATGATAGCCGGGCTCCGTTCAAAATCCCTCGAAGCTGCAAAAGCGATGGAAGAATCCGGGAAGGTCGTTGAAGAAGGATCGGGAGTGCTTGCTGAAACATTAAGCTCGTTTAACGAAATCGTAACCGCTGTCGAAAAGATCTCCCATAACAGTGAAGAAGTTGCAAGCGCGGCGGGTGAACAGGCTGCAACGGTCGAGGAAATCACGGCAAGCGTCCATGAGGTTGCAAACCTTGTCGATGCGACAGCAAAAGATGCAAGCGAAGTTGCAGCAGCCACTGAGGAAGCATCGGCATCTATTACGGAAATCGGAAAAATGGTCGAGAATGTGAGCAAGGTTGCCGCTGAATCATTAACTGCGAACAAAAAATTCAAAGTGGCCTGAAGTGAGCCGGTGAAGAATATGGCTCAAGCACAGTCAAAACGCGAGACGACTGCCGCCCACCAGGCTGCCGATATGCAGAATGAAACCTTTACCGGAAGTGTTCAGGTCGTCGAGTTTGTCTTGGGAAAAGAACATTTCGCCATCGATCTCTTTGATGTCAGGGAAGTTGTAGAATATACAACAATAACAAAACTCCCCAATACCCCGCAGTATATCCGCGGCATCATCGATCTTCGTGGGGAGATTACTACCATCATCGATCTCAAGCAGCGCCTCAATATCAACGAGCAGAGCACGGTCGATGAAACCAACCGGCGGATCATTGTCCTCGATGAAAAGATCACAAAATCCAAAGTCGGGATCATGGTAGATGACGTATCCTCAGTTTCCACGTTTGAGACAAGCCAGGTCGACCGTACCTCAGCAACCGGTGAAAATGCGGACACATCGATAATCGGAATTATTAAAAAACAGGTACATATCAAAAACAAGGCGGTAAACGAGCTGATCATCTGGATCGATATCAAATCGCTTATCAGTGACATCCAGATGTAAATCAAAACTCTCTCATTTTTAATCTTAACACGTGTCAGCCGGAAACAGCGTAATCACGATGTTTTTACTGAGGTGATCTCCACGTTATGACCGGCAGAAGCCAGTGTTTATGTAAAAGTATCCGGTCACCGGCCGGTTCCGCAGTGCTTGTTGCAGGAATAATCTTTGCCGTCATTCTTGTCCCGGTCTGGTGGCAGTCCACCACGTGGCTCGAGGGCAGGTTTGTTGCAGATGAAAAACTGGCAGCACAGGAATCCCTGATGATCGTAGGAGAATCAATATTTTCTGAAGCAAACCGTGAATCGACAGGTATCCGCTGGATCGATCGCGCGGTCCAGCAGGACCCGGGCACGTCCGATTATTATGGACTCTTGGTGTCCGCGTACCGCAATATCCCCAAAAACGACAGCCACATAGAGTCAATGAGTCTTAAACCCAAAGGGAATGACGATGTTGTTGTCCTTGAAGTTGGTCACGGGAGAACCGACACCGGGGATGCATTTGTGATAAAAAACCCGCTCTTTGTTAATGCCGAGTACTGGGGGCTTGCCAGTGTCGGGCTTGATGGAACGCAGGTACTTGCGGAAAGCCTCGAAAAAAACGGCTATGCCGGTATGTATGATGTTGCCGTTCTCGATGGAAACAATACCCTGCTCTTCGGCGACCAAAAAATCCTTGCCCTCGATCCGGTTGTCCGCACGCTGGGCCTTCCCAACGGTGCAGAACTAAAGATTGCAGGACTCCCGCATCATGGCTGGGCTGCCGCAGTCAAAGACCGTGTGGACTTTTTCCGCTGGTTC
Source organism: Methanoregula sp. (assembly GCA_041653075.1). Lineage (GTDB taxonomy): Archaea > Halobacteriota > Methanomicrobia > Methanomicrobiales > Methanospirillaceae > Methanoregula. Next base: position 19,946 of record JBAZFZ010000020.1, read on the forward strand.
GGGTTTTTTATTATTGCCCTTATGTCACTTCTTGTGGCACTGGTGGTCTATCGGCAGGTTTCCCTCTATATTCAGGTACGGGAACACCGAAAATCATTACAGGAAACCCTGGGGCGCTTGTCTCTTGAGCAGGCACGCCATCACCAGGCAGACCTTGAAAACGAGACAAGCCGGGTAAAATTTTTTACCCTGTTTAACCGGGCAAGCGATGTTATTGCATTATGCGGGACGGATGAATCCGGCAGCCCGGGCAGGTTCCTTGAAGTCAATGACAGCATGTGCCGGCTGCTCGGGTTTGGCCGCACTGAGATGCTCGGGCATTTTTTTGGAGACCCGGAGATCTTTTTTGCATACGATACGGTTCGCTCCGCAGTCAGCGCCGGACTTTCCCGGGATGGGAATGCCACATTTGAGATTGAATGCAAAAATAAATCCGGTACGTGTATTCCCTTTGAGTTCAATATCCACCGGTTTACGGTAAACCAGTCTTCCCTCATTCTTGCAATGGGAAGAGACATATCTGAACGGAAAAAAACCGAATGCGCCCTGAGAAGTTCCCTGGCAGAACAGGACATCCTGCTAAAAGAGCTGCACCACCGGGTAAAAAACAATCTCCAGGTCATCATCAGTCTAATCGATCTACAATCGGTTTCCCTCAGCGACTGTACCGAGCGGCAGAGATTTCTTGACTGCGAAAACCGGATCCGGTCCATGGCGCTTGTCCATGAGACGCTCTACCATTCACAGACATTTACTGCCCTTTGTGCCCGGGATTATTTCCCGGCGCTGTTCAGACACCTTGTATCGGCGTATTGCCCGGATGACACCATAGTCACCTGTCTGGATATCGATGATGTAAAACTCGATCCCGATACTGCAACATCGTGTGGTTTTATTGTCAATGAACTGGTTACCAATACGTTCAGGCATGCCTTTGCCGGGAAATGTGGGGGAACTCTGATGATTTCCCTCAAACAGGGACAGGATCACTCCTTCATACTATCGGTGATCGATAACGGTATCGGTCTTCCCGAAAATATTGATGTTGAGAATGCAGAATCTCTTGGAATGCAGATAATCTCGGCTTTTACCGTCCAGCTTCATGGGACCCTTGAAGTGTCACGGAACAACGGAACAACGATCAGGGTTCATTTTTCGATCAGACAAAATGGAGGTTCACCATGAAAGACATATCTATCCTGATTGTCGAGGATGAAGCCATTGTTGCGAAATCCATAGAAAAGCGCCTTAATTCCCTTGGGTATCATGTTACCGGTACGGTCGCCCGGGGTGAGGATGTGCTGGAGATGCTGCAGGCAAAAAGACCTGACCTTGTCCTGCTCGATATCAGGCTTGAAGGAACGATGGATGGAGTCGATACGTCCCAGGTCATCCATGACCGGTACAGGATTCCTGTCGTTTTTATTACCGCATATTCCGATGATACAACAATAGAGAGAGCGGCAAAGACCGGGCCATACGGGTATCTCTTAAAACCGTTTGGGGAAACCGAACTCAGATCCATGCTCCAGACGGTTTTCTCGCGAATAGAACTGGACCGGTTGGAAAAAGAGGGAACCTGTCCAAAAGAGTCACTCTGCCAGGAGATCTTTGACTGTCATGATGTTGCGATGGTGGTTGTAACCGGGAATGAGGTTGCCCTTGTCAACCAGGCATTTGAAACCCTCACCGGGTATTCGCGGCAGGAAATTACCGGGAAACTGGCGCTTGAGGATATTATCCTTCCCGAATTCCGGCCTGCGGTCCAGGAGAATCTGGGCCGGTTTATCTCTGGTACTCCTGTGGAACAGGAGGGGGTATCTGCAAAAATCGTGACAAAGGATGCCAAAAGCCGGAATGTGAGAGTCTGTTTTGGGAGACTGCCCCGTGGCGACGGTGTGGTTGTTTCCTTTTTTTGATTTTTTGATTGTTCTCTTGTGCCCCCGTGTCCGGGGCAGACCCCATTGAACTCTCCCAAAGCCTGAGCCTTGAATATTTTATCTTTGGCAGGATTCGTGGGATTCCACAGTAAAAAAACTGTGATTGTATTGCCCGTTTTCCCGGTTGATAAAAAAAGTGATTATATCCGGGTTATTGCCGTTTTGCTGAAACCAGCAGGACTGCTGCTCCAAGAGCGCCGAGTATTACAAAGACCGGCAGCGGCGATTTTGTCGTGGTCGGGACCGGTGTCGCTGTTGTCGGGACCGTGGTAACTTTGGTGGTCTTAACAACGGTCGTAACCGGGACGGTGGTTGCGGTTGTCGGTTCAACAACCGTAAAGACAACAGAGCCGATCATGCCATCGGCGTCAGAGAACTTGACGGTATATTCATCTGCCTGGGTTACGGCAACGGTCTGGGAAAATACACCTTCCTTTGACTGGATATTCTCCGTGGTCTTGATGTACTGGGGACCAAAAATACGGCCTGTCGATGCCCCGTCAACCTGGAGCTGGACACCGTTGTTTTTCTCTTTTGCGATAGACCCGGCGATCAGGAGCGCATCGGCAAGGTTCTGGGTTGTTGGGGAGGAGAGTGAGATCTGATCGGAACGGTCGGTGAGTGTGATAAGCGCGCTTGACTTGGAATCCGAACGCATCGAAGGCTGCGAACCGATAAAGTCTGCTTCGACCTTGTACTGGCCGCCTTTGAGTCCGGTGGTGTCAAAGAGTGCATACTGGGTTGTCTGGTCGCTCTGGATCGTCATGCTCTTGCGGTCGAGTTCTGTTGAGGTATACTGTGACTGGTAAAACACGAGATCGTAGCTGGTACCCGCCGGGAAATCCGAATTAATAGAACATCTGAGTGTCTGGCCGACGGGAATCGTGGTTGGAGAACAGTTCAGGTAAAATCCGTATGCAGATACGGGTGCGGCAAGGAACAGGCCAAGAATGAGTGCAATGAGAAGATATTTTTTCATGACTAGATGGTCGAATCGCGAAAATTAAAAATGTTCCTGATTTTGCCAACAAAAAAATGCTGCATCAGGGATTATTCGTCATTTTTGTGTCCCGGGACAGGGTGATGTATTTTTGTACCTGCGGGACAAAATGCCTTGAATAAGTCCGGAGTCCACCGGTTCAGTGGCCCGGGTTGAATAAGCCGGAAGAATTTCCTGTTTTTTTAAGTCCCTTACACCGGTTGAAATACGTCTCCCCCCAGATCCATGGCTGGTAATTCCAGCACATATCAGGTTTGATTGCATGGATCCCGCAGAGGTACCGATCCTTTGCCACCCGGCGCAGGAACGGGCAGGCTGTAACATAGGACCCGGTATGAGGATCCCGCATCTCGATAAAAGCAACCGATCCCAGGTCTTCGGGCCTGAGATCGGCACAGTTGACCGGATCCCGGTCTTCCATGAATGCCATAAACCAGCACAGAACATCCGATCGTCCCTGCTCCATCCAGACATAGATGTTCTGGACTGTCGGGGCGATCCCGGGTCCGAAAATGCGGCAGCAGAGCCCGCACTGCTCACAGGGATCCGCATCGTCAATGGGGGGTATATCCATGAAGTGTCCCAAACACATGATTCACCGGTAATGGATATAATACGGTAATATACGCAGACTTTGCGAACATACTTGATAGTACAACCGGAGAAAAACTGTCCGCACCGTGTGATTTACAGCAGGAATCCGGCGGCGGAAGCACGGTACACGGTACTGCCTGCCAGATCCGCAAAAGCGGTACTCCGGACGCGCGATACCCGTGAGCATGTGACCGTGGATCCGGTGATTATCGCGCCGGGACTTCCGGAGCTGACCCGACCGGTCCGTTACAGGATCCCGACACAAAAAAACGGTGCTGTAGTTCAGCTCACAATCGAGCAGGCGGTAACCGCACCAACCGCACCATCAGCCCGTGTGATGTAACCGGCAAAAACAACTCCCGGGGACCCGGTGATTTCCCCGTTCCTGCGGGACACCCTGGTATGGGGAGGGAACGAGCCCCTGTAAAACCGTTAGTCCTAGGTATAATATCAGAATTTTGCTTTTTAAAGTGCCCTGTACGTATTTGCCAAAGGGGTTTCTTTCAAGGGTGTTTCCCGAATGAACAATATCCCGTTCTGACCCCAAAACCCTCCCAAAACGCCAATGCCCTCTTTAAAATTGTCTGATTGGGAAAATAACTTCCATATGAACATATTTTAAAACCTAACTTTGCCACTTGGATTTTTTGCTTAAGATTTTGGATGGGAATTTGACACTTGTGGAGTCTTTGGAAGAATGCCAAAATAAATGCCATAAAGCAAAGATTTATTGAATTGTACCGATTTTTAACGATATTGGGAGTTTTCACATCAAGCATCTTCCCACAAAATTCACCAAAAAATCTCTATCGGATTTGACAGTTACCGTGGATTCGTGGGAACGGAAGGTCAAAATGTATGTCGACTCCGGCTTTGTGGCCATTAACATTACCGTTTTAAGGTCAAACGGGGGTTTTTCATGAGGTAAGATGCAATAAAATACTGAACTGTCAAATTAGTTTTCGTGACAAAAAATTTGATGGTGATAGTTTACTTCTTCTGCGGTTATGGATCAGACTGGCATACTTGGGTTAAAATGGGGCCCTGTACGGGCTTCTTTTGGATCCAGATACAAGGAATCCGGGCTCAATAAGAGCCCGGATGAGATGAGAGTATCCCGGGTATTTTTGGTAAAACACCCCTGTATTTACCCGAGTAAAAAAGGGGATTTTTCCCGGTTACATAAACAGGTCGAGAACCCGTAAAGCAATCCCGCCGATAATGATCGCAGATATAACCTCGGTGACCGTGATCGCGAGCGCTTTTTTCCAGCCGAATTCCGACCCGAGGGCAATAATTACCGAGATGCAGGGGATGTAGATCATGGTGACAAGTGCAAGGACAATGAGCTGGACCGGGGTAAGCACTGTAGCAAAATTTGTTGTCCCAAGGAGCACCGCAAGCGTGAGGATCGTGAGTTCTTTTCTGACAATCCCAAAGATGAGCGTGATGCCGACAATTGCCGGAAGCCCGAGCCACAAGACCGTGATCGGCGCGAGCGCATCGTTCACCGGTGTCAGCCAGCCGGCCCAGTAAAATGTCTGGATGATCGCGCTCCCGATAATGTATGCCGGGAAGACGACCCAGATAAGTGACTTGGTGCGGGCCCAGGTCTGCTTGAGCACAACAGAATACGAGGGAACATGATAGTCCGGCATCTCCATGATAAGGCCGACCGATTCACCCGGCATCACCCGGAACGCAAGTCTGCCGGCAACGATGATCAACAGGATGTCAAACGCGTAGAGTGCAAGGGCCCACCAGATGTTCACAAATGCCGCAACAAGTCCGAGGATCACGACCGTTCGTGCCGTGCAGGGAACAAGCGTCACAAGAAACGCGCTCAAAAGTTTTTGCTTGGGCGATTCCATGATCCGGCAGGCGTAGCAGGCCGGGACATTACAGCCGTACCCGAGAATGATCGGGATGATTGCCTTCCCGTGCAGCCCGAGCTTGTGCATCCCCCGGTCAAGCATTACCGAGATCCGGGTGAGATATCCGGAATCCTCGATGATCGCAAGGATGAGATAGAACGGCAGGACGTACGGGATGATCAGTGTTATCCCGGCAACAAAGCCGGTATACGCTCCGTTAAAGAGCACGCTCCAGACAGATCCGGTGATCACCGGCTCGTACTGCTCGAACTGTGCAAAAAAGTCTGAAAGAAAAACCGAGATTTGTGCGCCGATAAGAAATGTCCAGATCAAAAGGCCGCCAATAACGGCAATGACCATCAGGTACCCGAAGTACGGGTGAAGGGCAACACGGTCTATCCGGTCCGTGAGGCTTAAGGTGGCCGCGCTGTCCTCCGGTGACCTGATGGTTATTACTTCTGCTGCGATCCGGTCGGCAATCTGGTACCGCTCCGCGCTCATAACAATGCAGACCGGTTCGCCGTGCAGGGTCTCGATCTCAGATGAAAATTTTTCTGCTTCGGAAACAATGACCGGATCCTGCGGGGCGACCTGCCTGAGGATCTCGCTGTCCCGCTCAAGCAGCTTGATTGCCACCCAGCGGAGCGGGTATTGTGTCGAGATCCCCCCCATCAATGCCATGAGTTTTTCAATGCGCTCTTCGATCTCTTTTCCATATTTTAAGACTGGCGGAACGGGTTTTTCATGGATCAGGGAAAGGATTGCCTCCGTGAGATTTGAGATCCCTTTTCCCTGGATCGCGACCGTGGATATGACCGGAACTCCAAGGAGTTCCGAGAGTCGCTGGTAATCGACATTGATCCCTTTTTTCTCGGCAAGATCGATCTGGTTGACCGAGACAAGCAGTGGCGGTGCAAGTTCCAGAAGCTGGATGGTAAAAAAAAGGTTGCGTTCGAGCGCCGATGCATCGATCACGTTGACGACGGCATCCGGATGCTCAAGTGCAATATAGTCCCGGGATACCAGTTCTTCCATGGAGTACGTGGAAAAAGAGTAGATCCCCGGCAGATCGATGACCCGAATCCTCTTTCCCTTGTACTGGAGCAGGCCTTCGGCACGCTCGACAGTTTTCCCCGGCCAGTTTCCGATGATCTGGTCGACACCGGTCAGCTGGTTGAATGTCACACTCTTGCCGACATTTGCATTCCCGACAAGGGCGATGGTGTAATCGATATCTTTTATGGCGCCCTCGTGTTTCGGGTCAGACCCGTTGCAGCTCCTGCACCCGCTCACGAGGATCCTCCCGTGACGGGGTTGACAAAAATATTCTCGGCTATCGTATGATCGATGGCAAGTTTTGTCCTGCGGACAAAGACTTCGACCGGTCCGTTCATCGGCGCTCTCCGTGTGACCGACACGGTCGTCCCAAGGGTCAGTCCGAGATCGGAAAGACGCTGGACAACCTTACAGTCTCCCCGGATAAATGCAATCGTCCCTTTTTCCTGGGCACCAAGTGATGTAATGGGGATGATTTCCGCGGTACGGATTGCAGGGGGAACCGGTATTGCAGAACCGGCGACCATGTCACATTCACTGCAGCTCCCGATCCCTTTTGAACAGGGGGCGATCGGACTGCCATGCGGGCACCGGGCCGGTGCATTAAGCATCCGACAGAGCGCGTTCTCGGTATCTTCCGAGATCGTGTGTTCCATCCGGCAGGCCTCGTCATGCACTTTTGCCCGGTTGATATGAAGCACATCGGCAAGGAATACTTCGAGCAAGCGATGGCGCCGTTTTATGGTTTCTGCAATTTTTTTCCCGTCTTCAGTCAGGGCCGCGCCTTTGTAGGGCTCGTACCTGACCAGGTTTTTTTCCGCAAGGTTCTGCAGCGCCTCGGTCACGCTTGCAGGAGCGACCTTGAGGCATTTTGCAATTGCCGTGGTTTTTGCAGCGCCCTCTGTCCCGGCGATATCGTAGATCGCTTCGAGATATTCCTCCACCTGTTCCTGTGCCATCTGCACTATATTTAGGAGTCCCTAAATAAAAACCGTGTGATGATCGCAGTCCCGGCTTGCGGTCCTGCGGATGTTCATTAAAAAAAAGGCAGCTTATGGTGCCTGCAGCTGTGTGTCTTTTTCGGGGTACCGGAAAGCGCCCGTCGGGACAAGAATCTCGAAGCGTGCACCTTTCCCAAAGGTTCCGGTTTCTATGATAGTAATGCCGGTGATAGAGAGAATTTCGCGTACCAAAAACAGGCCAAGACCGGTATTTTTCCCGAACCCGCGTTCAAAAATCCTGCCCCGGTCCGCATCGGATATTCCTGCACCGTTATCCTCGCAGAAAATGACAAGTCCGGTTTCGGATTCCCTTGCGGAAAACCGGATGACTGATAATTTTTTCCCCCCATATTTCAGCGAGTTGTCGATAAGATTGTAAAAAATTTTTTCAAAGAGCGGGTCTGCAAAGACTTCGACATCCGGAAAAGAGCATTCTATTTTTACGGTATCGGTATGGAACGATGTCGTGGCCCGGGTGAGGATCTGCCGGATATCCTGCCAGGCCGGGTTTTTAACGCCAACATTCTGGTAATCCCGGGTAAAGAGAATCTGTCGCTCTATGGTGAGGGCCGATTTCTGTTCCCGTTCAATATATTTGAGCATGGCCTCAGGCTCCCTGAGATGTTCTTTTGAGAGTTCAAGGAATCCCTTGAGTGCCATGAGCTGGTTGAGAATATCGTGCCGTGTAATATTTGAGAGAAGGTGAAGCTTGCGATTTGCTGTCCTGAATGATTCCTCGGCGAGTTTTGTCTCGCTGATATCCATGATGAAACCCTCGAGTGCCACAAGTGTCCCTTTGGCATTTTGCACCCCGGTTCCCTGCTCAAGCACCCAGCGTACTCTCCCGGATTTGTCCATTATCCGGTATTCGAGCCGGAACGGGAGGTTGCCATCAATAGCTGCCTTGATGGTGTTCCAGACTTTCTCCCGGTCCTCCCGGACGATCAGGCCTGCCCAGGAAATCGTGCGGTTATCGACGAGATCTTCCGGGGAGTACCCGGTAAGGATCTTGGAACCCTCCGTGACAAATTTCATCGTCCAGTCCGGATCCATACTGCACCGGTAGGCTATTCCCGGCATGTTCTGGATTAAGGTATTGAAAACCCGTCGGCTTTCAGCAAGGGATTCCATCGCTTTTCGTTTTTCCACAAGGGTTTTTACCTTCTGGACGATCTCGGCAAAAAGGAGATTTGGCGTCCCTCCTTTCTGGATATAGAAATCCGCACCCTCCTCAAATGCCTCAATTGCGATATCCTCCCTGCCCCTCCCGGTAAAAATCAGAAATGGCAGCGTGGGACAGAGATCCTTTACCCGTTTCAAAAATGCGATACCATCCATGACCGGCATCTGGTAATCCGAGATAATGGCATCATAAGAACCGGACTGGAGTTTTTGCAAACCCTCATGTGCAGACTGGGCAGTATCCACCTGGAATTCCCCGAGTCCTTCGAGGTAGGTCTTGGTTATCCCCAAAAGGGCCTTTTCATCATCGACATACAGGATTGAAATTACCAGGTTTACTCACTCCCTTTCACCGGCATGGGATAATCTCATGATTATTCATGAATCTTTATACACATTGTGATTTATATGACTGAGACCAGGATTGAGACATCGAATTGCGTTTTTTTCATTTGTAACAGGATCGCTGGAGTCCATGAAAAAATGCCGTTGTGCCGCCCGGCAGTACAAACCGGATTCATTTTATTTTATACATTGTAATTTTATAAATTTTTGCTGAAGAAAAATGCGATCTGCGAACAGATTTAAAGTATGTTTTACAATAAATCTGACGTTGGACAGGATACGGATCCTATGATCAATGCACTCTATGTTGATGATGAGCCTGCGCTGCTTGAGGTCGGGAAGATTTTTCTTGAACGTTCCGGTGGCATTCACATCGATACGGCAGGATCTGCACAGGATGCGTTAAAAAAAATGCACGATACCCCGTACGATGCTGTTATCTCGGATTACCAGATGCCGGTCATGGATGGTATTGCCTTATTAAAAGCGGTGAGGGAATTGTATCCTGCACTCCCGTTTATCATGTTTACCGGTAAAGGCCGGGAAGATGTCGTCATCGAAGCGCTCAACAATGGTGCTGATCATTATATCCAGAAAGGCGGCGATTCCCGATCGCAGTTTGCCGAACTGGTCCACACCCTCAAAAGATCCGTCGAGCATAAGCGCGCCATGGAAACCATCATCCACTTAAACCGGCTCTACTCGGTCCTTTCACGGACAAACAAGGCAATGGTCCAGATCCGGGATCGCAACGCCCTCTTAAATGAGGCCTGTCGGATTGCTGTCGAAGCGGGAAAATTCCTGATGGCCTGGATTGGCATGATCGACCCTGCCACGCACACGGTCAACCCGGTTGCTGCCTGCGGGTACGAAGAGGGATACTTAAGCAGGATCTCCGTTTCCATCGACAACGTCCCACTGGGTATGGGACTGACCGGCACCGCCATCCGTGAAGGGCACCCGACCATCAGCAACGATATCCCCTCAGATCCCCGAATGGAACATTACTGGCAGGACGCGGCAAAGCGCGGGTACCGGTCTTCTGCCGGAATCCCGATACGGAACGGGGAAACAATTGTCGGGGCCATGAGGTTTTATTCGTCGGAATCCAATTTTTTCAGCGATAAGGAGATGCAGCTGCTCCAGGAACTGGTAGATGATATTTCCGTTGCCCTTGAACTGATGGATCGCCGTGCCGAAGAAAAAATCTGACCTGAATGCCTCCATGCCTCCGGTAAATAATCCGGAATTCTGCGGAATTAAACACATCCTTTTCTGCCACGTACCTGCAAATTATAATATTTTGGCTCTATTGCACTCATTTCCCCTGTTTGGGGTTGTTTTAATGAAAAGTGACAATGGGTGAAACGTGAGTTGAGAATGTCAAAAGAGCCGGTTTCTTAGGAAATTCTTTGGTTGTGTCACAAGATCGGCTAAGATCTCAGAAGCTGCAAAGTACCTGAGCGTTTTGTAATATCAATTTTATCGAAACTAAGAAAGTCAAGTCAGGAGAAACAGGTTGA
>JBAZFZ010000021.1:0-30361 GCA_041653075.1 Methanoregula sp.
TACGGGGGAAGAAATGAAATTGTCCTTGCCGCGCGGGATATTGTCTCTGCGGTCCGTGACGGCAGTATCTCCCCGGATGATATCGATGTCCAGATGGTTGAATCACATCTTCACGAGGGAAAAGGTATCCCCCCGGTAGATCTGATTATCCGGACGGGAAACGATTACCGAACCTCGAATTTCCTTCCCTGGCTTGCAAACGGCCACGAATCCGCGGTCTATTTCTGTGCCCCGTACTGGCCCCTGTTCCGAAAGCTCGACCTTCTGCGGGCAATCCGTACTTACGACCAGCGTATCGCATCAAAAACCGGGTGACCCCGGGCCCACGTTTTTTTAATCCCTTGATCAGGGTGACACGAATCCCGTGTTCCCTCTCCCGGGGATAATATAGTATATTTCCCGGTAACTCCCAGTGACACTATGGTGACTCCATGGGTGCGGGAAAGACGGACAAAACCGGATGGTCTTTGATCCCGGTGCAGATACGGTCGGATATCCTTGCGGCGGCAGGGCAGGAGAAGATCGATATTGCCGATATCTGCAATACGGCGCTTGCCTGCCAGCTGGGTATAACATACCGTACGCCGCAGAAACCAAAACCTGCATCAGGGCCGGTCATTATCGCCCCGAACGCTGCGTGTCCACCGGTTGGGCAGCCCGGACCCGGATCTTCCCCGATGACCGCTCCCTCTGTGATCAATGCCGAGGATCCCATGGCGCCGGCCCGGGTAATCCGGGAAAAGAAATCCCGAAAGGCTGGAGGATCCCCAACCCCGTCCCCCGGACTTTCCGCGCCGCCTGAGTCCCTGCCGAAAGTCCCGGTGGAAGTTCCCGGCCTGCATCCTGAACCAAAGCCGGATCCTGCTCCCTCCGGGATAGCACTCGCTGGCACCCGGGTCAAAAAGAGCCCGGCAAAATCCGGAAAAAAGGACGACCTGGTAAAGAAGTTCGTGAATGCCCGCATTGTCCGGGTTACCGAGGAGAGTGCCGACACCGTTGTCGGGAAAGACGAACTTTACCTGAGGTTCGAACGCTGGTGCAGGGAGCAGGACGCTGCAAAAATCCCGGACCGGCGCACGTTTACTGTCGCGCTCAAAAACCGTTTTGCCATACCTGAACGCACGGTTGGCGGGGAGCCGTGCTGGGTCAGTATCCGGATTCAATAACCCGGTTCCTGACGTTTCGTTTCCTTATTTCCCAAACCTGCGGATACGCGACTGGTAATCCCGCAGCACCCGCAGGAAATCCACGCGCCGGACATATTTCCAGTTCATGTCAGAAAAGAAAAGTTCGGAATACACCGACTGCCAGATAAGAAAGTCCGTCAGGAAATCCCCACCAGTCTTTACCACGATATCGGGATCGTACTTGAAGGTCAGGCATGACTCAAGCGCCTTCTCATCGATATCCTCCGGTGCGATCCCGTTTTTGGCAAGCCGGCGGATACACTCGGTGATCTCCTCCCGTCCGCTTTTCCCGATGGCGATAACCACTTCAAGGCCGGTCCCGCTTGTCTCCTCCATTGCCCCGTAGTGGAGCACAAGCCGGGCAACCGAGGCAATTTTTTTTATCTCCGGCAGGATCGCGGCAAGTTTTTCATCGGCAAGGTGGTTCACATGAAATGTAAGGCCCTCGATCCTGTTTGACCTGCCTGCCTGGCAGGCCAGATGTGCAAGGAGGGCATTTACCTCCGTGCACCAGCCGGCGATCTCCCGGCACTTCCCCGGTGCCACGGCAAGATCTTCGCCGCTTATCATAAAACAGATGTGCCGGGGCAGGAGCTGGATCTGCGAAAGGAGCATCCGTTCATAGAGCCAGTAGAACATTCGGATCAATCGTTTGACAGCCAAGGTTATGAGGGTTTAGTCTTGACCGGCTCCATAACCCGTTTTTTTTTAAGATATCCCGGGTTTAGCGGATTTCGTGCCAAAGCTGATATAATTCCAGTCATACAATGATCAGGGTATAGATGTACTCATATAAGTCGGGAATACCGCAGCTTGACCAGGCAATCGGGGGATTTGAAGCAGGAACAAACGTTCTTCTCCTCGCCCCTGCGCTGAGTTTAGCGGAACAATTCGCCTATGCAATGATCCGGCCGTTCCCGGGAGAGTACTCGATTATCCTTTCGACAAACGAACGGGCGGCGGAAGTCGTCGACCAGTTCAAGTCCGTGGGAACCGACAAGCAGGTTCTCGGGGTCATCGATGCGATTACCAAGAGTTCGACTCCCTCGGTTACCGATACCTCACGACTGATGTTTGTCACAAACCCGACCGATCTGACCGGTATCGGGATCAAGTTCTCGCATATGATCGAGACCATTTTTGCGGGAACGTTTTCCGAGATCGACCAGGGGCTCTTTCCACCGCCGGTCCGGTTCTGCGTCAACTCTGTTTCCACCCTTCTCATGTACCGCAAGCTTGAGGTGCTGTACCAGTTTCTCCATGTCATGACAGCAAAGCTCAAAAAGGTTGAAGGCTTTGGAGTTTATATCCTCAACAGCGAGGCTTTCGACGACCGGACCGTTTCCCTGCTCAAGCAGCTCATGAATGTCGTTGTCGAGATCAAGGTCGAACGGTCTGACAACTATTTCCGGATCATGGGGGTCCGTGGGGTGGATGCGGACTGGCACAAGTTTACGGTCAATAAAGGCCAGGTCGTGCTTGCATTATGATATCTACAGGGATGAGCGGTATTGACGAGCTTCTGGGCGGTGGTATCCGAAAAGGATCGCGTGTCCTGTACAGCCTTGAGCCCGGGGTGGACGGCCAGCTCTTTACGCTTGCATCGCTTTACGAAGCGCAGAAACAGGGTCTTTCCTGCCTCGTCATCATTCCTCAGACGACTGTCGATGCATTCCTGCACGATGCCGGGCAGATGACGGGTCATCCTCTCGATCCAAAAAATCACAGGCTTTTCTTTATCGACAGTGTCGACCGCGAACGGATGCAGAGGAGTACCGGCAAAAACCGGGTATCCCTTGATGAATGGAAGGCACGTATCGGCAGGACCTGTACGGAAAACCACATCGATGTAATCTTCGGCTATTTTGATGTTATCTCCGAGGATTTCGGGGTTGAAGATGGATTAACCCTCCTTTCCCCGGTTATCGGGGGAAAGCACATTACGCTCATCATCGAACACCTGAACCTTCAGGGATCCTGCCTGATTGAGACGTTCATCAACCGGTATGCCTTCGATCTGGTTATTGCAATCCGCTCATCGTCGCGGCCTTTGCCCCTGTTCAATTACTTTACCGTGATAAATCCTACCTGCCCGAACCAGCAGCGCCGATCGATCCCGTTTGTCATCCGGGACGGTCGGGTGGTTCCCTATATCCCCAAGATCGTGGTGACCGGGCCACCGGAATCGGGAAAATCGACATTTGTCGCATCTGCCACCCAGAAAGGCCAGTCGATCGACCGTGCCGGTCTTTCTGGCGGGCTTACCACGGTTGCAATGGATTTTGGCTGGCTGCACTGGAAGGATTTCGATATCACGGTATACGGGACACCCGGGCAGCCCCGGTTTGACCCGATGCTCCCGGTCATCCTCAGGAACGCCATGGGGGTTATCCTTCTCCTTGACGGTACAAATCCGGATCAGCTCGCCCGGGGCCGCACCCTGTATGATCAGATAAAAAAGATGGCTGTTCCCCTTACCGTTGCAATCAACAAAAAAGACCTGCCGGATCTCCTTTTGGAAACCGATATACGAAGAAGGATCGGGATCAAAAAGGAGGTCCCGGTCTTTGTCATATCCGCACAGGACCGGAGCGATGTCCGCGCTGTCATCGAGGCGCTGGTAGAGTCCATCACCCGGTTTGTCTATTAGTTTCCTGTATCCGCCCCCGGTGCAGTGCAAAAGGAGCGGTCGTGGCTGTGCCTCCGCGCAGGAATTAACGGAGGAGTACTTACTAACCATGCTTACCTTTATCGGCCTTGGCCTTTACGACAAAGAGGATATCTCTGAAAAGGGACTGGCCCGGATCCGGGGCGCGGATTACGTGTTTCTCGAAGGGTACACCTCCCGGCTCATGGGTTCTGACATCCGCGATCTTGAAGAGTATTACAAAAAACCGGTCCGGCTCCTCATGCGCCCGGATGTCGAACAGCACCCGGAGGATCTTCTGGAGTGTGCGAAAACCGGCAACGCGGTTTTTCTCTGTGCCGGCGACCCCATGGTTTCGACCACGCATGCCGATCTCCGTATCCGTGCTGCCGACCGCGGTATTCCCACGGAGATCATCAACGGTGCATCGATCGTGAGCGCAGTCTGCGGCCTGTCCGGGCTCCAGAACTACCGGTTCGGGAAGTCCTGCTCCGTCCCGTTCCCGCAGGAACACTGGTTCCCCACCTCCCCGCTCGATGTTATCCTTGAAAACCGGGAGCGCAACCTGCACACCCTCGTGTATCTCGATATCCAGAACGAACGGTACATGACCGTTGCAGAGGGCGTCGGTCTTCTCGAACAGATGGCAGGAAAGAAAGGCACCTCTCTTTCCCTGTATATCGGTATTGCCCGGGCCGGGTCGGAAAAACCGGTTATTTATGCGGGGGATGCCCGAAAGCTCATGGCATCAGATTTTGGCGGCCCGCTGCACATCCTCATCGTTCCCGGGGAGCTTCACGACATGGAGCGGATGTACCTGGAGAGGTTTGCCGGCTTATGAAGATCCATGCCTGCCAGGAGCTTCTCTCGGGCCAGTGCGATCTCTCCCGGGTCGTTTTGCCGCTCGGGACTCCCCTTGCCGCTGATGCCGCGACGATCCTTGGCATGGCCCGCGCTTACGCGGACGACGCTGCCACGTTTTATGAAAAAGGCGATCTGGTCAACGCCCACGCTGCCTGTTATTACGGCTTTGGCTGGCTTCACTCCGGCCTCGTCACCGGGTACCTGGCCCAGCCGGAAGGGTCACGGCCTGCCTGTCCGTTTGCCGGGCCGTACGACCGGATGCCAAAGTCCCTCCACGAGCACCTGACGGAAAAAACCTGCCGGTACGAGCGCCTTCTGGATACCGCATGCGCATCGGTCAGGCCCGCCGCCGAACCCGGGACGACAAGCCACGGGTATGCGCTCCGCATCCATCTGGTCGCTACAAGCTATGCAAAGGGGGGACGTTCATGCCTGGGAGCGGGAACCGATGAAAAAGAAGCCGCGCTGGCCCGGTTCAGCTATGGTCACGGGTGGCTCGATGCAGGAGTCAGGGCCGGTTATTTTGTCATCACTGGCAACCATGAGATCTTTACTGTGTAGCCTTTCCGAAACCCTTCCGGCCCTGATTGCGGTAAAAAAGTTTATACTATGCCCCATAACGTTTTAAGATAAACCGCACCCCCTTTTTGCGTGCGGGGACGGGAAGAGACCGGCATGGATGCATCACAGAAAAAATGGCTGTATATCTCCATCGGTTTCTCGCTTGTGGTAATGGTGGTCATCCTGTACCTGACCATCAATGAGAATACCATCGAATATCTTAAGAAAGTCAATCCCTGGTTTTTGCTGCTCGCATTTTTGACCCACATCCTGACCATGTGCTTCTGGGCCATGCGGGTGAAAAAGATGTCAGGTTCGCTTGGCTACCCGATCAGGTTCTTCTATTCGCTCAACCTGGTTTTTGCAAACCTCCTTGCAGCCGCTGTCACCCCGGCCCAGGCCGGGGGAGAGCCGGTCCGGGTGCATGAACTTTACCGGGCAAAAGTCCCGCTTGGCGACGCCACCGCAATTGTCATCATGGAGCGTGTCCTTGACGGTATCGCTCTTGCGATCCTTGCCGCGTTTGCCATGGTCGCCTTAACCGAGGAGTGGAAGAGCCTTGGTGCGATCTCCGAGATCATGGTCTATATCACCTGGATCTTTGTTGCCGGGTGCCTCATCCTTTTTTACCTTTCCATGCGCCGTCCGGACGTGATGAAGCGGGTCGCGACAAACGTTGCCGGGTTTTTTACCAAGAAGTGGGAACAGAGCAGGATTGACGAATTAAAACAGAGAATCGAAAAGGAGATCCTCAATTTCCACGGTGCAGTCCTGCGCTTCGTCCGGTCGGCAAAATCCGGGCTTATCTGGGGAATGCTCTTTACTCTCCTTTACTGGGTATCCGAGATCGTCACCGCTTCCCTCATCCTCATGGGCCTTGGCCAGCCGCCGCTCTTCTTTGAATCGTTTGTCATCCAGCTGATCCTTGCAATCCTCATGATGCTCCCGCTCACTCCGGGGAGCTCCGGTATCGCCGAAGTAGGGGCGACCTCCATGTACGCCCTCTTTATCCCGGCGGGAATTGTCGGGATCTTTGTTGTCATCTGGCGGATCGTACTGTATTATTTCAACATCGCACTCGGGATTGTTTCAAGTCTCATTATTGTCCGGCGCGAGGCGAAGAACCCGTAAGGAAAAAACCTTTTTTTCCGGCTTACCTCAAACCTTATCATTGGACAGGGTAATTTCATCACAGACATGGAATCGGAGATGTGCGTGGTCCGGGGCGTCTTTATAGCGCTTGGCGATACCGCCCAGGTACCGGTTGTCGTTCTTGAAAACGGTGACGGCCTTCAGCTGCATATCTATATCGGGATCTGGGAAGCTATCGCCATCAACAGTGCCCTAAAAAAGGAGGTTACTCCCCGCCCGCTTACCCACGACCTGGTTATCGACATTGTAAACCGTATCCCGGGACGGTTTAGCCGGCTCAGGATCGATTCTGTCGATGAGAGTGTCTATTATGCCACCCTGGTACTTGAGAAAAACGGGCACGAAGAGTGTATCGACTGCCGGCCAAGTGACGGGATAGTCCTCGCACTCAAAAGCGATGCGCCGATCCTTGTAGCCGGATCGATGCTCCAGAAGGGCGGGGTTACCGGGACCGGCATTACCAACCTGATAGAACTCAATGAATTTATGAGGATGTAAGTATCCTTGTTGTGAAAAAAGGGGGGTGCAGGGTACTTACCTGCGCCATTTCCCGGATTATTTTCTCCGGCGTTCGAGCTCTGCGATAACGTCTTCCAGGCTGACTCCCGATGCCCTGAGGGCAACAAAGACATGGAAGAACAGGTCTGCCGCCTCCTCCGTGGTTCTCTGCGGGACGCCGTTTTTTACCGCGAGGATAAACTCCGTGGATTCCTCACCGACTTTTTCGAGCACCTTGTCGATCCCTTTTGGGTCCCGGAGCAGGCGGCTCGTGTAGGATTTCTCGTCCGGGTGCGCTGCCCGGTCGCAGATGACGTCCCAGAGCTCACCAAGCATCCGGCAGTCCGGGGTTGGTTTTTCCTGTTTACTCATGTGGTTTCTCCACCTCCCCGGCAAGCAGGACTTCCCCGATCTCAAGGTTACAGAACCTGCGGCAGAGAATACGTGCCTTTTCGATATTACACCCGGCTTTTCCTATAGCAATACCGAGATCGTTTTTCTTCCCTACAAGCACATTTACCGGGCCATCCTCTCCTCTCCGTTCGATCCCGGTCACTTCGGCCGGCTTGAAGATGTTTGCGATAAAGGCGTCCGGCGAGTTGGCATACTCCACCATCTCGATGCGTTTGCCGAGCACATTCTGGAGCCGGTGTATGTTCTCGCCTTTTTTCCCGATGGCAAGACCCATGTCACCCTGGCGGATAACATAGATCACCCGGTCGAAGCGGTCATCGATCACGCAGTCGAGGGCAGTCGACCGGGTAAGGATTCTTAATTCTTCAATATACCTTCGCTCTTTAAATCCAATATTCCGTTCCATATGAAAATCAATCCTATTGTATACGAAATTTTCAGGTATTCGATACTTGGTTCTGAATATTTCCGGTCCGGATCGCGTCCGGGCCCGGCCCGTATGGATCGTGAAATAATCAGATGTTGTTTATGTAAAAACGTTTGGAAAAAAGAAGTTTTCAGGAATCGGGATGGCCCGTTGGGGAGCCGGCCCTTTACCTGAAGTTATAGGTAATGAATACCTGGGCGGTGACGGTAATGTCCCCGGACTGGATGGTGGTGGATGCAGTTGATGCACCGGCAGCGTACATCTTTTCGGTTGCGAGGTTGTCGTACCGGTTGTAGACGACCGGGGTGTATCCCTGGCTGATGTCAGCCGTGTTTGTCCCGGTGATCGTTACGTTGAGCGCGGATGCCACGGTGTCTGCATCGGAACGGGCGTTTGCGACAGCCTTTGCGAGTGCCTGGTTCCGAAGAATCTGGCTCTGTGCGTCAGAGAGCATGAACTGGATGGAATTAACCTTGTTTGCACCGGCATTTACCGCAGTGTCGATGATCTGGCCGGTCTGGTTGGTGTCCTTGAGGGTGACCCGGAGGGTGTTTGTGACCTGGTAGGTCTTGACATCGCTGGTAAAGACACCCTTGTCTTCATTGTACACCGGGGTGATGGTGTAATCGGTCGTTTTCATCTGGTCGCGGGGCACTCCTGCTGCCGCGAGCGCATCGATTACGTTGTTCATGGTAAGGGAGTTCTGGGACTGTGCAAGCTTGACATCGGAATTCTCTGTTTCCACAGAGAAGCTGATGGTGACCCGGTCGGGGGTGCCGGTCACTGACCCGCTCCCGCTGACCGAGATCACATTGTCTGTCCCGGAATCTGCTGCGAATGCACTGCCAATCATCGCCAGGGTGAATACCACCAGGGCGACCGTGAGTAAAGCCAGTTTTCTCATGGTTTATCAGGCAATACGTTGTAACCCTGCCTGATTAAAGATTACTTTAACTGCGAATTTTTTCGTAATCATTCCGAAAGCATGAGGAAATACCGGGTTTTTCGCCTTTTTTGGTTCTGCGATGCAATCTCCAATCTACACCTTCCCCGGTCTGTCGTATCCCGCCAATCTCCCGGAATCAACCCCGGGTATTCCCTCCCGGGACAGTGCCCCAGCTGTCCGCGCCTTTCCCCCCATTGGTTAGTCTCCCCAAACTACATGTGCAGGCAGAGCGCACAGTACAGGCGATAGAGCATGGGAGCAACAATCGTCGAGAAGATCTTCTCACGGAAATGTGGCAGCGATATCAGGGCAGGCGAAGTGGTCATGACACCCATTGACGGTGCCATGATTCACGATATTACCGGCCCGCTTGCCATCCAGAAGTTCTACGAGATGGGAGGAGAACGCGTCTTTGATCCAAAACGCGTCATCATGCTCTTTGACCACCAGATCCCGGCTGATTCGATCGAGGCGGCAAACAACCATGTCTACATGCGGAAGTTTGCAGCCGAGCAGGGTATCCATAATTACGATATCAACGAAGGAGTCTGCCACCAGGTCGTCCTTGAGAAGGGCCGGGCAGCCCCCGGGGAGATCGTGGTCGGAGCGGATTCCCATACCTGCATGTACGGTGCGGTCGGGGCTTTTGCGACCGGCATCGGTTCGACCGACATGGGCTTCGCGCTGAAATTCGGCGCCCTCTATTTCAAAGTACCGGAGACGATCCGGGCCGAAGTATCGGGCAAGTTTGCAAAGCGTGTCGGCGCAAAGGATCTTATTCTCTCGATTGCGGCCGATATCGGGGCCGATGGGGCGACCTACCAGGCAATCGAGTTTGCCGGTAAAACCATGGCAAAGATGAGCATGCCAGGCCGGATGACCTGCTGCAACATGGCAATTGAGATGGGCGCAAAGGCCGGCATCGTCCCCCCGGACAAGATCACGTGGGACTACCTGAAAGGCCGCAGGAAGATGAAGTCGTTTGAGCTTGCAAGCGACGACAATGCGAAGTTTGCAGAGAAGCGGTCGTACGATGTCTCAAAGCTCGAGCCGCAGGTCGCCGTTCCCCACAATGTCGACCAGGGGGTGCCGGTGGGCAAAGTCGAAGGTACCCATATCGACCAGGTTTTCATCGGCTCGTGCACGAACGGGCGGTACGATGATCTTGTCGAGGCTGCCGAAGTGCTCGGCAAAAAGAAGTTCGACAAAAACACCCGGGTGCTTGTTATCCCGGCATCCCGGGACGAGTACCTCAAGGCCCTGGAAAACGGCCTGATCGAGCGGTTTGTAAAAGCGGGGGCATTAGTCGAGGCGCCCTGCTGCGGGCCCTGCATGGGCGGGTCGTTTGGCCTGATTGCCCCGGGTGAGGTTTCGCTTTCGACTTCGAACCGGAACTTTAAGGGCCGGCAGGGAAGCACGGAGGGGAAAGTCTACCTCTGCTCCCCGGCAACGGCAGCGGCAAGCGCCATGAAAGGTGAGATTACCGATCCCCGGGAGGTGTGAACGATGGCAGCAAAAAAAACAGCCACGGCAAAAAAACTGGTTGTCGATCTGACCCGGAAGACAAAGACGGCGCATGTCTGGAAGTTCGGCGATAACATCGATACCGATGCGATCATCCCGGGCCGGTTTTTGACCCTCAACAACCCTGACGAGCTTGCAAAGCACGCGTTTGAAGGGACCCGGGACGAGTTTGCAAAGAAGGTAAAGGAAGGCGATGTCGTAGTCGGCGGGAAGAACTTCGGCTGCGGGTCGTCGAGGGAGCATGCACCCCTTGCCCTCATTGGCGGGGGCGTCCGGGTGGTGCTCGCAAAATCGTTTGCCCGGATCTTTTTCCGGAATTCAATAAACGTCGGGGTGCTCCCGGTAGTCTGTCCCGGGACCGACAAGATCCGTGATGGGGCAGAGATCACGCTCGACCTTGAAAACGGGTATGTCCTGGCCGACGGGAAAAAGCTCGCCGTCGAACCGGTCCCCGTATTCATGCAGGGGATTATCGATGCGGGCGGTCTGGTGAATTACGCAAAGAATCTAAAGGAGGTACCGTCATGTACAAAGTCGCGGCGATAGGTGGAGACGGCATCGGGCCGGAAATTGTTGCAGAAGGAAAGAAAGTGCTGGAAGCCGCCGGCGAGCGGTTCAGTTTTGATATTGAATGGACGGATTTTGATATCGGTGCAGACCGTTATCTTGCGACAAAGAAGCTCTTAACCGAGGAAGACCTCGCGGAGCTCAAAAAGTACAAGGCGATCTACTTTGGCGCCATCGGGGACCCCCGGGTCCGGCCGGGCATCCTTGAAAAGGGGATTCTCCTTGCCCTCCGGTTTGCATTTGACGAGTACGTGAACCTGCGTCCGATCAAGCTTCTTGAAGGAGTCGGGACACCGCTTGCGAACAAGACTTCAAAGGACATCGATTTTGTCGTCGTCCGGGAGAACACCGAGGACTTCTACGTCGGGATCGGCTCCCGCTTTAAGAAACATCAGAAGATCGAGCTTGAAGTTGCCCGGGAGATCTACAACGTGAAGTTCGGCCTCGATGTCGAGACTGATGCAGAAGAACTGGCCTACCAGATCGGGGTCGTGACCCGGGAAGGGAGCCGCCGGGTCCAGACCTACGCGTTCGATCTTGCGGAACAGCGGCGCAAGAAACTCACCTCTGTCGATAAGGCAAACGTGCTCTCCGATGTCTATGGTCTCTGGCGGGATGTGTTCAACGAGACCGCAAAGAAGTATCCTGATGTGGCAACCGACTTCAACTTCGTCGATGCAGTTACGATGTGGTTTGTCAAGAACCCCGAGTGGTTCGATGTCGTGGTGACGCCCAACATGTTCGGCGACATCATCACCGATCTTGGCGCCATGATCCAGGGCGGTCTTGGCCTTGCCCCGGGGGGGAACATCAACCCGAAGGGCACATCCATGTTCGAGCCTATCCACGGTTCTGCCCCGAAATACAAGGGCATGGATGTCGCAAACCCGATTGCAACCATCTGGGCCGGTTCGCTCCTGCTCGATCATATGGGGGAGCACAAAGCCGCGGCAGCCGTAGTAACCGCCATCGAGAAGAGCATCAAAGACGGCGTGGTCACCAAAGACCTCGGCGGGACGGCCGGGACCTCAAAGTCCGGCAGCTATATCGCAGACTGCGTGCGCCGGGGTTGAAGTCCCGCTTTTTCTATCAACTCTTTTTTTTAGGGTTTCGAGGAAAGTTCCCGGTTGGTTTCCGGGCAGTACCGAAAAATCCCTGTCGGTGCATGTCGGGCCGATCAGAAGAGCACGAACTCTAAAACCGGGATCGTTATAAGACACAGGAGTGTCGAGATGAAGACGCCCTGCGATGCCAGTGTCGAATCGGCCCCGTATTCTTCCGAGAAGAGCACCGAGTTTGCGGCGACCGGCATTGCGATGAGGAGAACGGAGACCCCGAGAAGGAGCGGGTCGTGGGTGAATGCCGACAGGATGATGAACGTAGCGACCGGGAAGAGTACGAGCCTCAGACCGGTCAGCAGGTGTACCCTCCAGTCCCCGGTGAGCTTTGCAACCGGCAGGGTGGCAAGCAGCGCTCCTACTACAAGCATCGCAAGCGGTGTCGTGAGCGAGCCGACCAGATCAAGTCCGGTTTCGACCGGTGCGGGTATCGTGTAGCCGACCAAAAAGAGGCCGAGCCCGACAAACGAGGCCACAAGACCCGGCGAGAGCATGACTTTTGGATCAAACTTCCCGGGCCTCCCCTGTGTCATCAGCCAGACTCCCATGGTAAAGACGAGCAGGTTAAACGGCAGGTTAAAGAGGATCACGTAAAAGAGCGAATCCGGGCCAAGGATGGCTTCTGCGACCGGGATGCCCATGAACATGGTATTCGGGAAGACCATCATGAACTGGAACACACCTTTTTCCGCAGGGGTTGCCGGCAGGAACCGGCAGACGATGATGCTTATCACAAATGCCGCAAGGTAGTATGCGCCGGCGACAAGGAGCGTCCGGTCCATGATGCTTAAGGTCTGCTGCGTGAGCGGGACCTGCATGCTGCTGATGGTGATGGCCGGAAGTGCGATATTGACGAGGATATGGGAGATGAGGTGGACCTGGTTTCCGTTGAGGATACCGTATTTTCTGGCTGCATACCCGATCCCGATAATGACAAACAGGGATATGATTGCAAGAAAGACGGCGATGAGTTCCATGGCAGGTGTCCGCGATCGGCCCGTGGCACGGTGCGATCGGTCTGTTCACGATCGGGTGTATCAGGGAGGGACGGGAACCCGCCAGCCACGTGAGGCTTGTGTGCGGGCCGCACCCTGATAATGCCTGGTTATGTGTGCAATAATTTTGCCCGCAAAGGGGCATAATAGTTTGGGAATGCGACAGCATGTGTCATACCAGGTGAGTTTTTCGGTATCCTCTTAATACGTTGGCAGGCAACTGTGGGTAGTATGTCCGGTCACGATCTTTCCCGCATTCAGGTCGGGATAATCGGAGGTGGTCACCTGGGACGGGCGCTTGCGCGTGCCCTGCCAGGAGCCGGTATCCGGCCCGACAATATCCACATCTCGTTTGCCGGGAACCCGCAGACCCTGAGGGAGCTTGAAAAGGCTGGTCTTTCCGGAAATATTGCGGAAAATACAGCTATCTGCGACAAATCCGACCTCATCTTTCTTGCCATCCGACCCCAGTCACTATTATCGCTTAGAGGCCTTGCCCTACAGAGAGCGGCGCTTGTCGTTTCCTGCATGGCTGGAATTCCGTGTCACCTGGTTGAAGAGACCCTTTGTAGGCCTGTTGTAAGGATGATGCCCAGCGGTCCGGAGACGCTTACGGGGCACAATGGCATCGTCGCGGTCTACCCTGCATCACCACTTCTTGAAGTGATTCTTGCCGGAATCGGGCAGGAAGTCTGTTCCCTCCCGGAAGAATCTGTCATGGATATTTTTACCGCAGGTGTCTGCCTGCCGGCGGTCCTGATCTTCCTGCGGTTCCACAACCGGGATGCGGACACCGAGATCCGGCCGGTTATCCGGGAGTATCCTCTTATGGAACAGCTTTATGCATGGGGGACTGCCGCCGTACCTTCCGACATTGCGCCCGAAGAGGGGCATACCTATATTGTGCGGATGAGCACGAAAGGCGGGATTACCGAGGCTATCATTGCCAGTCTTGCCCGGGGCGAGCCTCTCGAAACTGCGTTCCGGGCCGGTGTCGCACGGTGTGCGGCTCTCCGTGATGGTGCAGGTTGCCGGGATCCCTGAACTGCTCCGGGCCGGGTAGTATCTCTTTATCACGTATTCCAGTCAAAATATCCTGAATACGGGGATTACTGTGGATAAGGTATCGGTTTCATTTCTTGCAGCAGGGCTTATCATCGGACTCTGTGTCGGGGTTTTTGCGGGAGTATCCTGGCTTGCACCCGCCCTCATGGCACCGGGACAGGGTGCAACATGCCCGGTTCCGTCCGGGGACTCCGATGTCGATATCTCTGCTGCGGCAGGATCCAATATCATCAGTTTCCTGTTTGTCCAGGAGAGCGACGGCGGGTCTCTTGTCCCGGAGAAAGACGGGACCATGAACCTGACGCTGACCGGTGTCCGGTCGGATACGGTTTATTTCTCCGATAAGCCGGCCCGGATATCCGGGGTCCTCAGCACCGGGATATTCAATAGCAGCACACTGTGGGAAACAGAGTCCTCTCCCAACGCGGCGCTGATGATCCCGGATGCCCCGGCATCAAACGATACGGTCATCCTTTCGCTGTCGCACCCGCGGTACAACCGGACGGCCGCGACGCTCCAGTACACGGCGGTCGTGGTTCCCAACTACCTCGGCGATGGCCTTAAGGCCTACAAGACCTTTGCCGATCCCATGGTGCCTGAGTATTTCGACCAGGCCATGCTCTTTATCGATAGTGCCGAGATACCGGTCACTGCGATCAACACCACGAGTGACAATGAACATCCGGATATCATCAACCTTTCGTAACCCCCCGTTTTTTTAATAGCGTTCCTCTTCCCCGGATTTGGTTCCGGCCGTGTTTCACGGTAAAACAATGTTGTGACCCATATTTTCCGGCCAAAAACCGGATGCGCTCTGGGACGCGTACGCCAGAAAAACTTTCACGGAAAAAAGTCCCGGCCGATCCGGCGCGAAACGGGAAAAACGGGTTTGGCCGGGGCGGGTCTGCCGACGGTAATCCCTTCAGTTTGGATTTTTCCCTGCGGCCGATCCCATCTTCCGAACCGGTCGCGAAAGAAAACAGGCCACAGAATATTTTCGGCCAAAACTTTTTGGAGCACAAAAAAACCGGCGCGAAAAATTTTTAGCCCGGGTTTTTTGTGTCTGAAATTTTTTTTGCCGCAGGTTTTTTGCAGTAAAACATTTCTGGAGCCGGAATTTTCGGTGCGAAACTGGAAAAACCGGGGGGGGTTCGAATCAAACCAATTGCAGTACCCTCGTAACCAGTTCGGGTTTGTCGCAGGTTACGGGCCGGTAATGCCCGGGAAATTTTCCCTGCGAAACTTTTTTGGCCGCATTTTTTTTGGCCTGAAACTTTTTTTGCGGTACTAATTCTGCGCTCAAAAATTTTTGGCCCGGTTTTTTTCCCGGCGAAAAAATTTTCCTGACCCTTTCCCTGCTTCTGAAAAATTTTCGGACGATATTTTTACGGCACTTTTTTGTTTTGCCAGACTGCGTGGGGTGTCTTGTATGCGTGGGGGGATCCCCCGCCCGGATCCTTTCGCAGAAGAATAGTGACAGCAGGGAACTCAACGGCCGGTCCAGTACCGTATCCGGTCAGCCAAGGATATTGGCGATGTTGTGGAACCCTTCACCCTGACGGTCGGCACACCGGACTGCCTCTACTTTCGGGAGTTCCACTTCTTCGGTCACCCGGCAGTTCACGCAATATGCAAGGGAAGGGGATTTCACAAACCTCCCGTTAATCTTAAATTCCCTGCAGTGGATGCAGAGCCGGCAGTACTCCACCGGCTCCCTTTTTTCGGGAAGGCACTGTACGGTGCCCTCCGTTGCCTCAAGTTCCCGGTAAGTGTCTGATCCCATGGGTAACAACCCCTCATCATCCGAATATTATTCATCATTTCTCGGGCACTATACTTAAAACCGTACAGCGCCAAAATTAGAGCCATGAAGGTGTGTATCATGTGCGGGGGCGAAGGAACACGCCTGCGTCCCCTTACATTCGAACGGCCAAAACCCTGCATCCCCATTGTCAACAGACCCTCGATCCAGCACCTTGTCTCGCACCTTTCCAACCTGGGGTTCCGGGAAGTCGTGATGACCCTTGGGTACATGGGAAAAGACATCGAAGCCGCTCTAGGTGACGGTTCCCTTTTTGGCGTCGATATCACCTATGTCCATGAAAAGACCAAGCTCGGGACAGCCGGCAGTGTAAAAAATGCACAAAAATACCTGGACGGGCAGGACTTCCTTGTTGTGGGCGGGGACCATGTCACCGATTTAAACGTGCTTGAATTTTACCGTACACACCAGAAGGAAAAAGCAATAACCACCATCGGCCTCATCTCGATTGACGACCCGAGCGAGTACGGGATTGCCGAGATTGATGTCGATTACGAGATAAAGCGGTTCAAGGAAAAGCCGGCTCCGGGTGAGATCTTCTCCAACCTTGCAAGCACCGGGATGTACGTATGCAGCCCGGAGATCTTCGACAATATCCCCCCCAATAAAAAATTCGATTTTGCCCGGGACCTCTTCCCCCACTTAATGGACAGCGGGAAGGTCATCAAGGGCTGGCTTGCCCGGGGGAACTGGACCGATGTGGGGAGTCCCCATTCGCTCCGGCAGGCAGAGCGGTGGAAGCTTCAGGATATCGCCATCACTGATATCATCGGTGATCTCTCGATGCACGGTGCCCGGGTGCAGGGCCCGGTCCAGCTCGGGGATGCAATAACGCTTGGAAACAACACCCGGGTCATCGGCCCGGTCGCTATCGGTTCAGGAACCACCATCGGGAAGAATGTCCTGATCGGCCCCTATACCAGCATCGGCGAGCGCTGCATCATCAGGAACAACGCGAAGATCTTCTCCTCCTCCCTCTATAACCGGGTGGTCATCGGTGCAAACTCGACTATCTCGGGAAGCATCATTGACAACGACACCCATATCGGGGAAGGGTGCAGCATCGAAAACGATACCGTGATCGGCCCCAGGGTCGTCCTGCGGAACAATGTCGTCGTCCATTCAAAGACCCGGGTCTGGCCTGAAGTCGTCGTCAGTGACGGAACCATAGTAAAGGAGCACATCTTAAACGACAAGTTCGACCTTCGGTGCGAAGGGTCATAAAAGCGGTTTATTCCTTCCTTTTTTTAGAATTCGGTCAAAACCGGGAATTGGTGCCGGTTAAAAAAAACGTTTTAATATAATTTTTTGTTGGTTATCTGGCGTGGATTTATGGTCTTTTCACGATCCGGTGGGTAATGGCGACCAGCGGGTGGCGGGCATAGTCGAGGACCTGGACATCGTCAAGGGTCTTTAAATTCATCGTGTTTGCGGTTCGCTCCATGCCCAGTTCGACATCTTCGGAAACCTCGATGACGTATGCGTCAAGTGCCGTGATCCCAAGCCGTTTTGCCGCGACCGCCCGGTGGTGGCCGTCAACAAGAATGAGCCGGCCCGGCCTTTTGACCACGATGATTGGTTCGGCAAGCCCTTTTTTGATCTCGTAAATCCGTCCTTCCAGTTCGTCTTCGTAGATCTTTGACTGGGTGGGCAGGAGGTCGTTTATCGGCACAATCCCCCGGTTCAGCGTGGGTTCGACCCCGTACAGCTTCTTGAGCGTGGTCATGAAATTAAAAACTTTTTCCGGCGACACATGTTCTATCTGGGAACGTATGACATCCGAATTTGAGATGATCCCGAGGAGGTGGTTTTTCTCATCAACCACCGGGAGTTTTTGGATCCCGCTCCGGAATATCACCCGGGCTGCATCGGTAATATCCATCTCGGGATCTGCGACAATGAGCTGGCCGGACATTGCCTGTTCGATGGTCTCTCCCGCTTTGACAAACAGGAGGTCCCGGGCTGCAATATAACCGACAACCTTGTCTCCGTCAACAACCGGAAACCCGTCATGCTTGGTCTGCTGGATCTTTTCAATGACCGAGTCGACGGTACCGTGAAGGTCCACGCTGACGACATCGTAGGTCATGTAGTCCTTGACCTTTTTCTTGTCCATTCTGGTACAGTTTCTCGTGCTGAACAACTTTAAATGAATCGGTAAAAAAAAGAGGAGTATGAGGGGGTTATTCCGGCTTATTCGATTATAATTCTGGTGACGGCATCAGCTTTTGCTTTCTTGAGGTGTACTTCAAGCACCCCGTTTTTGAAGCTGGCTTTTGATCCGGCCTCACTTGCATCGGCAGGCAGCATAACAACTCTCTGCATGGTGCCGTAGGAGCGTTCCCGGACAAAGTAGCCCTTTGCCTTGTTTTCAGATTCCTCTTTGCGCTCACAGGTGATTTCAAGCGCTCTGGGGTTGAGCAGCTGGAGGCTGACATTTTCTTTTTCGATACCCGGAAGATCTGCAACAATAATGAGTTCGTCCTCGTGGTCGCTGACATCGACACGGAACCCTCCGCCAAATGACGAAATCATCCGTGTCTCATCGCCGCCGGAAAGGAGCCTCTGGTTTCCCGGGACCTGGGAAAACAGGTGGTCCATTTCCGCACGCATCTCTTCCATTTCACGCCACATTGAATCAATGGGATATCTTCTCCATGACATTTGTGTTTTCCCTCCTGTATAGTGCGTTCCCATCTGCGATGGGATAACCAATAGTTAGTATTAATTAAATATAAACATTTCTGTAAATGCAAAGCAAGGCAAAATCCGGGTCCGGAGAACATATCAGAATAGTTTATGTCGGTTCAACAGTCATTGAATAAGGAGGATTATACATGGGTACAAAAAAACAGGCTGAAAAAACCAAGAAGACCTGGTCGAAGGTCGCAGTTATCACACTGGGTGTCCTTTTTGTCGTCCTGATGGTTGTCTCGTCTCTCGGGATGAGCTGGATATCTTCCGTTGCCGGGGTAAAATCCGGCGATGTTGTCGTGATTGACTATACTATCCTGGATGCGAACGGCACCCCGATTGTTACCACCAGCCAGCAGGTATACCAGCAGGTTGTCAGTTCCGGGTCATCGGTCTTTGTCTCACGGCAGCTCCAGCTGATTGCAAACGAGTCTGCAACAAAGGCAATCATGCCAATTCCGGTGTATGCAGCGGGAACCTGGAACAACTCATTTGCCCTCTTTGCAAACGAATATGATGCCATCAGTCAGGGTGTTGTCGGGATGAAAGTCAATGGCCAGAAGACCATCTCTCTTGACGGGAAACCCATGGAGCAGTTCTGGACTGTTGACCAGCTTGAGGCAAACAACATGAACATTACCCGGGCAGTCGTCGGGGAAAAGCTTGCCCTTGGAGTCTCAAACAATCCGACCATGTCCAATTCATCCACTGATTACTCTATCAGAATCGGTGAGATCATCAACAAGACCCCTGAAGGTGTCGGCATCGACTTCTCGTACCCAAGCATCAAGGTTACTGTCGTTTCAAGAAACGGCGGTACGTCATGATCCCTTTTTTTCTTGATCTTTTAAACATTCCCGGGTTAATACGCCCCGTCAAACGAGGCCACTGGCCTTGAGAAACGGGTAAAACCGGTCAGGAACCTTTACGGTGATCCTGTCTGTCATGCCAAGATGTGTGGTTTGCCGGGAATACCCCTACAAAACAACCGTTTTAACAAAAAAAGTGAGACTGCCGGGTGCTGGTCTCTCTTACGACCGGAACCCGTATATGCGTTTGATCCGGTATGCAAAGGTTTTCCAGCCCTCTTTTCTCATCAGGGGACCGTCCCGGAGCTTGAGGTGGGAGAGAGCAAACCGTTTCCCGTCGACAACATATTTCTCGCCGACAACAAACTCGTCTTCTCCTTCGCATTCCAGATACAGGGGAATGGTCTTCCTGCCATCGTGGACGGAGATCTTGACCACGACCTTGTCGATAGTCCGGGTCCAGATGGTGGTGATATCCTTTACCTTTGCCCGGGGCGGGCGTTTTCCTCCGCATTCGATTGACGTGACCTCGACCCCGTAGGCATCGTCCCCGGCCTCGGCCACAAGGTGATCGTCGATAAAACACTCGTCATCCGGGTCGAATTCGATGGTCCCGGTGACCGAGTTTCCTTCGTGTGAAATGACGGTCTTTACCACAAGCGGCTGCTGTTCCTTTTCAAGCGGGATCCGGTGGTGGTGCCCGCATGCAGTGCACCGGACGAGCCGGTCGCGGGACTCCGAAAGAACCTCGTGCTCGGTCTCATCTTTGCACTCAGGGCACAAAACGGTAATAAACATTAAAATATCAATGGCAACCCTCACATGATAAAACATGGAGGCAGTTGAAATCATCCATTGCCGGGGACATTCTCTCGTCCTTGGCACCCATCCGACGACGTTTGAAGTAACAAAAGAGGAGCACCTCACCGAGAACGGAAACTGCATTGTCGGCGTCGGTGCAGATAAAGGGTGCGCGGATCTTTCAGAAGAGTTCAGGGGGATGCTCTCCCACGATGACGCCGTGCTTGTCACCCGGCTTGTGTGCGGGGAGTGTGAAGCGGTTATCCGGTCCCGGGGTTCATCCGGCCTTTCCCTCAACCACCCGACCGACCTTGTCTGGCGGAAGAGCACGTTTACCTGCGGACGGACGATTGGTATATGTTCCGATCATGTTGCGGCGACCCTGCTGCGGGAGCTCGTTACTGCGCTCAAAAGCGGTGCGGAGATGACCGTGACGCTGACAGTCACTCGTCCCGGCACAGGGTCGTGATCTTTTCCTCGGCCCCGGCAAGCAGGGTCTCGCACTGTTTTACCAGGGCAGCTCCCTGTTCGTAGAGTTTCATGCTCTCGTCAAGGCTTGTCCCGCCGTCTTCGATCTTTGCAATGATTTCGCGCAGCTTTTCAATTTTTTCTTCATAGGTTTCCGTCATGATCCACACGCTCCACGAGAACCCGGCTTGTCCCGTCATAGAATTTCAGACCGAGCCGGTCCTCTTTTTTGAGTGTCTTTGCTGATTTTACGACAACCCCCTCCTTTTCGGCAATGCAGTACCCCCGCAGGAGAACTGCTTTGGGGTTCTGCCCTTCAAGGGACGTTCTTGCCTCTGCAAGCATGAGCCGGTCCCGTTCGATCCGGGTGGTTGTGGCCCGGACAAGCCGGTCCATGAGGTCGGCGGCTGCCTGCCTCCGTTCAGCAATCTTCCGGGAAAACCGCTGGGGTCGGAGCCGGTCCCGAAGGCCGCTGGTCTCATCGCGTGCCCGGGATACCCGGGCAAGGAGGGCATTTACCATCTGGCACCGGAGCTCACCAAGGCTCAGGCGCAAATCTTTCCTGTCCGGCACCACGAGTTCTGCCGCGGCCGAGGGAGTCGGGGCCCGCATGTCTGCTGCAAGGTCTGCAAGGGTCACATCGACCTCGTGCCCGATAGCAGAAACCACCGGGACCGGGCTTTGTGCAATCGCCCGGACAACTTCGGGGTGGTTGAAGCAGAAGAGGTCTTCAAAACTTCCTCCGCCCCGGGCGACAATGACCACATCCACGTGGCCGGAAAGCCGGTTGATGGCCCGGGCAATCTCGCCGTGCGCTTCCTCGCCCTGGACCGCGGTCGGGGAGATAACGATCTCGACCGGGAACCGCCGGGCGATCACCGTCCTGATATCATGGATGACCGCACCCGTCTCTGAGGTAACAACGCCGATCCGGGTGGGAAACCGGGGGAGAGATCGTTTCCGTTCCGGGGCAAAACAGCCTTCAAGAAGGAGCTCCTTTTTCCACCACTCCAAAAGGAGGTACTTCTCCCCGGCCCCGCCCCGGGTCATCGATTTTACCTGGAGCTGGTACGAGCCGTGGGGGGCATAGACCCGGACCGACCCGGTGACCGTCACTTCCATGCCATCTTCGGGCTCGAACGCGACCCGGTCTGCATCTGTCCGCCACATCACGCACTTGATCACGGCAGCCGTCGCGCCGCCTCCCTTTTCGGAGAGGGAAAAATAGAGGTGACCCCGTGAATGGCGTTTGAAGTTCGTGACCTCGCCGATCACCCGGATATCCTGGAGATCGGGTGAGTCAAGGAGCATCTCGATCCTTGCGGAGACCTCAGCGACCGTGAGCGGGGTGTCCGCAGCCGGTATCTCCGGCGGAACTTCTGTTGGAGCTTTCGGTGACGGCGCCTGCTTTTTTTCCGGTTCGGAACGGTAGAACCAGTCCATGTGGGAAATATTATGCGCCAAAACGCTTATGAATTAGTATTATCATGACAGCCTTCGGCGTATCGAGTATGTTTTTCCACGAATACACGATTGATGAGATCTTCTCATTTGTCGCACAGGCCGGTCTTGATGCGCTTGAATTCTGGTCTGAAACTCCTCATTTCTGGCTCCGCGACCAGCCGGTCGGAGAGGTCAGGGCCGCCCGGGCTGCGCACCCCCGGGTAAAGACACTCACTCTCCATACCCCGGTTCTTGATCTCAACCCCTGCTCCATAAACCCCGGGGTTGCAGAGGTTTCAGTCGGGTACGCGGTAAGATCGATTGCGCAGGCCACCGGGATGGGGGCTTCGATCCTCACTGTCCACCCGGGGAGGAGAACGGCAAAGCGCCCGCCCGGCCCCGCGGACTTTGCGAGGTTTGAAACCTATATCTCCGCACTCCGCGAGGCGGTACTTAAGGACACGGTCGTGGTGTCTCTGGAAAACATGGAGCCCAAGGTCAATTCGCTGGTCTGCACACCGGACCTGATGAGGGAGGTCCTTGATTCCGAACCCTGGCTTAAGTTCACCCTCGACACCTCCCACGCGCTTGCCGCATCAGAACAGACCGTGGAAGAGTACATCCGGCTCTGCGGCGACCGTCTGGCAAACGTCCATATCAGCCGTGTGCACAACGGAGTTCTCCACCTTCCGCTCGACAGGAACCCGGCGATAGAAAAGATCCTCGGTATGCTTGCCGACATCCGCTATGCCGGGCCGCTGACCCTTGAAATCGACGATCTCACATTTCCGCGTGCCATTTCGTCTGAAGAAAAGATTGCGGTCCTTGCCCGGGACAACGCATTCATGCGGGAATGCATGGCCCGATGATCGGCCGGGGGTCCCCCTGGTAATCCCGGGTTGCGTACGTCCGTTGGTTTTATTAAATGACGTTCCCAATATTCTCTGAATATTACTATTATGAACCAAAGATCCTGGCGTGTTTTACACGGCGTGAAATGTGATGATTGAGGACTTTTTTTATCTTCTGCTCTTCATCATCTGTATCCTGCTCTCCGCATTTTTCTCCAGTTCGGAAGTTGCCCTGATATCGATTACCCGGGCAAAAGTGCGGATGCTTGTCAATGACAACAAGCCCGGGGCAGCAGCCCTTGCGAAATTAAAAGAGAATACCGACCACTTCCTTATCACCATCCTTATCGGGAACACCGTGATGAATATCGCAGCCGCAGCCATTGCGACCGCGATTGCCATCAGTGTGTTTGGCAGCATCGGTGTCGGGATTGCTACCGGTGTGGTAACGATCGTCCTGCTGATATTTGGCGAGATCGGGCCCAAGATCTATGCGTCCCGGGCATCAGATGCCTTTCCCCGGGCAGTGGCGCCGATCATCCTTGCCCTCTCCCGCGTCCTCTCCCCGGTTATCTGGCTTGTGGAAAAGGTATACCCGACCCTCGGTCTCCGGAAAGATACGGCAGAACCGGCAGTGACCGAGGAGGAGATCAAGGAGTGGATCGATGTCGGGAAAGAAGAAGGTACCATTGAGCAGGATGAAAAGGAGATGCTCTACTCGGTTTTAGAGTTCGGCGACACGACCGCCCGCGAGATCATGACCCCCCGGGTCGATGTCATCGCGATGGAGGACACCGTAGGTATTCCCGAGGCGATCCGGATCTTCAATGATACCGGATTCTCCCGGATCCCGGTCTATCACGAACAGCTCGACAACATCACCGGTGTGCTCAATGTCAAGGATGTCTTCTCGGCCACGGTTTCAAAACGAAAAGACATCTCGATAAAAGAGCTCATGTACGACCCGACCTTTGTCCCTGAGACAAAGAAGATCGATGACCTGTTAAAGGAACTCCAGGTACGCCGGGTCCAGATCGCGATTGTTATCGACGAGTACAGCAGCTTTGTCGGGATTGTGACCGTCGAGGATATTCTTGAGGAGCTTGTCGGGGACATCCGGGACGAGTACGACAAGGAGGAACCGGATGTCCAGAAGATCTCCGAGGGAGTGTATATCCTTGACGCCCAGATGTGGGTCGAGGACATCAATGACGATCTCGGGATCGATCTGCCCACAGACGAGGCGTATGAGACGGTAGGCGGCCTTCTCATCGACCGGATCGGGCATATCCCCCAGCATCCGGGCGAGAAGGTGGAGATCGAGGCCGGGCGGATCACCCTCGTGGTCATGCAGATGCATGGCCGGAGGATCGTAAAGATCAAGTGCGTGGTCCGGACAAACGGCCCTGACCCGGCAGAATCCGGCCGACCGTCACCTGATAATACCAGGAACAACCACTAAGAAGTATAATACATACGGACTGCACGGCATGCGAAAATCCGTGCGCCGGGACGTGAGATGAGGGAGGACCCATGACAAAACGGATTGTAGTGGTGGCATCGGGACGGGGGTCGAATTTCCAGGCGATTATCGAGTCCCTCCGGAAGGGATCTATCAAGGGTGAATGTGTCTCCCTTGTCACGGACAACCCGAAGGCCTATGCCATAGAACGGGCAGAGTCGGCAAAGGTCCCGGTGGTCGTGGTCGATTATGCCGCGTTTGCATCCCGGGAGCTCTACGAGGCTGCGCTCCTTGCTGCGCTCAAAAATACCGCTCCTGACCTTGTCGTCCTTGCCGGTTACATGCGCATCCTCGGGTCCGCAATCGTCCGGGAATATGCAGGGAAGATGATCAACATCCACCCGGCGCTCCTCCCGAGCTTTACCGGCCTCCATGCACAGCGCCAGGCGCTCCTCCACGGGGTAAAAGTGGCAGGATGCACGGTACATTTTGTCGATGAGAGCCTTGACGGCGGCCCCATAATCCTCCAGCGGTGCGTCCGGGTCCTTGACGATGACGATGAGGATACCCTTGCAAACCGGATCCTCATCCAGGAACACCTCGCCCTCCCGGAGGCAGTCCGGCTTTTCTGCGAGGACCAGCTGAAAATTGAAGGCCGGAAGGTCAGGACCGGACAATAAACTTCACGAGGTTCCCGGTGCAGGCCGGGATAATCCTCCCGTACCCGCCATTTTATTATGCCAGGCGCGGATAATATGACACCAGTAACGGTATTCAGCCACCATGAAAGACAGGAACCGCAGCATCCCGGTAAAACCGCTGGCACGCGAACGCATTGCCGTGCTCTTTACCGAGGCCGAAAAAGTGTTTCGGGAAAATCCCGGGCTCAGCAACCGGTATGTGGATCTTGCCCGGAAGATCTCGATGCGCCAGCGGGTAAGGATCGACCGGGAGTACCGGCGCCGGTTCTGCCACCACTGTTACAGGTTCCTGGTTCCCGGGGCAAACATGCGGGTCCGGGTGCACCGGGGATGGGTGGCAGTCACCTGCCTTGAATGCCGGAAAACAACACGCTACCGGGTGGAAAAATCACATGACAACGAAGACTGATCCCGCAATGCAGGACCTCAAGCCGACCGTCTGGATTGGTAAACAGGGGTGCACGGATGCAACCATAGAGGAAATTGTCGCCCAGCTCAAAAAGCGCACGACAATCAAGGTAAAATGGCTCCAGAACACGGAAGTCGACCCGGATGCTGTCGCAGCGGCAGCCCGTGCAACTCTTGTCGGAGTCCGTGGAAAAACGATGGTATTAAGAGAACGGGGAAAAACAGCGAAGAAGTAAGCCCTTTTAAGTGCCGGAAAAACCGTCGTCCGAATTCTCGAAATATATAAGAACCACGGTTACCAATTACCTAAGACTGTTATTTAATTTTTAAAAACAGTGAGGACTATTTCATGACGACAGTATATGATGTCCCGGCAGACCACCTGATTCGGAAGGTCGCCGAGGAGCTCAAGAAGCGGCAGGAGATCAAGCCGCCGGCATGGGCTGCCTTTGCAAAGACCGGGGTACATAAGGAAATGCCGCCCGAAGACCCCGACTGGTGGTTTATCCGGGCAGCAGCAGTGCTGAGACGTGTCTATGTCGACGGCCCGCTGGGTGTCGAACGGATGCGGAGTTTCTATGGCGGGAACAAGAACCGTGGTTCCCGGCCGAATGCTTTCCGGAAGGGAAGCGGTTCGATTATCAGAAAAGCCCTCCAGCAGCTTGAGGCAGCAGGACTTATTGTGCACGATAAAACCGGGCGCAAAGTATCCCCTGCCGGCATGGCATTCCTGGATAACATGGCAAAGGATTCACTTACAAACCCGCCGGCACCTGTTCCAAAACGGGTAAAGCCGGTTGCCGAAGAGCCAAAGAAGGCTGACGGCAAGAAGGGTTCAAAAGGTGCCAAGGCCGAAAAGTCCTCTGATGCGAAGGGCGAAAAGAAGCCTGCCGCAAAGAAGGGCGAAGGCAAGAAAGATAAGGCAGAAGGCAAGAAGCCTGAAGCATAAAAGAGGTGACATTCCATGGGAGACGACGAGCTGAGTGAAATCCGAAAACGCAGGATGGCACAACTCCAGCAGCAGGCAGGCCAGCAGGCCGCCATGCAGGATGAACTTGAACAGCAGCAGCGTCTCAAGCAGCAGGTCCAGATGGTGCTCATGCAGATCCTTGAGCCCGATGCGCGGGAGCGTTTGAACACCATCAGGCTGACCAAGCCGGACTTTGCCGGTGCCGTGGAACAACAGCTTGTGATGCTTGCCCAGAGCGGGCGTCTCAAGCAGAAGATCACCGATGCGCAGTTAAAAGAACTGCTTCGGCAGCTTGCGCCGGCAAAACGGGATTACTCGATCACCAGAAAGTGATGAAAGCAGGAGTGCTTTATAGCGGCGGGAAGGATAGTTCCCTTGCAGCGATCATGCTGGGTACGTATTTCGAGGTTGAGCTCAACACGTTTGTGTTCGACCCCGCCCGCTTAATCCCGACAATAGATAATGCCGCGCAGGCGCTGGGGTTCCCTTTGAGAAAACGGGTATTTCCCGAAGGTATGGCAGAAGAGATGGCAGAGATGGTAATTTCATGCGGATATCCAAACGATGCGATCAACCGTATCCACCAGGCTGCCATCGAGACCCTTGCCGGTGAGTATGAGGTTGTCGGCGACGGGACACGGTTTGACGACCGGGTCCCGATGCTCACCAGGGCGCAGGTGCAAAGCATCTGCGGCCGGACCGGGAGTTCATATGTTCGCCCGCTCCTAGGCTATATGAGAACGGATGTCGACCGGCTGGTTGACCGGCTCTTCGAAGTACAATACGGGGAGACCGGATCTATCCAGAATGGCGACTATGAATCCGAGATCAGGGCGGCGATCCGTGCCCGGGGATTTGATCCCGCTGCCCTGTTCCCCCCGCATCATGAGCAGTCTCTTGTGGTGGGAAGAAAGAAGCAGACAAATTGAGGTGAATTCACATGAGCAAGCTCAG
The DNA here is from genome assembly GCA_041653075.1 of Methanoregula sp. Lineage (GTDB taxonomy): Archaea > Halobacteriota > Methanomicrobia > Methanomicrobiales > Methanospirillaceae > Methanoregula. Next base: position 27,349 of record JBAZFZ010000021.1, read on the forward strand.
TAAAGGAAGAAAGATCCGGCTCGCGAAGGCCTGCGACCAGAACCGGCGCGTGCCCCAGTGGGTCATGATCAGGACAAAGAGGGCGGTTGTATCGCACCCGCGAAGACGCAACTGGCGCAGAAGCACGCTGAAGGTGTGAGATCATGGCAGAGCAGATGCAGGAACATGTCTATATTATTCCTCTGCGGGATGCACGCAGGATGCCCCGGTGGAAGCGGGCAAACGGCGCGATCAAGGATATCCGCCGCTACCTTGCCAAGCACATGAAGTCCGAAGACGTCAAGCTTGACAAGACCATCAACGAGAAGGTGTGGAGCCGGGGCAGCGAAAAGCCGCCATCAAAGATCCGGATCCGTGCCATGAAGATGGAGGATGGGCAGGTCCAGGCGGAACTTGCCCCGGAATCGTAAGCATATGGAACGCACGACCACATTTGCCGGGGATCCCAATATCGGGGTTTTTGCCCGGGTAGCAGGCGATATTGCAATAGTCCCGCCGGAGGCGCCGGAAGATTTCTGCACCGCCATCCGCGAAGGTCTTGGCGTGGAGCTTCTCGTTACCACGATCCAGGGCAGCGCTATCATCGGGTCGCTTGTCGCAGGAAACAGCCGGGGCCTTGTCGTCTCGGGGCTTGCCACCGACGAAGAGCTTGCCGTGTTAAAGAAGCACCGCAGGGTGATGCTGCTGTGCGACACCATGAACGCGGCAGGGAACGTGATTATGGCAAACGACACGTTTGCCGTGGTGCACCCGGACCTCCCGTCTGATGTCGCAGAAGAGATTGGCGCATTCCTTGGCGTCGAGGTAATCCCCCTGACGCTCGGCGGGGTGCGGACAATCGGCATGGCCGGGGTCGCAACAAACAAGGGCGTGATTGTCCACCCCCGGGCAACCGCGCAGGAGATCGCACGGCTCGAAGAGATTGCAAAGGTCCCTGTCGGGACAGGGACGATCAACATGGGCAGCGGCCTTGTGGGGACCGGTCTTCTCGTGAACGATACGGGATATGTCGCCGGCAACGCAACGAGCGGGTTTGAACTCGGCAGGGTCGAGGACGTATTTGGATTTCTGGAGTAAGTAACATGGCAGCAGAGCAGAAGTTTGAAGTGAAAGGTACCTTCCGGATGGGCGAAGACTGGATGCCCTACACGAAAGTCATTGCAGCGCCCAATGCCAGGCAGGCAGAAGAGCGCACGTTTGCAGTCATCGGCAGCAAGCACAAGCTTGCACGCCGCTACATCAAGATCTCCGGTGTTTCACCGGTTAAAGAGTAAATTCTTTTTCTTTTTCCGGGTCCCGGTGGATGAGCACCGGGGGAACCGGGAAGTTTTGCACAGGATATACCTGATTCCAGTAGTGGAAATTATCTCACTGAATAGCGATTTTCCTCAATTATAGTATCCGATAATTCATCATAATCTCCTCAACTTCCGGGGCCAGGGCATAATTCATATCCCTGCCATCCCACCGGGATACGATCATCTTTTCATCAAGAAACTGCCGAATGTGCCAGTGAACCGAGCTCGGGTTTAATCCAAGACATTGTGCGATATCTTTGTTGCTAATGCCCGGTTCATTCTGGATTATCTTGAGGATTTCCTGTTTCGGGTGACTCATGATATATCCGTACATTCGTTTTTTCTCGGGGGCCGTTCCGGAATTTGGAAACAGGTACGTGAATTTATTTTCTTTTTTCCAGACAATTTTTCGTTCAAGAAGAAGTATCGACAAGTGATATTTCGCGGAGCCACGGTTGATACCGGTTTTTTTTGAAAGATTTGCTATCGTGCACCCGGGATGAGCACGGATATATTCGAAAATTGTCTCGCGATTTTCATTCTGCAAAATCGTTTTTACTTTGCCAAGAATAACCGGCCAGAATGTCAGCAGGCCAAAAATTCCAAGCACAACCGAAAATATCCAGGCAGTCTGTATCCAAAGGGGCAGATCAAAAAAGGAGATTATCCGTTCGGCACCGAGACTGTCCGATGGTCCGTTTTGGGGAGAATGTGGGACAACATATATTGCTCCTTGGACAATGGCGATATTGTCAACTACTGCAATTAAAAAAATAAGGACAATTATAGAGGCTGTTGCACAACTCACCCCGACACCTGTAAAATAAATCGAAAGTACTTTACCGGAGTACGTACAACCAATGGATGATGTATCATACGAAGGGTCGCGACCTTGAACAACAATACCTCCTTCCCGTCAACATCAAGGAATGGTTACCGGAAGATGATTTCAGTCATATAATAATCGATATCGTATCTGTTCTCGATCTGAGCGAGATCTATTCAGCCCATCGGGAAGATGGCCAGGGCGCAGCATTTTATTACCCGGAAATCATGACCGGGATAACTCTCTACTCTTATATTCGGGGCGCACGATCGAGCCGTGAGATCGAAAAACTCTGCAAATATGACGTAGGTTATCGAATTGTAAGTCGGAACAGTTACCCGGATCATACAACAATATCGCGCTTTTTTCAAAAATATGGGTCAACCCTGGGGAGTCTGTTCGTCCAGATACTCCGTCTTATGAACGAAGCCGGAATAGTATCAAACCACGTCCTCGCTGTAGACGGTACAAAAATAAAAGCAAATGCATCCTTGAGTGCGAATATGACCTATGAGAAATTAGAGACTGCAATAATTTCCCGAATCAATGAGATCCTCTCAAAAGATATCGAAGAAGATGCACTCTACGGTCCGGATCGAAGTGGTGATGAAGTACCGGATTGTCTTCGGACGCGAGATGAGAGACTTCGTCGGTTACGTGTAGCGAAACAAAGACTCGACGATGAACAAAAAATACAATCTGAAGACACAAAAGAGAAAATTCGGTCCCGTGAAGATGAAGAGAGGGAAACCGGCAGAAAAAAACGTGGCCGGAAACCAAAACCTCCCCAGAAAACACCGGCTCCTGAAAAAGTCGCAAACACAACAGATCCTGACAGTTCTATTATGAAAAGCGGAACGTCACACATCCAAGGGTATAACGCTCAGGC
>JBAZFZ010000022.1:0-27259 GCA_041653075.1 Methanoregula sp.
AGTTCAGTAAGGTGTTTGCATTCCGGATACGTGATGAACGAGAAATAACTGAGGTTCCCAAAAAGGTTCGCGACCTTGCAAAAAAACTGGATTACTCAATATTCCCTAATTGAACCCGAGTTCAGGTCTTAAGTACAGCCCCATTAAATTTGTGATGTTTTATAATTTGGACTGGTGCGTCTGTCTCCTCATATTGGGGAATGACCGGGACAGGATCCGGCACTCCAAAAAACCTCAGAAAAATAAGCCCGTATCGGGCTCCGTTTGCCATTTTGGGAGGGTCTGGAAAAATCTCCACAGGAAATTGTGTCCACGCCAAAGGAAAATATTGTTTTAATCAGGTATTTTCTGAAAATACCTGTTAAAATTTGAACGTTTTCCTGCAAAATAGCGGCCTTCCAGCAGGCCCGAAAAATACCATGATGAATTGTCCGATCCCGGGCCAAAAACGCCAAGGAAACTCCTTTTTTGGACACTTTTTAAGACCGGCTCAAAACCCCGACAAAATCGGACGAATCCCTAAAATAACGTGTATTTACCGTTTTCCTGATTTTTAACAAGGTCATGCACGCAGGTAAGGATTGGATATTCAGATCCCCCATGAAAGAATGCGAAATCTCAAAACCGCGAAAATCCGCTCAAAATGCCGAACCGGACTATTCCACATCAATTTGTTGACGCCAACAAAATGGTCCGGGCAGCGTCCGGCACACATAAGAGATCGCAGAACCCGCTTGCCCGGTACCGCTCCGGTTCCCGGTTCCGGAGCCGCGGTCTCAAAAGACCGGAGCCATTATGAGATCCCGGGCAAGAGTAAACTACAGGAATGCCACGCTGCGATTTCTGCGGAAAAAATGTCTCGCTCCCGTTCCACTGCCAGTACTGCGGAAAAGATTTCTGCGACGAGCACCGGCTGCCGCCAAACCACGCGTGCACAAATCTTGCCGCGTGGAAAAATACACCGGCCCCGGGAGTCGGGATCCGGTACGGCTCCGGGGGAGGGGCGTCGGCGTACGGCAGCGGTTCGGTCAGGGCCAAAAACAAAAAACCGGTCGGCCTGTTCCGTGGCGGCATCCCGTACCTCATGATCGCTGTCGCGATCATCATCACCCTTGTCCTTGTCCTGATTTTTCTCGGACTGACCGGCGCGATCTGATTGTGTCGGATCGCCCGGCCCGGTTTTTTATTTTGTTTTTTTCTTTCGGGCCTCACCCGGCCAAATTCTGTACACCTGCTTGGGAAAAATTCGTCCGCTCATTTTTACGCAGGCACAGCGTACGTTTGGTCAACCATGATGCGCACAGGTAACAGGGAATTTCTCCGGGCAACACCGGTCATCGACCACGACAACCCAGCCGTAAAGGAAAAAGCCCTCGCCCTAGCCGAAGGGTGCAGGGACGATGAAGAGATCGCAAGGAACTGTTTTCTCTTTGTCCGCGACGAAATCCGGCACAGCTGGGATTTCAAAACAAACCCGGTCACGCTCTCGGCATCCTCGGCCCTCGAACACAAGACCGGGTACTGTTACGCAAAGAGCCACCTGCTCGCAGCACTCCTTCGGGCAAACAAAATTCCCGCCGGCCTCTGCTATCAGCGCCTCAAAAACCACGGTGACATCGGGCCGGCATTCTACCTGCACGGGCTCAATGCCGTGTACCTCAACGCGTACGGCTGGTACCGGGCGGACGCACGCGGCAACAAGGAGGGCGTCCATGCAGAGTTTGCGCCACCAGAAGAACACCTGGCCTATGTCCCAAAAGAACCGGGCGAGTGCGATCTCACCGGGAACTTCAGCGACCCGCTGCCGGAAGTTGTCGAACTTTTGACAAAATACACAGATTTCATGGAAGTCCGGAAAAACATGCCGGACCCGGGAGAATAACCGGATTTTTTTGTTTTTTTGGTTCCCGGGAAAATCTCCCTTTGATTAGAGATACCGGGTCACATGGCTTTTTTCAAAAATATATTCGAATCCTGGCAGATTACTTTTTGAACGCGGGTCCCGTTGATCTCAAGATACCCAGGGAGGGAACAATCCTGCACCTGGGCAACAAGATACGGGGATTCCGGATTACTCAGCCAGTCATCCAGGGAAACGTACCCAAGATAATGCTTGTCGGCATAGTCTTTTGAAACATGCAGGAGAAGTGCAGACCAGTAGGCTCTCCAGGGAACATTAGAGATCGTCAGGTTCTCATATGCGATATTATTCTCTGAAATATACGTCCGGACATTCTCGGAAAAGGAAATATCGTTATTATTGACCGCCGGCTCATTATCCTGGGCCAGACTGTACAACATGAGGCAGAATACCGATACAACAAAAATGAGAACCAGCCCGCAGATTACCCGGTTTCTTTTCGAGATTTCATTTTTGCCTGTGGATACAATATAGGTAAAAGGAATTGCAGTCAGCGGTGACAACAACAGGATTAACAGATAAAAATTTTTATTTGCAAAATATCGTGCAACCATCCCGAAATTATTCAGGACCAGAAATGCGAATACTTCCAGGAAAACGAGTACGAGCATCAGGAAGTACGGGCCTTTCCAGGATATCCATCCATAATACAGCCCGAGACCTGCACCAAGGATAATAAGGGCGAGGAACAGGAAATTAAAATTAAACACGGAAAGTGCAATGGTATCTCCTTCATGCCCGAGAATTCCCCTGCCTACGGTAAATCTCTGGAGGGCAAATACAAGAAACAGACCCACAACCGCGAGTCCCGCCGCGATATGGGTTTTTGTTATGTTCGGCAGGGTTTTTTCCCTGTTGAGGATCAGCCACGCGAGTACGGCGGCAAACGGAATGACGATATACAGGGTGTACGTATAGACAATTCCCACGCATACCGCAAGGAACGGGTAGAGCCACGCGAGCGAACCGGACTCTGCTTTCAGGAGCAGCAGGAGGCAGACAAGGATCAAAAGCTCGCCCCAGACCATGGAATAATAAAAGTCCTGGTTTACCTGTTCAATAAAATAAAGGGGAAGCGAGAGTACCATCAGGGGAGCCGCAAGAGCGAGAAGATTTCCCCAGGGCAGGTCCGCTTTGCTTTTTTTCAGGATTTCCAGGGTCACAAGGTACGAACACACCAAGATAAACCCGAGGATAATGGCAGAAAGAAGTGCAAGTCCGTTGAGTATGGATAAACCAAAAAAATTTGAGAAACTGGCTGTTGCAAGTGAAGCTCCAAAGGGGTACTGGGCCATTTCGCCAATCTGATCGTAATTTATCGGGGGAAGTGATTCATGGGAAGTGATATATTCGATGAGAAGATAGTGGTGGGGATAATCCGCGCTTTTACTTATCGGTAAAAATGACGGGGATACTGCAACCATATACAGGAAAATCATCGCAAAAACTGCGATACACAGAACTGTTGTCGGCAGATCGCGGGAAATGCAGAATTTTTTCCGGAAAAACCAGGCTGCAATGCCCACTTCGGCAATAAAGAGGGCATAGAGGGGAACAAACGAGCCTCCGAACGTTACGGTATCCAGAAGATATTCATCAAAACAAAAAAACGAATAACAAACTGCAAAAATCACGATTAAAAATTCGAAAATATTCCGGAATTCAAAGAGGCGCTCGTTTGAGGCGGTCTCCGGCAGAAGAGAGGATTTTTCTTTTTTTATATCCCGAACGGTTTCAGAGGGGGGTTTTGATACCCTATCTTTTTTTGCCATAGAGAATAACCGGAAATTTTGTAATACATCGTATTGGGGAGAGAAGAATAAAAAGACACCTTTTGGTTCGTAAAGGTACCTCATGAAGCACATATACAGATGTTCTTGGAAAAATTGTTTGGGAATTTTTAAAATGCAACCAAGGCCCCACAAGTAGTATGGCAGCTGGCCATTCACGCACATTCCGCAACGGAAAAACGCTTGAAGGCGAACTTGCCGCCACGATGGGTCGGGTCAGGACTCTCGGCACCAGGTTCCCGGACGCGTACTGCGACACGCTTATTGCAAAGTACACAAAAACCGGCGTGGCGTATCCCCACATCCTCACAATCCTCGGGACACCACGGATCAAAACCCATTTTTTCTACAAGGAGGCGCTCGGGCGAACCGGCCCGTTCCTCGATTACAGCTGCGGGACCGGGGACAATGTCCGGCAGATGCTCCGGGACGGTTTTCCCCGGGACCGGATCACCGGCTTTGATCTCTCATGGGAGAGTCTCGATCTCGGCTTTGATCTGTACCGGGACAAAAACAAATCCGCGATCTCTTTGTTGTCAATGGCACGTTCCCGTTCGGTACCGAAAAATTTGACACGGTATACTCCGGCTCGGTCATCCACGTGATCGCGGATGATGACGAGCTCGCGGAGTATCTCGGCAACGCAGGGAAAACCCTCCGGCCCGGCGGGATCTTCTTTGGCTCAACACTTGGCCGTGAAGACGGCGACGCCAGGGAACCGGAAGATATCGGGGCGATCCGGGTGATGGAGAAAAGCGCCATCGTCCGCTCCATTGTTGCGGTCGGGTTTGCCGGCCCCAAACTTGTCAAAAAACCCCACGAAGCCCACCACCCGGACGATAAGTGCGTATTTGAGTTCTGCACAAAAAAACCCGGTAAAACCGGTTACTCCGGTGCCGCAACAACGTTCCGGTATGCCCCTTCCGGCACCGCAATCTCGAACCGGGCGCCTTTCCCGGGAATGCCGGTCTCACGGATCGAAATCCCGGTGATAGCAAGGATCTCCCGGACCAGGAACAATCCGTATCCTGTGTGACTGCCATATCCCTGGTCGAAAATCCGGCACTTCTCATTATCGGGTACCCCGACACCGTCATCCTCGTAGATGAGAATGTACCGTCCGGATTCTTTCCGGTCATGAACCCGGACAGTTTCTGCATGCTCCCCGTGCCGGACCGTATTCTCAAGCAGGTTGAAAAATACCTTTTCAAGCAGCGGGTCGGCAAATATCCCGACTCCGGACAGTTCAATCCGCTGGAAGAGAGGAAACGAATTCAGTCGCGCAAACAACGCCGCCGGATCCTGCCATTTCGGGGCAGACCCGCCAATCTGCTGGTAATCCCGGGTAAATTCGATCTGCTCCCGCAGCGCGATGATTGCCTTTTCTGCTTTCACTCCCATCTCCTTTACCCGGGGTTCCGTGGAATATTTCCCGATAAGTTTCACGTACCCGAGCGCAACCGAGATCCGGTTGAGACTGTCATGGCGGGTAAGCGAGGTCAGGAGGCCCAGCTGCCGGTTTGTCCGGGTGAGCGCCTCTTTTGTCCGGGCAAGTTCTGTATATTCGTTCCTGAATTCCCTCAAGCGGCGGTAAGAAAACACAAAAAATGCCCCGACCAGGAAGAGGGACACGATAATCAGTTCATCGATCTCCCAGGATTCATGGGACCAGGTAAAGAGAAGGACCTGCTCGAACACATCGAACCAGGCCGCGACACACCAGACAATAACCGCAAGGACCGCAATGATGATAAGATCGCGAATGACCGGGGACCGGGGACCGGTTTTTCCCGGTGCGGGTGTGCCCGGACTGCCAAAAACTTTCATGTCCTGGCACATCCCTGGCGGTATGACCCGTTTGGCACGGTGATCTCGAACCTGGCGCCTTTCCCATATGCGCCGGTCTCGTGAATTGCCATGCCGGTAATCGCGAGGATCTCCCGGGTCAAAAAGAGCCCGAAGCCGGTATTTTTCCCGAAACCTTTCTCAAAAATTACTTCCTTTTCCCCGGGAAGGATCCCGGCCCCGTTGTCTTCAATGGAAATAACAAGGTCGTTTTCGCGCTGATTACAGGAAATCGAAACCTGCGTCGCCGTTTTCCCGTGCCTGAGGGTGTTGTCGTACAGGTTAAAAAAAACCCTGCCTATCAGCGGGTCGGCATAGATCTCGGCCGGTCCACAGGAACTGGTGACCGTAAGTCCCGGGTGATCCGTGGAGAGCGCGAGCTCGTCGATCCGGAACCATGACGGCGATTTTACGCCGAGGTCCTGGTACATCCGCATGAACCCGATCTGCCGGGAGATCACATCGGTGGCTTCGAGGATCCCGGTAAGGAACGAATCGATCTCTTGTGAAGGTTTTTTACGCTTTGCCATGTCGGCACATGCCTGGACGATCATGACCTGGTTTGCCATGTCGTGACGGCTGATACTGTTTAAGAGATGGAGTTTTTTGTTGGTCTCCTTAAGCGCGACCTCCGATAACCGGAGATCCGTGATATCCCGAGCGGTGCCGATGCATGAGACAAGGTTACCGGCCGGGTCATAGACCGGGAACAGGTTCGAGATATTGTACCGGATCGACCCGTCAGCGTGGAAAACCCGGTAGGTGATCCCGACCGGCTGCTTTCCGGATTGCAGCGTTGCGCAGAGGAACTCTCCGCACCGGGATGCATCTTCGGGATGGACAAAATCGCGGAACGATCTTCCCACGACATCGGAAACCGGGTGGCCAAGAAGCACGGTCCAGGCAGGCGAAACAAAAGTAAACGTCCCCTCCGGTGTAAGCGTGTAGATAATATCGTGGCTGTTTTCCACGAGCATGCGGTACTTTGTCTCAGAGTCCCGTAACGCTTCGGCAACTTTTTTGCGCTCCGTAATATCAAGCATGACCCCGGAATAGATCTGACTGCCGCTTTCAGCGACCGGGTTTGCCATTGCCTGGATCCAGATCACTTCCCCGGAGGGTTTGACAAACCGTCCTTCAAACCGCCAGTTCTGCCGGTTTTTTAACGCTGTCCCGATGGAATCCAGAAACCGGGACAGGTCTTCAGCATGAATATGATCGCGGAACCAGTCATAGAAATTATCGCTGACGTTCTCAACACCGAAGATCTCACGCGAGCGCCCGCTCACGTACGAGATCCCCCAGCGGTTGTCCGGTGTAGCGTAGAACTGGTACACCACCACAGGAATCGTCGCCGTGATCTCTTCGAGCTGCCGGCGGCGCTGCGTGTTTTCTTCCTGGGCCTTTACCCGCTCGGTGATATCGATGCCGACCCCGGTGAAATATTTTTTCCCATCGATCTCAAGTGGGACAGCAGTAAAGTAGTAGTGCTTTTTTTCCCCGTCCTTATTTGTAAGCCCGATCTCGGCATCCGCAAACCCGTCCCGAAGGGCAGTCTGAACTTTTTCCCGGATAAGCGCAGCCGTTTTCGGATCGTCACGGAACCAATCCGTAAATTTCATGCGGGAAAGATCTTTGGGGGAATATCCCCATGCATTCTCGTAGTTCAGGTTCCACCGCACAAGCTTCCCTTCCTCGTCATAGAGATAGAGCAGACCGGGAACGCTGTCGATCAGGGCATCGGTAAACCGGCGTTCCCGCGCCAGGGACGCATCTGCCCGTTTCTGCCGGATTACCTGCCAGAGCGACTGCATGAGCAGCTGGAGTTCCTGTACGTCGCGATCCGTGTAATTTTCTTTTTTGTTTGCAACACCGGCAACAAGGACGATGCGATTCCCGTCAAAAACCGGGATATTCATGTGCCGGGTGATCTGCGGATGGCCCGGGGGGAGGCCTTTTTTCCCGGGCGACGGCCCGGCATAATCGTTGGTGATGACCGCACGGCGCTGCCGCACGGCTTCTCCCCACAGTCCGGTTTTTTCCGTCAGGTACACAGGCGGCTTTTCATCCATCAGGCATGTGGCCATCGCACTCTTTGACCATGCGTGCATTTTTAGCTCGGCCTCGTCTTCGCTTAAGAGCGCAAGGTACCCGAGAGGACTTCCCGTTACGACACCGGCGCCTTCAACGGCTTCATCAAAAAGTTCCTTTTCGGTTTTTTCTGGATGCTTGTAAAAATCGAGCATGTAGCGGAGCCGGGTCTCGCTTTCCCGGATCATCCGTTCGCTCTGCTCGAGTTCATGGTACTGCTGGCGCAGCTCTTCTTCGGCAGTCGAAATCTGCTCGTAGGCTTTTTTTAACTCCTGTTCTTTTTGTTTAATTTCGGTGATATCGTGAAGAACCCCTTCTACCCCGAGGACATTCCCCTCGTGATCATAATAATAGTGGCTGCTTGTCGAGACATAAACCGGTTTCCCGTCTTTGCGGCGGAGGACGGTCTCGAAATTCTTTACCGAACCATTTTTTGCGAGAAGTTCAAGAAATTCCCTGCGGTTGTCCGGGACACAATAAAATGTTTCTGCAACAGGTTTACCCTCAAGTTCCTCAACGGAATCATAGCCAAGGAGGGACACTCCGCTCGGGCTTATCATGATGTTATTCCCGTCACGATCGGTCCGGTAGACAATATCCTGCATGTTTTCCCCAAGGGTCCGGTACGATTCTTCAGATGTGCGCAACGCTTCTTCACGCTCACGCTCTTCGGTGACATCATGGATCGTACCGATAGTTGCCGGCCGACCGTTGTACGACCCGAGGCCGACAAGAATTTTTACCCGGCGCTTCATGACCTGGTTCTTGCAGAGCATCAAGAACTCATACACTTCCGGCTCATCCTTGCCACCGGTCCTTCCGTAATGCCGGGAGAGCACCATCTCCCGGTCTTCAGGGGCAACAAGCCGGGCAATTTCCATACCGTCAAGCTCACCTTTGCCATAGCCAAGAATGTCCCGGAACCCCTTGTTGTAAAACATGAGGCGCCCCTCCTGGGTGATAAAGATCCCGTTCTGGCTGTGCTCGACCAGGGTCCGGTATTTCTCCTCGCTTTCTAGGATCTTTTTCTCACCTTCAGCAAGCTCGTTGTACTGGGTGCGGAGCTCCTCTTCAGCAGATGCAAGCTTGTCATATGCCTCACGCAGTTCGGTCTCTCTTTTCTCGCGTTCGGTTACATCCCGGGCAATGCCAAGGATAGCCGGCCCACCTTCGTACTGGATCACGGACTCATAATGATCGAAACTCCGCACTTCACCGGAACGGAGACGGGTGCGGACCGTAAACCGGGACTTTTGGATTTTCCCGCTCAGCAGGTCCTCGTTACATTTCAGGACGTGCGCGAGATCTTCAGGATAGAGAAGGGATTTTACCGATACGGCACGCAGCTCTTCTTCGGTGTATCCAAGATATTCTAAATGGACGGTGTTGAAGTACAGGATCCTGTCGTCGCGGATTATATAGATGAGGTCCGGGCTGTTTTCCGCAAGCGACCGGTATTTTTCCTCGCTCTCCTGTAACCGTTCCCTGCCAGTGGCAAGCTCGTTATACTGGGACCGGAGCTCTTCTTCGGTTACGGAAAGCTTGTCGTATGCCTCGTGAAGCTCAGCCTCGCGTTTCACCTGGTCGGTTACGTCCCGTGCAACGCCAAGGATTGCCGGAGCACCCTTGTACGGGATCCTGTTTTCACAGTACTCCAGGGTCCGGATCTCACCGGCCCGGGTGATACAGCGGGCGGTAAACCGTGAGGTGTTCACCTTTCCGGCCAAAACCTCATCATTGAATGCAATAACCCTGACCCTCTCGTCCGGGTGGAGGAAGTCTGTTACATGCATTGTTTTAAATTCGTCTGCGGAATACCCGTAGTAATCGGCGAAATATTTGTTGACGTAGATAAACCGGCCCTCGCGGATTATATAGATGAGGTCCGGGCTGCTTTCTGTAAGGATCCGGTACTGCGCCTCGCTTTCCTGGAGTTTTTCCCTGCCCCGGGCGAGCTCGTCGTACTGGCTTTTGAGTTCCTCGCCCGATGCCACGAGCTGCTCGTTTGCGGCCCGGAGTTCGACCTCGGTGCGTTTGATCTCGGTGATATCCCGCATCGATTCGATGGCACCGATGAGCTCCCCGTTCTCATTATAGAGATGACTTGCCTTTCCCCAGAGATGGACACCGGGACGTCCTTCTTTTTTAAAAACGGTCTCTGCAGTCAGGGTGGTCGGCGTGCGTTGGATGTATGCATAATGAGCCTTTTCAAATTCTTCATCCGGTCGGCAAACAAGATCGACGATCATCGGCCTGCGATCGCCATAGATGATCCGGGCGTACTCGTAATCGCCTTTCCCAAGGATATCTGATGCCGGGGTACCGGTCATCTCTTCCATCGCCCGGTTCCATGCGATCACAATCCCGCTGACATTGATCGCAAATGTCGGATCCGGCAAGAAATTGATGATATCGGCCAGCTGCTTTTTTGAATCGGAGAGTTCCTTTTCTGCCCGCACCCTGCCAATCGACTGCCGGAGCTTATGGGAGAGTTCGGCAAAGAGCGTCTTTGGGTCCCCGCCTTTCTGAAGATAGAAATCGGCCCCGTTGTTGATGGCGGCAATGACAACCTCCTCCCGGCCCCGGCCGGTAAAGAGGATGAACGGGATCTTGCCATACCCGGCCCGGACCGATTTTAAGAGTTCGATGCCATCCATGCCCGGCATCTGGTAATCCGAGACAATGGCGTCAAACGCATTCTTTGAAAGCAGGTCAAGTGCGTCATTTCCCGATTCTGTGCAGGTAACGGTAAAACCGCCGGTCTTTTCAAGAAACAGCCTGCCAATCTCCAGCAGCCCTGGTTCATCGTCAACGTACAGTACGGAAAACATGAAAGAACCCCGCCGCATTAATCAGATACGGATATGCTTGTGAGTGGATTGTCGTAATATAAAAAGAATCTTTTGAACACAACTGTCTAAAATAACGACGTGATTTATCAATCGCTGAACATCGGGATTCCCGGAGTATTCCGGATGCCGGATAGCTGACGAATCACAACGATTTTTCCTGTTGCACAAATAACACTACTCCCGGGAAGCGACCAGAACTATGAAGATCCTTGCAATCCACGGAAGCCCGAGGACTATCCGAAGCAGTACCCGAAAACTGGCCGGGTTTGTCCTTGCCGGCGCGGCAGAATGCGGCGCGGATACCGAACTGATCGATCTCTGCGATTCCCGGGTAGTCCCCTGCACCGCCTGCGATGCCTGTGAGATCAACGGCGTCTGTGTCAACGATGACGATGTCCCGGGGCTTCTCACCCGCATGGAAGAAGCAGACGGGATCGTGTTTGGCTCTCCGGTCTACATCGACAATGTCTCCGGCCAGATGAAAGTTTTTTTTGACCGGCTCGCGGATGCGATCCATTACCAGAAATGTGCCGGGAAGTCCGGGTGTTCGGTTGCGACGACCGCAGAATCCGGAGGGGATGCAACGGTCGCATACTTAAACCACATGCTCAACTATCTTGGCGCGGTCTCGGTAGGCGGGCTGAGTGTTGCGGTCGGGGAAAACCCCGGGACTCTCGACGCTGCCGAACCTGCAGCCCGGGTGCTCGGGAAAAAACTCGTTGACGCAATAACAAACGGCTATACCGATCCGGCCCAGGAAACAGTTATTGCGGATAACCGGGAATATTTCAAAAATATCGTAAACGAGAACCGGGACTTCCGACCCGAAGAGTACGAACGCTGGGTCCGGATGGGCTGGATCGGCCCGGACTGATATCTGCATTCCCTGCCGGAAACAAAATGGCGCAGGGGATTTTGTGAAGGATTCCTTAAGGGAGAAGAGATTTTTTTAGTGCATGTGCAGGAATTGTGCGTGTGCATGACCAGGGTGATGAGGCCCTGACATGGGGTTCCCCGGGGGGGATGGTTAGTACACAGATTTCCCACGAGTACGGTTTTTTTTAGTAACCTCCTCTTGCGGATTTTGTTGTGTGTTTTTAAACCGGTTGTGCGTGAGGCATGCCAGCGGACAATTCACGTCCGGCAAGGCCACCGGTTTGCTGGTGCATGTGTGTGAGGGTTTCGGGTCAATTATCTCTTTTACTGGCGTGCGAGGCACGTGTTCGAGGCGTTGTCGTACCTGGCACATACATAATTCGCCATTTAGGGGCGCATGAACCCCTGCCTAAACGGTTGAGGTTTTGTCTGGCTTTCCTAAGGGAGGGAGAACCGATGTGCAAAGAGTATATGGAACGTCTTCCCAAACTCTATTCATACGCATTCACCCCGGGGGCTGGCCGGCGGCCGGGCAGATCCGGGTGATGCCGGGAAACGACCATGACCGGTACCGATTACGGCTGCTCGACGCTCTGCTGCCTTGACATACCCCTTGACGAGGCTCTCGGGTTTTTGCGGGAGAAAACCGGCAGGATCGAGATCATGTCCGAAGGCAGGCACGACCTTTTCCTGTACCGGGAGGCCTGCGAATCGGTAGACGCCCGTTACTCGGTCCATGCCCCGATCTCGGACCTCAACCTTGCGAGCACCAACGACCGGATCCGGCACGCAGCCATCGCGGTGATCGATGACCTCTGCGGGATCTGCGATGAGATCCGTGCGGGGACGCTCGTTGTCCACCCGGGCTATTTTCCCTGGCCGTTCATGAAAGCAGATGCGGAAAAAAATTTCATCGCATCGCTTGACGCCCTTTCCGCGGTCCAGAACGAGCATGAAGTGACCATCGGGATCGAGAACATGGGCGCATGGGAATGCCTGGTCTTCCGGTCACCGGAGCTCGTACCTGCAATCAGGAACCGGGGGCTTGGCTTCGTGCTCGATTTCGGCCACGCAAACATCAACGGGAACCCCGCGGCGTTTGTAATCGACGGCAAGCCCTGCCATGTCCATCTCCATGATAATTTCGGGAAAAGCGACGAACACGCACCCTGCGGGACCGGTTCAATTGACTTTGCCGGACTCCTCCGGCTCCTCCCAAAAACCGCGACCCGGATCATCGAGTGCACGAACCCTGACGGGTACGAGAAAAGTGTGCAGTTCCTTTCCAGGATTGATGGGACCGGGAGCGCGTGACCATGGGCGATCCCGGAAATCTTTCTCCATGCGCTGCCGACGCACTCTTTGGCACCCGTTGGATCACGGTCGCAGGAAAGACGGTCGGTACTGCCGGGTTTGAAACAGCGGTCGCGGCAGTCCGGGCCCGGGGAATTGCCGGGGGCTCATCGATCAAAGCCGAACTCCTGCGCCGGGTGAGGGAGGAAAACTACATCCCGCCGGCGCTTGAGGATAATTACGCTGCGGCGCTGCTTACCGAATCCCCAAAAATATTCTCCGCAGAAAAACCGTGATCATTCCCGGCCATTTTTTCTGTGGACTCACAACACTTTTTTTTCGCGGCCGCGTCTCTTCACGGCCTCAGGTTTCCCCGCTTCAGGGACACCACCATCCCGAAAATACAGAGGACCGTGAAGAGTGCAAAGAGGATGTGAAGACACACCAGAAACGCGTCTGATGAATCTGCCGTTATCTCGGTCCGTCCAATGATTAGCGAAAAGAGCAGCGCGGCAATCGCCATGGAAAAGACCTGGCCCATCAGCCGTACCGTGCTGAGCGTTCCCGCCGCAACGCCATAGAAGCACCGCTCCACCGAACTCATGATCGCGTTCTCGTTTGGCGATGCAAAAAATCCGAATCCTACCCCGAGAAGCGCAAGGGCACACACAATATACCAGACCGGTGTGGTGCTGCCGACAAAGATTAAGAGGAAAAGCCCCACCGCAACAAGGCCCATGCCAAACGAGACCACGATCCCGGGTTCCACCCGGTCAGAGAGCCGGCCGGTAAAGGGTGAGACTATGGCCTGCATAAGCGGCTGGACAAGAAGGATCATGCCGGCATGGACGGGAGTGAAATTCCCGACGATCTGGAGTTCGAGACTCATGAGGAAGGCGACGGCAAAGGTTGCGCTGTAGCAGATAAGCGACGTGAGGCTTGAACGGGCGAAGACCCGGTTTGACGTAAGCAGGGAAAGATCAAAGACCGGGCGCTCTGTCTTTCGTTCGACCACATAAAACGCGGCGGCTCCGCACAGCCCGAGAGCAACGAGCGCACAACCCGCGATATCCGGAAGGAGCGAAAGTCCCACGACCCCGGACACCAGCGTGGCCCCGTAGATCACCGCGCCAGGCAGATCGAACGGCTCATCGGCGCATTCCGTCCATTCCCGGTGGAGCCGGGCATGGAGGAGGAGGAGAGCTGCAATGCCGATGGGAACATTCACGAGAAAAATATACTTCCAGCCAAGCACCTGCGTCAGCACACCGCCCAGAAACGGCCCGGTGGAAAGCCCGAGGTATACGGCCGTGATGTAGATCCCAAGCATCCTGCCCCGTTCGCCCTCTTCGCAGACCGAGATCAGGATCGCCGTACTGGTGGCAAAGATCATCGCACTGCCGATACCCTGGACTGCACGCAGCAGGATGAGAAGCGGTGCTTGAAAAACCAACAACAAAAGAAACGAAGCCCCGGTAAAGACCCCGATCCCGGTAAAGAAAATGCGTTTCCTCCCCCAGATGTCCGCGAGTTTCCCAAATGGCACGAGGAAAACGATGGTGGAAAGAAGGTATGCGGTACTTACCCAGGAAAGGGAGACCGCGTCCATGTGGAATTCGCTGCCGATGGCGGGGAGTGCGATGTTGACCGCAGAGAGATCGAAATGTACAAGGAACGCAACAAGGACGACAACGATTAAAACGCTGTATTTGAGGGAAATAGCGGGCCGGTAATTTTTTGGGGTTAAAAAACCGTCATCAGGATTGTGCGGCGTTTGCACCATCTTCTCTTGTGGGGACAGAACTTCTTTTTTGGGAATTTTAATCGGATTACTGATGAGATTATAGAATTTTTGAGAATATAACACCAGATCCGCAGATTTTTCTGGCAATGTGAGGGTGCGGGCAGCAAAACCCGGGTTTTTTTTAGACACGCCCCAGCAGGTTTTCCCGTCACGTTTATAATACCCGGTACCACATGAGGCATAAGGAATCTTTCATGGGACGCGCTACGC
The DNA here is from genome assembly GCA_041653075.1 of Methanoregula sp. Lineage (GTDB taxonomy): Archaea > Halobacteriota > Methanomicrobia > Methanomicrobiales > Methanospirillaceae > Methanoregula. Next base: position 14,683 of record JBAZFZ010000022.1, read on the forward strand.
TCAACCTGCTCGTGGATATTGCCTGTTTTCTTACTTTTATCCCGTCGCTTTTCACCGGTCTCGTCTTGTATTTTGCCCTTCCTTCGGGAGGCGGGCGGGGTAACGGATTTAATACGTATCTCGGGATATCACGGAACCAGTGGGTGACACTGCACGACTACACGAGTTTCGCGTTTACCGCCCTAATCATTATTCACCTGCTCCTGCACTGGAAATTTTTCCGGATAAGAAAAAAGAATGTCAACGAGGATATTGAAGAACCGGCCGAGGGTCAAGCGTAATTGTTATGAAAAAGCGGGTATCAGCTTGAAAATAAGCTGGAGTGCAAACACCAGAAGGACAAACCCGAAACCCACCTTGATATATCCACTTTGGATCTTTACCATGCTCCGCGCTCCAATGGTTGCCCCGATAACAACCGCGATTGCACAGCCTATGATGAGGGGAATGTCAAAACCGCCACTTGTCAGGTGCCCGAAAACACCGAACAGGGACGAGAAGATGACGATAAAACTGACCACCCCGGCAGAATTTTTCATTGGGTAGTGGCAGAAGAATATCAGGAACGGTACGATAATGATCCCACCCCCTACTCCAAGAAGGCCGGAAATTATGCCGACAAAAAAACTGAAGACCACAATGAGGACATACATCCCCGTGGAATAGTGCACCGGGCAGGCACCCTCGGGCGACGACCTCTCCCAGTACGTGTAGATCATTCGCCCTCCCGCACCGATGAGGAAGATGACAAACAGCCACATCAGGAGAACAGGGTTGATGAATGCGGCCAGGACCCCGCCGAGGAACGCACCCAGGCAGATGCCCGGGACAAACCAGAGCGCGAACCGGACATCCACAAGGTTCGAGCGGTAGTAGACGATCGATGCAGCCAGTGCCGTGATGAGATTAAGCACGAGCGAGGTTGAGATCGACGTCAGCGCCGCATACCCTAACAGGAAGAGGATCGGGGTGTAGAGCGATCCGCCACCCTGCCCGAACATCGAAAAAATGATGGATACGACAAAGACCGCCACGATGGCGACGATGAGGGTGCTGTCCATTGTACACCGGTTTACTGCGTGCCGTTCAGGACATTCACCCAGGTCTGGTCATACCCGGAACACGGAATGCACTCGGGCTTGCCATCGACCATCCGTACGTAGCGCTCAAAGACGTATTCGCCGCATTTGCTGCACTTGATCTTCGCAAAGGAGCCTTTCGGCCGGGAAAACGTGAAATCCGGGAGTTTTGTGACCGAAAACATCTCGGATTCCGGCGCGGTCAGGACGACATCCACCACTTTATTTACCACATCTGCCGGAATCTGCGATGGCTCGATACCTTTCTTCCGGTAGACAAAGAATTCCTCTTTGCCGAGCGTGTCCTGGAACTCAGATTTCAGGTACACGCGGACGGCTCCCTTCCCTTGGACAACAAGCAGGCAGGCGACTTTTCCGTAGTTGAGCCGCTCCATCATGAGCTTCCCATACGTGCAGCCGGTGACCGCCATGAACCCATCGATCATACAAACCTGCGGGTGCCCGACGCCCATCTCGGAGAGGCCGAAAGCGCCGTGGTCCCCGATGTGCGAGACATCCAGTTCACGCATGGCAACCAGTCCCATTCGGTACCCGATGGGCATGAACGGGCAGATGTGCCCGTGAAAGTCCCAGACCCCCCGAGGGATTTCAACTTTTTTTGAATTGCTCATGAGAGTTACCTTATCGCAGGTGTTATATATAATTTGTCGGGACTGCATTTTTCTGCAATTGCAGGAGGTTATGATTCACCGGAGATTCCTGTCGGTTATAGGGTCCCGATGACGAGAAAATTCCAGTCCGGTCCCGAAAAATCCGATGATGAGCGGGAAGATTTTTGTTCACTATCGGATTTATACGCAGACGGGAAAAAATGGTTTTCAGGGGATGGCAGGTCCATATCGTTTCATAACGTAACGTTATCGGAATTTCCGCCGGAACCGAGTGTCAGGGATACACAAAGGTCACGGGTGATCCACGACATATTGTTTTCCCAGATCCGTGAGCGAGTAAATGTTCCAGTTCCCGTGATACTCGCCTTCGATGAGCCCGCCTTCTTTTAAGATCGTGAGATGGTACGAAAGTTTTGAATCAGCAATCCGCATGAACCGTTTGATGACACAGACACAGAGCGGCTGGTCCCGGAGAAGGTAAAGGATCTTAAGCCGGTGGGGATCGGAGAGGGCATGGTACCTCCGGCTCATCGTGTCGATCTCTTTTGCGGAGGGAATACTCTCACCCAGGGCATCAAACCCGCCGATACGGTCGAGCTCTTCCTGGACAGACGGGGGAATCGTGGGAATGGTTTTAAGAGGACCCGTACCTTCCTGAACGCAGCAGGACTTTCTGGTTCGCGGCATTTCAAATTATTATGAAATGCCAAAGTATATACCATTGCCCCGCAGACAGTGTTTCAATAAAATTTGAAATGATGCGATAACCCGGACTTAAAACACTCGTAAACTCACGGAATGCCGCTGCCTGACCCTGGCATGCCGGCACCTGGGAAAAGCGCACAAAAACTGCAAAGGAAAACACTCCGGGAAATGTGACCCGGAGTAACAGGAGACTACAAAAGGAACCATGACCGACATTTTCACGGGAGCACTCCTCTCCGGATGGGACACACTCTTTGGGTACCTCGCCCAGCATGTGATCACCTGCCTTGTCCCGGCGTTTTTCATTGCCGGCGCAATCGCGGCATTTATCAAAAAAGATGCGATCCTGAAATATTTCAGTCCCGAAGCGAAGAAGACTACCTCATTTGGTATCGCATCGGTTTCCGGTACCGTGCTTGCCGTGTGCAGCTGTACGATTCTTCCGATGTTTGCCGGCATCCTCAAGAAAGGAAGCGGTCTTGGGCCGGCTATCACATTTTTGTACGCAGGACCGGCCATCAACATCCTCGCCATCGTATATACCGCAAATGTGCTCGGGTTCGATCTTGGGGTTGCCCGTGCAGTTGCAGCCATCGTGATCTCGATTGCGATCGGCCTTATCATGATGGCACTCTTCCCGCAACACGATGAGGAGACTACAAAAACCCATGCCGCTGCCCGCAGGGCTCTTCTGGCAAAAGAAGAAACCCGGCCCGGATGGGTCGTCCCGGCATTTTTTATCATCCTTGTCGCGATCCTCCTGGTTGCCACATCGGCGCTGGATATCTTTTTCCGGCTGCTGATCGTCTATTTCCTCTCGCTGGCGGTTGCCTTCCTCCTGATCTACTATTTCACCCGCGATGAAGTCACGGACTGGGGCATGGAGATCTGGGACCTGACAAAAAAGATCTTCCCCATCCTTATTATCGGGACGTTTGCCCTTGGCGTTCTCGCATACTTCCTTCCGGCATCGGTATTTGCGCCGTACTTCGGTGATAATTCGGTCGGGGCAAACCTCCTTGCCGCATGCGTCGGCGCGATCCTCTACATGCCCACCCTGCTTGAAGTACCGGTGATCGGGACGACGCTGGGGTATCTCTCAGGAGAGATGGCAAAAGGCCCGGCGCTTTCCCTGCTCCTTACCGGCCCTACCATCAGCCTGCCAAGCCTGCTTGTTCTCTACCGGCTCATCGGTGGGAAAAAGACGCTTGCCTATGCAGGGCTTGTGATCGTTTTCTCAACGATTGCCGGGTTTATCTTCGGCAACCTGGGGCTGTGATATCCATGGAAAACGACAAACCATGCTGCCCGGCCGATGCACTCCGGCGGATCCGGCAGATCAGGATCAACGGTAGCATGACCGGCATCACGATGCTGGACGAATGCATTACCCACGTCAACAACCAGAACGGTAGTACGGAAATGGAGATCCGGGCGGCGCTCATAAAACGCGTCAGTATCTACAACTACATCCCAAAAAGCGTTGAGGGGAAGTATGCCGATGCATTAATAGACGAATACCGGAAAAACCGGTCACGACAGGAGAAAAGTCTATGACAAAGATTGAAGTTCTCGGAACCGGCTGTGCAAAGTGCAAACGCCTCTTTGCCAATGCCGAACAGGCAGTAAAAGACCTCAATAGTGCAGCGGAAGTCATCAAAGTTGATGATATCAACGAAATCGTGAACCGCGGCGTCATGCTGACACCGGCGCTTTTTATCAATGGAGAGGTTGTTGCGGAAGGCCGGGTGCCGGACGTAAACGAGATCAAATCGATGCTTACCGGGGAAGCGTGATGACAGAAACACCAAAGTGTTCGTGCGGATCAAACGAGAAAACGAGAATTATTTTCCCTTGTGCCGGGCAGGCAAACACCGGGCAGCTCACCAACCTTGCAGCCATCCAGCTGACTGACGAAGGCTACGGGAGCATCGCCTGCATTGCACTGCTCGCCACCGATGCTGAAAATCTTATAAAAAACGCGAAGAAAGCAGAGGAGGTCGTCGTCCTCGACGGCTGCCCGATGCAGTGTGCCAAAAAGATCGCAGAGGCGCAAGGGGTGCCGGTCGGCCAGCACCTGATCATGACTGAACTTGGCATCGTCAAAGGGCCATCGAAGAACTACACAGATGACGATGTCGAAAAAATTGTCTCTGCGTGCTGGAAAGGTGAGGGTCGGACGAAAATGGCTGCACCGCCAGATAAGAAATGCGGCGGGATCACCGGCGGGTGCGGCGGGTCATGCTGAAACAAAAACGGGGCGAACGATAACGATATCCAACAATGAAATCCGTGCGTTGGCACAAGATCACGCGGAAGAAGGAAAACCGGGGGCTGCACTGATATGACCTGCGTGCTTGTCACCTGCTCCGGCGTCTCAAATACCGGGAAATTAACGACGCAGGTTGCCCTCACGCTGATGCAGCGCCGGCCGGGGCACTTTGTACGGGTTGACGCAAAACAATCTGCTGCCACGCTTGAAACCGAACTGTGCGATGCTGAACAGATCATCGTCATTGACGGATGCAGGGAAGGCTGTGCAAAGAAAAAAATGCCAGTGTCCCCTGCCGTACCACCGGTCCATATTATCGCGACTGATCTTGGGATCGAGAAAAACGGGATGGCCGAGGTTCAGTTCCGCGAGATCGCGATCGTTGCCGACGCGGTGATGGCCACGGAAAACCAACCATGAGAATACCTGGGGAGAATCGATGAAAATCGGCATTGTGTCTGACGGGAAATTCGGCGACCGGGCATTTGAGATCATCCGCAAAAGATTTCCGGCGGAGTGGATCATGGCGCCGTTCCCGCAGAGCATGGTCGTTGATGACCTCGAACTGGCGCTCCCGGACTGCGATCTCTACATCTCGTATGTCCGGCACCCGGATGTTGCACTTGCGATTATAGAGAAACAAAAACCGGTGATTCTCGGGGTCAGTTTCGGGCCCGGGTTTCTCCGGCAGGCAAAGGCGATCAACGAGAATATCGTTGCGCCCGTCACCATGTGCTCGCTTGAGGACAATACATGGGTGCCGGAGATTAACGAGTTCGCGAAGGTGTTCGGCCGGCCTGTGCTCGATGTGAAGGTTAATGAAGATGGCATGATTGACAGCGTTCTGGTGACCCGGGGATCGCCCTGTGGTTCAACGGTTGAAGCAAGCACGGAACTCCCCGGTACGCAGATCAGCGAAGAGAAGCTCCGGCACTACGGCCTGCGCATCTGCCATTTCTGCCGGGCGCCACGGTTCGGGAAGACCTGCGACAAGGAACTATCCGGTCTTCTCCATGTCCGGGAACTGGTAACAGCGATCACGGCCGCTGCACCGGATGCCGGCGCTGCGCTGGCGTTATTTACCCGGGAGATCGAAAGCGAGATCGATACGAAAATGAACCGCCCATAGACACCGCATAAAAAACCGATAACCCCGGCATTTCTGGAGTGTCATGCAAAAAGTAAAACCGCACCCGGACTATCCTCCTGAAGAAGGCCGCTACCTGCGGGGGAACGACTATTCCCCGGCCGCGGTCGTCATCATCCTCACGTACGATGCCGAAGCGATCCCGCCAGAAATCGAGAAGCTTGTGCGGACCGGTGTAGAGGCCGGCGCTGCGCTTTCAGGTACGCTGCAAACGGCCAATATCGGGATCGAGAAGCTCGTCTGCAATATCGTCGCAAACCCGAACATCCGGTATCTTATCCTTGGCGGTCCTGAATCCGGGGGGCATAAAACGGGAGATGCGATCCGGGCACTGTTAAAAAACGGGATTGACGAAAAGAAACGCATCATTGATACTGCCGGACTCACCGCAGTCCTTCATAATGTCCCGGATGAGTTTATCAAACGGTTCCGCGAGCAGCTGACACTTGTTGACTGCCAGCACCAGAACGAGGATGTGATCCGGAAAGCGGTATGGTCGTGTTACCAGGAAACGCCGGTTGAGTTTCGGGGGCAGATGCTCTTTGATCCCGGGGCTTTTCCGGATCCTCCGCTGAACGGGAAACTCACCTGGAAGGTTACACAGCCGTGGTCAGAGCCGGGTGATGACAGCGAACGCAGGGCAAAGCAGAGGGCGCTTGACATGATCGAACGACTCAGGCAACGGCAAAAGAACCAGGGCTGACCAGACACAGGGTTTTGGCATCCGACGGGATCCAGGTTCCTTTTTTACAAAGGATTTGATTGAAATTGCTGATTGCTCTGACTTTTCTGAAAATTTTAAATATTTTGGAATAATCAGATAATATGGAGATATTCGCATGACCGTAAAGAGAAATGAGAAAGTCCCTCAAAAACCGGTGGTGTCTGCATGCGGGTGTGGATCCGGCGCAGGATGCAAAATCGAAGCGGTACTCAACATCGATGACCGCGGCCAGATGGTTATCCCAAAAGATGTCCGGGAAAAGGCCGGTATTGCCACAAGCGACAAACTGGCTCTTATCAGCTGGGAGAAGAACGGCAGTGTCTGCTGCCTTGCGCTTATAAAAGTGGAAAACCTGAGCGGGGCAGTAAAAGACCTTCTCGGCCCGGTGATCCTAAATCAGGATTAATGGAGTGATGCAAACGACAGAAAAAAAACATTCCACACGTTCGTCAGGCTCCTGCTGCGGTACTACTACCCCGTCACCAGCAGAAGCGTGCGGATGTTCAGGGCCGGCAGACAAACGCCCTGCACCGGCAATACGGTCCGCGACATCGGAGATCACGGCAAAGAACCGGTGGGACCACTTCCTCGCCCGGTGGGGCGTCAACCGGATGGGCCACATCGTCCCCCCGGGCCTGTACCGGCTCGGGAACCCGGATAAGGATTCCCCGGTCTTTGCGTCCGCGAACTACACGCTGAGTTTCGATGCCCTCCGCTCGGCCCTTGCCGGCAGGGATGCGTGGATCCTCGTCCTTGACACCAAGGGCATCAATGTCTGGTGCGCCGCCGGGAAAGGGACGTTTGGGACCGGGGAACTGATCCGGCGGATCGCGGTGACCGGGCTTTCCGATGTCGTTTCCCACCGCAGGATCATCCTCCCCCAGCTCGGGGCTCCCGGTGTGTCGGCGCATGACGTTGCCCGTTATTCCGGCTTTTCGATCGAATACGGCCCGGTCCGGGCAGCGGATCTTCCGGCGTACCTTGCCACCCATACGGCAACAGCCGGGATGCGGACCGTCCGGTTCAATCTCATGGACCGGCTTGTCCTTGGGCCCATGGAACTGGTGCATTTCGGATTGTACGGGATCTTTGCTGCAATCATCCTGTACTTCGTCGCCGGCCCGGTGGCGGCGCTTGCGGCGGTTACTGCGGTTCTCGCAGGGACCGTTCTTTTCCCGGCGCTGCTCCCGGTCATCCCGACCCGCGATTTCTCCATGAAGGGATTCATCCTCGGGGCCGTTGTTGCGATCCCGTTTGCCGCCGCATTTGTCCGGGCGCCCGGCCTCTCCGGTACCGTGCAGCTCATCGCGGGACTCGTCCCGTTCCTCACAATCCCGCCCGTGGTCGCGTACCTTGCCCTCAACTTCACCGGATCGACGACGTTCACCTCGCGAACGGGAGTGAAAAAAGAGATCTTCCGGTACGTGCCGGCAATGGTTTTCATGGCGGGTCTAGGAACGGTTCTCGGGATAGCCCTTGGAGTACTCCGGTTTACAGGGGTGGCGTGATGGCGGACTGTTACGCAGAAAATACGCTCAGGTATTTCCCGGAGAAATGCATCAACTGCCGGCGCTGCACGCAGGTCTGCCCCCACCGGGTCTTTGCCGAAGGAACTGACCGGGCGGAACTGGTACACCCCCGGGCCTGCATGGAATGCGGGGCGTGTGCGAAGAACTGCCCGGCCGGGGCCATCGAAGTAGAGAGCGGCGTTGGCTGTGCATGGGCGATGATCGGTGCCGCCCTCCGGGGAAAGGATATGGACAGCGGCGAATGCTCCTGCGGGGGACCGGAAGGTTCGTGCTGCGGGACTCACGAAGAAGAGCCGTGTTCCTGCGAAGAAAAATAACGGGGAATGAACGATGATGAAGGCTGAAGCAAAGCGCCTCTCCTTTTTAGACACGTACCTCACGCTCTGGATCTTCCTTGCGATGGTCGCGGGGATCGCGCTCGGGTACTTCCTCCCGGCAGTGCCGGCTGCGATCACGGGTCTCTCGGTAGGGACAACCTCAATTCCGATTGCCGTTGGTCTTATCCTGATGATGTACCCGCCGCTTGCAAAGGTGCGGTACGAAGAGCTCAAAAACGTATTCCGGGACACGAAAGTCCTCGGGCTCTCGCTCGTGCAGAACTGGATTGTCGGGCCGGTGCTCATGTTCGCGCTCGCCGTGATCTTTTTGCGCGACCAGCCGCTCCTGATGTACGGGCTCATCCTTGTCGGGATCGCCCGCTGCATCGCGATGGTGATCGTCTGGAACGATCTCGCCGGCGGCGACTGCGAGTACTGCGCAGCCATTGTCGGCCTCAACTCGCTCTTCCAGGTCTTCTTCTACGCAGTGTACGCGTACTTCTTCATCACGCTGCTCCCGGCAGTCCTTGGCATCGCAGCCGGGACGGTTGTCAGTGTAACGATTGCGGAGATCGCCGTAAGCGTGTTTGTCTACCTCGGCATCCCGTTCATTGCCGGGCTTGTTACCCGGTACGCTCTCCTCCGGGTAAAATCCCGCGAATGGTACGAGCAGAACTTCATCCCGAAGATCTCACCCATCACGCTTGTTGCCCTGCTCTTTACGATCATCGTCATGTTCGCGCTCAAAGGGGATTACATCGTGACCGTCCCTCTCGATGTCATCCGGGTCGCGGTCCCGCTTGTCTGCTATTTCCTGCTGATGTTCTTCGTGAGCTTCTGGATGGCGTTCAAACTCGGCGTGAATTACAAAAAAGCCACGAGTCTCTCCTTTACCGCTGCGTCCAACAACTTCGAACTCGCGATTGCCGTTGCCATCGGGGTATTCGGGATCGGGTCGGCTGTTGCGTTTGCAACGGTGATCGGCCCGCTTGTTGAGGTGCCGGTGATGATCGGACTTGTCCACGTGGCATTCTGGATCAGGGAGCGCTGGTACAAAGGCCGGGACGATACCTGCGGGTGTGGAACGACGTAATGCAGGTAAAAAACCGCATTTTTGAAATGCGTGAAACAACAACATATAACGACAAAATTATACTTTGGGAATACCATGGATTCATTTGCTTCAGGATTTGCCGGTGTGGATGCGGCAGGGGATGCGAACTCCTTTGTGACCTACCTCGACCTCATCCATTCGATGCCGTTTTTTAAGGATTGTAAACGCCGCAGTTATGAGGAAATGAGAATCCGGCCGGGCGCAGCAGTGCTGGAGATTGGCTGTGGTAACGGCGTAGATGCGACAATACTTGCAGGTATGGCTGGTGCCAGCGGAAATGTGATCGGGATTGATGTCAGCCGCACCATGCTCTCATCGGCCCAGGCACAAAACGCTCCGGTTAGTCCCCGCCCCGGCTACGTTCTGTCCGATGCAGCGCACCTTGCCTTTGCAGACAACTCGTTTGATGCAGTCCGTACGGATCGCGTGCTCCAGCACACAAAAGACATCTTTGCCGACCTCAAAGAGATGGCACGGGTGACCCGGCCGGGCGGGAAGATCGTGGTATTTGAGCCGGACTGGGAGACCTTTGTCCTCTCGCCGGGGAAACGTGAGGTTACAAGGAAGATCCTGAATTTCTGGTGCGACCATATCCCGAACGGGTGGGCCGGCCGGGTACTGCCTGCCGCATTCTCGGAAGCAGGGCTCGAGGGGATCACCGTAACGCCCACGAGCCTTGTCATCACCGATCTCGCTCTTGCAAAAAGGGTTTTCGATCTCGATACAACGCTCTCGCTCGCGGTCGGGGCCGGCGTCATCGGTTCCCGCGAGGCGGAGTCCTGGGCCGAGGGGCAGGCACAAGCCGGAAAAGCCGGGCGGTTTTTTAGTTCGCTCACCTTTTACCTTGTGACCGGCACAAAAAGCGATTGAACCGGGAGTATCTGTGAAATATCCTCCCGTTTTGTTTTTTTGCATCCAAAAAAACTGTTAAGGGCAACCACCCATCATTTGGATGAGAACCATGACTGGCAAACCCCGCGTCCTTTTTGTCTGTACCGCAAACGCCGCCCGGTCACAGATGGCTGAAGGCTATCTCCGGGCAAAGTACGGTGACAGGTACGAGGTCTTTTCGGCAGGCGTCCGGCCCGCGGGCCGGGTGAGCAGCCGTGCGATCACCGCGATGAAGGAGATCGGGATCGACATCTCCGGCCACCAGCCAAAATCCCTTGCAGTATTCGACGGCGTCCCGCTCGATCTCGCCGTCACGCTCTGCGACAACGCCCATGCGGTCTGCCCGGTCGTTCCTTCCGCGAAAAAAACGATCCACCACGGATTTGCCGATCCCCACCTTACGCCCGGCACCGATGAGGAGATCCTTGACGGGTACCGGAGAGTGAGGGACGCCATCTGTTCGTGGATCGATGCAACGTTCGGGAACGGGAATCCTGTGTAAGATGATTCAGCATCCGGCAAAGCCGGATTATTTTTTTTACTGACTATGAACCGATTAACCCCTGATATTCGATGAATGTTCACCTTTTTTTTTGGAGATGTCCTGCAGTGCGTGACCCTGATGCAACACGGGACATACAGGAGATAACAAAAGGAAAAATTGGTTCTATTTAGAAAAAGATCAAATGACAAATTATAGGTCGAATGAGGATAAAACCTGACTAATATGGGGAGATTTTTATCCGGAAACCTGAATAAATGTCTGTTGGGATTTGGTGCTATTATCCTGTTGTCGCACATCCTTCTTGTCCAGGGGGTGCTTGCCACCGACCCTGATGATGGGGTATTCATACCGGATTACCAGGACATCAATGAATCTGCAAACGATTACGCTGATGCAGAACTCTATGATTCATATCTTTATGCAAATTCACCGGGTTTTCCCAAATATGTTGACAATGAGTTTCCCAAGGCCAGCTATACAGACTGGGACCAGGGAAACTGCGGCAACTGCTGGGTCTGGAGTAGCACTGCTGCTGTGGCACAATCCTACAAACTGTATTCAGGAAATGATGTCCCCCTTTCAATACAGTTCTTCAACTCCAATTACTTTGATGGGAACATCGGACAAGTAATGCCCCACGACTGGGCCTGCACCGGAGGATATCCATCGCAGTTTGCCGAGAGTTACACCGCCGGCCTGAACCAGAGTTACTCTGGAGAACCATTTGTCGTCCCTTTGAGTAATCCAAATGCCTCGTACGTGGATGGATCAATTTCTCCTTCAGATGCGGAGAATCTCACGACCCTTCGTCCAAAAGAAGAGATTACCACATCACCAAACATCAGATTCAGTTCAATGACCGCAAAGAGGCTGGTAACCGCTCAGGATCTGACTGATCAGACTGCAGTCATCAATAACCTGACCGAGGTGCTTGCAGAAGGCAGGGAAATTGTATACATTCTCTACTGGACTGATTGGACAACCCTTTCGCATTTTCGAACTTTTTGGAATTATGACTCTGAAAATTCATCTTCGCTCTATGATCCTTCATATATGGACGGCATTGAATATACAGGCGGACCCTCCCATGTAATGGTAATTGTCGGGTACAACAAAACCGATCCAGACCAGAATAACTGGTACTGGATCGTGCAAAACAGCTGGAGTACAAGCTCCTACCGGCCGCACGGGCAGTTCCGGCTCAAAATGAACATGGACTATAACGCCAGCTATTATCTGTTCAATGGAACCGGTATCGAATGGTATCCCCTCCAGCAGCTCTGGACCGTGGATGTGGACTGGACACAGGATCAGGCTCAAAGCAGCGATTCGGGTGACGGGAGCGGAAGGGACTCCTATGTGGCAACGGCCACTCCGGTTTCTTCCGGACAATCCATGAGTTTTGCCATCAACGAGCCGGTCACCTCCGGGGACCCGGTGGGAATTGTCAGCGTCGATGTTGTTCCCAATACGGCGCTTGGTTCCACCGATCTTACGGTCGCCGATACGGATACTTCCGGGGATTCCGCATTTGCGGGCCGGGAGGTCGCCGATATCGAATCGATCAATCTTGTCGCGGTTAACCCGTCCTCGGTGAGCAGCGGGACGATCACGTTTGCGGTCTCGGGAAGCTGGATGCAGAACCACGGGGTCGAAACCAGC
>JBAZFZ010000023.1:0-26793 GCA_041653075.1 Methanoregula sp.
CGGCATTTTGCTTATTTATTTAAATACCCTCTTAGTATTTGGATCTGCCGGTTTACGCTATGATTTCGCAATGATTCTACACTAAAAATGGGAGATCCCGGGCTTGATCTGGATAGTTACAAAAAATCTAAACCAAAAATCGAGTGCTGCTAAGGGGATTCGAACCCCTGTCGCGGGCGTGAAAGGCCCGCATGATTGGCCGGTCTACACTATAGCAGCGTATTGCTCTATCTAGTTTTACTCCCCCTGATAAATAGGTTATGGAACGGGACGAGGGAAAACGCCCCTGACCCCGGTCCAGGGCCGGTCCAAAAAAGGTAGTGGCGCAAGGATTTATCCTCGCACAAAACCTGCTCAACCGGTTTACTTCCTCTTCTTTCCACCGGCGGTCTTTGCAACCGGGTAGCCTTCCTTTTCGGTCACCGCGTGGAACGCTTCCATGAGCTGCCGGGTGACCGGGCCGGGTTTCCCGGTGCCGATAACGCGCCCGTCACACCAGGTGATCGGGGCGATCTCGGCTGCGGTGCCCGAGCAGATAAGTTCGTCCGCGGTGTAGAGATCAAAGTAGCCGAGGTTCTGCTCCCGGCAGGTGATGCCAAGCGAGTGGGCGATCTCAAGGACAACCATCCGGGTGACGCCCCGGAGGTTGTTGAGCGTGTGGGGCGTCAGGATTTCGCCGTTCTTGATGATGTAGAGGTTGTCGCCCGATCCTTCCGCGACGTAACCGTTCGTGTCAAAGAAGATCGCTTCGTCCCCGCCCTTGTAGTTTGCCTCGATCTTTGCAAGGATATTGTTGAGATAGTTGAGGCTCTTTACATTTGGCGGCAGCGACTCGGCCGGGTTTCTCCGGACCGAGACCGTAATCGCTTTCAAGCCCTTCTCGTACAGGTCGCCGTACATCGCGCCCCAGGTCACCGCGATCACAATCACGCTTGCCTTCCTGCACCTGCGCGGGTCAAGCCCGAGGTCCCCGACCCCCCGGGTGATGATCGGCCGGATGTAGGCATTGTCAAGCTTGTTTTTACGCAGCGTCTCGCAGATAGCCTCGGTCATCTCCTCTTTTGAGATCGACGGCTGGATATCGAGCGTCTTTGCCGAATCATAGAGCCGGTCGAGATGCTCCTTTAACCGGAAGATCCTGCCGTTATATGCACGGATTCCCTCAAAGACACCATCACCATATAAGAGACCGTGATCGAAGACCGAGACTTTCGCCTCGCTCTCGGGCACGTACTTCCCGTCAAGATAAATAATCATAAAATGAAATGGGGTGTTTTGCGTTTTGTAGTTTTTTCTTTGATACGGTTTTTTGAGAGAAACTTGCGGCCGGGAAATACCCGGACCCGGGCCTTGCCGGGCAGCCCGGGAAAACCTGCTGATAAAACCGTGAAACAAAAAAGAAAACGAAGACCGGTCACGCCCGGTTCTGGCAGCAGTCAAGGAAGTTGTGGAACATGTCCCTGCTTCCCACCGGGTGGAGGTGCGTGTAGCTCCCGATTGTATTCTTTACAACCGCCCCGTCCAGGTTGTCCCGGATCCCGATGCCCCGGTACAGCTTGTACGCAAACTGTGTCTCCGGCGCGAGCACCACTTCAGAATAATGGAACTCGTGGCCCCGGAACCGGGATTTTCCCATCGGACTTCCGGCTTTACTAATCCCTTCAACATAACTGACCACGCGCCGGGCCGGCATCCGGGTCTCGCCCGCAAAAACGCCGCACATCGCCCCCGGGAGTTCGTTCTCCCGGCCCTGCCAGCCTTTCTGTAAAACCATCCGGTCCGTGAGGTACATCAGCCCGCCGCATTCCGCGTAGATTGGCGTCCCGTTCCCGGAAACCTCGCGGACCGCTTCACGCATTTTATCGTTTGCCTCAAGCTGCGGGATGAAAAGTTCCGGGTATCCCCCGCCAAGGATGTAGCCGTCCGCTTCGGGAAGCCGGTCGTGGACCGGGCTGAAGGTTACAACCTTTGCACCAAGCGACGCGAGGACATCGAAGAGGTCTGCGTAATAGAAGTTGAACGCCTCGTCAAGCGCAACACCGATTTTGAGATGCTGCTCTGCTGCCGGTTCTAAAAGCGACTGCGGCCGGCACGGCACCGGGCCATCCCGGGCAAGCGCAAGGAACCGGTCAAGGTCAACGTACTTCCCGATGATCTCCGTGATCGCCGCGATGCGCTTGTCAAAATCCCCCCGGCCCGATCCTTCGCGGTACGGCACGAGACCCAAGTGGCGCATCGCAAGCTGCATCTCCTCCATCCGGGGGATAGCCCCGATCACCGGGACGCCACAGTAGTACTCGATGGCCTTTGTTGCCTTCTCTGTGTGCGAACCGCCTTTGACCTGGTTGAGGATCACGCCCGCGATCCGGACTTCGGGATCGAATACCTGGAAACCTTTCACGATTGCCGCTGCACTCCGGGTGATGCTCTGCGCAGAGACCACAAGAACGACCGGAAGGTCAAGCGTCTTTGCAATAGCCGCCGTGCTCCCGGTATCATCGAGCGCCTCGGCCCCTTCATAGAGTCCGCGAACACCTTCGACAAGCGCGATGTCGGCCCCCCGGCACCCAAACGAAAATATGTCCCGGACCTGCCCGTCGCCAAGCGCAAAGTTGTCAAGGTTCCTGCACGGCCGGCCCGAGACTGCCGCAAGGTACGAGGGGTCGATGTAATCCATCCCGACCTTGAAGGTCTGGACCGTGTGGTTTTTTGAGAGCAGGGCCGCAAGGGCAAGCGTGATGCTTGTCTTTCCGCTGCCGGACCGGTCGCCGGTAATAAGGATCGATTTCATACAAGACTCCGAAGCACTGCCCCGAATTCACTCTCGACAATGGAACGCACGCCAAGCGTCTTTGGGTGAAGGTCGATCTCCACAAGCACGTGTTTGTGCCCGATCGCGTGGAGCGGTGCGACCTGCCGGGGTCCGTTTGTCACCGAGATGCATTCGATGCCATCCGTGTACTCCGGGGGAATTGCGTGCGGGACTCCGACAATGAATGCAAACGATGGCGCTATCTCCCGGATCCGTATGCCAAGCGCATCGCCGTTTGCCCCGTACTCGTCCAGGGCGCCGATAAGTTCGAACGGGACGCCACGTTTTTTCATCTCGTCACGGATCCGTTCCGCATCCGCCCGTACCTTGGGCAGGCCACGCTCGTCAAGGTTTGCGATATACGTGATATTCGCGTTCGGGCACGCATCGTGGAGTGCGATAAGTTCGTCGGCAAACATGTACGCCGTCTCTTTTTTCGCATTCATGATAGCAACGCCCTTTACCCCGCTCTTTGCAAGCCCGATAAGCCGTTGCCCTGCGACATGCTTGAGGTCCCCCCGCGAGGGTTCGATGTATTCTGCCGACGCCGCCCCCCGGATCTTCTCGACCTCGTTAGCTTTTTCCATGAGCCGGTGCTGCCGGGCGAGCTCTTCTTCGGTTATCCACCCGGCCTCTTTTGCCGCGTCAAGGGTGGCAAGCACGCCGGAAATATTTTCGGGAAACCCGGCGTGGATGTCGACTGCAATGGTCGGGGTTGAAATCCCCGCAGTCTCGATTGCGGCTTCCAGGTCCTCACCGATGATCATCGAGACGCAGGTTCCGATTACGGCCATACGTTTGGGGGAAAAATGCTCTTCTGCATACCGCAGGACTTCTTCGAGCGGTTTCTGGCCGCCAAAGATAAACTCGTTGTCGGCAAGCGCGGTCGTGAGCACCCGCATCCCGTCCTCTTCAAGGAGCCGGGCGTGCTTAAACGAGCAGCCCGAGGGGCCGTGCAGGATCGCGACATCCACTTTGAGATCGCGTGCAGTGTAAAGTGCCGCCACGATCGAACTCGGGCGGGGGTGCATGAATCGTGATGGCATGGTATTATCTCCAGGTCTTGACGGCAAGAACAATGGCGCCGGATGAAGTGATCGCACGTGCAGCACGCTCTGCCTCTGCAAGCGTTGCGCAGACTGCATCGATATGGGTCGGGAAACTGGATAAGAGGATCTCTTTTTCCCCGGAATAATCTCCCACAAGGACGAGCCGGTCCGGCCGGATCTCCCGGACTGCCTCTGCGATAGTATCAATCGGGAACCCTTCGCAGACCGCACCGTCCCCGGAGACAGTCCCGATCACCAGCGTGAGTCCGGGAATTCCCGTGCATGCCCGGGCGTAACGGGCGGCTTCTGTCGTGGTTCCAGCAGTCGTCCCGCTGTTTGCATTATCGACAATCGTGACCGGTCCCTCACGCCGGGTAGACATCCGGCCCGGGACACCGGGAAAACCAGAGAGGGGTGCCGGGTCATACCCGAGCATGAGCGCCGCAGCACCGGCAAGGGCAAGCGGGACCCGGTAGCCGGGAAGGGAAAGGAGCGGGTTAAAAAACGATCCGCTTCTCCCCGCAAGACGGATCGTGCAGGTCGTCCCGGAAAATTCCGTAACGTCTTCGAGCCGCACGACATGTTCCGGGATCTTCCCGAAAATGCCGGGGGCAAGAAGGACCTGCCGGCTTTCCTGCACCGATGCAAGTTTCTCTGCAAGCGCACTTTTTTTCCCGGCTGCGCACCGGTAATCATCAGGAGACGTGACGATTGCAAGATCGCCGGCCCCGGTAACGCCAAGCGATTCCTCGGCAACAAGCCATCCCCCGGTTTCCCGTGCCTTCTCCACTGCCGCAAGGACCAAAGCCGGCGTGATACTCTTTTTGAAAAACACCCGGCCGCCCGGCAATTCGTATGTTCCGGTCGAGGTATGCAGAACCCCGGGTCCGGGCAGGATTGAAGAAAGGGCATGGGCGGTCGTTGTCTTCCCCTGCGCCCCGGTGATCTCGATCATCGGGCGGGGGATACGGTCACCAAGAAGCCGGTGCACCGCTTCGTGGTGCGTGATTACCAGCGTATTTTTTTTGTGGAAAACAAGGAGCGGGTGGTCCGGGTCAAGGTGGACCGGGGCGGCGACAAGATCGTACTGTTCGTGCGCCGCCCGTTCTGCTGCCTCCGGGGTCGAGCCACGGTACACGTCAACCATGTCGACAGCATGCCCGGCCTCTGCAAACGCTGCGCCGATTTCACTGCCGCCATGGATCGTGTCGAGGACAAGCACCCGCATACGTCAATTCAGATTAAAGAAAGAGCTTTGTTTGCGTTCTTGATCATGAGTTCTGCAAGCAGGGGGTCGATACCGATCGGATCAGCATAGACAAGAGGAACTGACTTTCCGTTGAGGACAAACGATCCCTTCTTCGTGCCCTCGGGAAGGCCAATCTCCCCGGGAATGTCCTTTTCGATGTGGACGCCTTTTGCAAGGAAGAGCGGGACAACGACAAGCGATTCGATCTCTTCTTTTTTAAATTCGGCAAGTGAATCCTTAATCGAGGGCTTGTTGATATTCATAAAACCGCATTTGACAACAAACCCGGGTGCCCGGGCAGCGATCATCTTTCCGGTTGCTTCGATGAGTTCCTGGTTGTAGGGCATCGTGCTTCCATGGCCTACAAGTAGCATTCCCTTCTTTGCCATATAACAAACAGTATTACAATGAGAGTTAAAAAGTATTACTAAACGAAACTTTGCGGAGATTTTTATCCAATGCTGATATATTTCCCGGCTCCCGGGATATATTTAACCGACCGTACTATCCTGTCGGTATGAGATTGCCCGGAAGGGTCCAAAAGAAAACGAAGAGGGTTTCCTGCCCTGTGACAAGGTCGCGCAGGAAATCCTTACTCTCCTGACCGGCCTCCCCGGATTTTTCCCAATCTTTGCCGTACCATATGCAAACAAATTTGAGCTGCGACTTTCAACGGATATGAACTCATGATGGATGCATTCGAACGGTTTGGTCTTGTGATTAACGATCATGTCGTACGGACACCGGTAGCTGTCGCATCCATGGCCGGCATCGTTGACGCGGATTACGTTCTTACCAGAAAAGATCATATCGGCGTTGCATTTATCGGCGGCTATGCAATCGACAAGCCAACCATGGATGCAGCCCGACAGATCGCGGCCGGCGGGGAACGAAAAGAATTCCTGTATGACGATCCGGTTGCGGAACTCTCGTTCCAGGTTGAAAAACTTAAAAACTCCGGTGTTGTGTACGGGCTCAACCTTCGGGGCAGCACACCCGAAGCATTTACTGCACTTGCCGATGCTCTTGGCACATCGGTCATCTACGAGATAGACGCCCACTGCCGGCAGGCCCCCATTGTGGCGGCAGGCGCCGGGGAATATTACCTGAAAAACCCAAAAGCCCTTGTTGCAGTCGTAAAAGCACTCAAGGCAAAAGAGGTCACGGTCTCGGTCAAGATCCGGGCAGGGGTTGCAACCGATGACATAAAACTGGTCCGGGCACTCTGGGGCGCTGGAACAGATATCCTGCACATCGATCTCATGGACACCGGCATTGCTAAACTCCGGCAGATCCGGAACAACTGCCCGCTCATGATCATCGCCAACAATTCCATCACCACGTTTGACCGTATGCGGGAGGTGCTTTCGCACGGTGCAGACCTGGTCTCGCTTGCCCGCCAGTCTGACGAGCACACGCTTGCCGGTCTTGATGCCGCGATCAGCCGGTACGCCGATGAAGACGGATGGTACAATTCACCAAAGCAGCTCTGCCGGGGCGGTGACTTTCGGGCGCTGACCTTCTGCTGCATGCCGGTAAAAGAGTGCCCGCTCATCCCGGCGCTCGCACGGATGAATCTCGGAAAAGACGAATACCTCCGGCTCAAGATGGACGCCGTCAAAGGCACGCCGCTTGAGGAAGGATCCCACACCTGTTTTGGCAGCCTTGCCTGGTGCTGCAAGACCTCCTCGCCCTGCATGTTCCGGGACATGACGCTTGCCGGGAACGGCCTTTCCAAAAAAGAGTACATGCGCCGGAAACGCGAACTTTCCGAGATTATCATGAACCGAATTTTCCGCGAGGTTCCCCCTGATGAGGCCGGTTGAACGGGCACAGCTTGCGATGATGCTTGAGGTCTGTGCGTTCCCAAAACCCGGGAACGTGGACCGGTGCCATGATTTCCCTGATACGCGGCTCGAACATTTTCTCGCGTCCGCGATTTTTGCCCGGCCGGCACTTGAAGAGGCCGGGCAGGGAACCGGGAGGATTGGCGAGATTTTCGGCCACGCGATCCGCGATACCAATATCCACAACGGAGGAAACACCCACTTTGGTGCGTTTATCCTCTTAATCCCGCTTGTGTACGGCGGGGATATCGAAGGTGCAAAGCAGGCGATTGCAAAGACCGATGTCTCCGATGCCGTCGCGTTCTACAAGGCATTTGCCCTCACCAGTGTCCGGACCAACAAGAGCGATGAGCTGGACGTCAACGACCCAAAAGTACTTGACGAACTCCGCGAGCGCAACATGACACTCCTTGATGTGATGGAGCACTCTGCGGCAAACGACATGGTCGCCCGGGAATGGACAAACGGTTTTGCCCTGACCCGGCGTGGGGCAGATCTTCTCCACCGGATCGGACCGGGCCGGAACGCCATCGTGGAAATGTTTTTGAACCTGCTTGCAACAGAACCAGATACCTTCATCATCAAAAAGTCCGGACCTGCCGTTGCACAGGAAGTCATGAGAAAAGCCCGTGAGGTTCTTGACGGAAAGCGAGTGCTTGAGAATTTCGATGCGGAGTGTATCGATGCGGGGATCAACCCGGGTTCGATCGCGGATATCACGATTGCCGCGATCTATGTTGCACTTTCCGAGGGATGGGAATGGGACTATTAAAAGACGGGATCAATGAAGTCATCGCCACGACAGCGGTAAACGCAGCCCCGATCGGGATCCGTATCCGGGACAAGAAGGCGGGCATGCTCCTCTACGCCGGGACACACACGGCGCACAATGTCGAGCGTGACGGCTGGGTCGTAGCAAACATCATCCACGATCCGGTCCTGTACGTGAAAACTGCATTTGACGATCTCCCGGGATCTGCGTTTGTGGAAGAACCGGTTGCCGAAAAAACCATGTACCGGCTCCGGGACGCTGAAGGCTGGGTTGCATTCACTGCGACAATTGAGCAGAGTACAACAGAAGCGATGATGGTCCGGCTCGTGCAGGAAAAGGAGATCATGGAAGGCGTGTACCTCCACCCGGTGAACCGGGGGTTTAACAGCATTGTCGATGCCACAGTCCATGCCACCCGGTACCGGATCGGTAAGGAGACCAGGCTCCGGCACCTGATCGATTACCACGCAGATATCGTAAAAAAGTGCGGCGGGAAAAAAGAACTCGAAGCGCTTGAGCTGCTGATGGGTTACATCGGGGAATAAAAAGAGGTTTCCCGGGGCCGGTGCGGCCGGGAATTATCCCCGTATTCCGGTTCCGTTTTTTTGGTTTCCCGTTTCAGTTCCTGTCTGGCACCGATCTTGGTTCAGGTTTTAACCGACTCGATATATTTTTGCAGGAGTTCGAGACTCTGTGCTGTTGACTCCTGGATTTTTTCTGCAGCTTTTGCAAGGTTTTCTTTCTGAATTTTTCCCTGATCGTCCCGGACTGAGGCATACTGCTCCCAGAGCCGGACCTGCTCGAAATAATTCAGGAACGCAATCTCAACCTGGACGAGATCGGACACCGAGTTTTGCGAGCGCTGCATTGCCCCGACAAAGAAACTTGCAACAATATCGGCAAACCCGACACCGCCAAAGAGGAGGGCATATACATCAGACATCCCGGTAAAACCGCCATATACGGCGACACTGATGAGGATCAGGCCAAAAAAGAACATAATCACGTTGAGGACCAGGATCACCGTTTGCGTGATCTTTGCTTTCCGGATTGCACTTTTAAGTTCACGCAATGCCAGATTCTGGAGATCGTTACTTGCCGCAATCTGGGAATCAAGGATCTTTTTGTAATAGGTCTGCTGCTCTGCTTTTGAAAGAAGATCGAGATTCGGGTCGCTCCCCGGGGATGCAAACTTTACATTTCCTTTTTCTGACGACTGGACATCCGGCATCATACACCTCCGGATATCAGCTACTCTACGGTCAGGCTATTTAATTTAACCCTTAATATATAATGTGAATACTTGCTTGTCCCGGCAAACAAAACCCAAGGATACTGACGGCATCCCCCGGTAAACGGCCTTTTGGACGGGATGTGTTTCCTTTTTTTGGATCCGAACCGAAAAAGCACGTGTTCTTTTATTTTCAGCATGACCTGTACGATTCCTGACCCGATCGCTTTTCTGAAAGCGACCATTAGCATACAATCAGAGCCTGAATTCCCGGGAAATCCGGCAATTCGGGAATAAATTGTTAAGAATCCCGATTTTATGTACCGGAATTAAGCATTTTATGCGGCTCCGGGACCACAGGGTTTCCCGAAAAGAACGGCAGAATCGTAAATCTCCGACGAAGAACAGTATCCGGAAATGGATCTGATAGTAGAGGTATGTACTGAGGTATTTTTTAAAAAAAAGGGGTTGTGTGACCTGGCCCGACCCTGTCCTTACAGGGTAATTTCCTTAAACTGCTTTGCAAAGATCGAACAAACCGGGCACTTGTCCGGTGCCTTGCCAAGGGAGATATACCCGCAGACCGGGCAGAGGTAAATTTTCTGTTCGGGAAGATCGTGGCCGGCTTTTACTGCGTCAAGCGCCTTTTTGAAAAGTTCTGCATGGACCTGTTCAGCTTCCTTTGCGTAGCGGAAAACAACCATGGCATCGTTCTGTTTCTCGTCTTTGGCGGTTGCTAAAAAACCGGGATACATCTCGGAATACTCATGGGTTTCACCGGAAATTGCTGCTTCAAGGTTTTTCGTGGTTGATTCAACGGCACCAAGAACAGTCAGGTGTTTTTTTGCATGGATCTCCTCTGCCTGCGATGCAGCCTTAAAAAGTGTGGCGACAAACCGGTATTTTTCCTCCTGTGCTTTTTCAGAAAATGCCGCATACTTCCGGGATGCCTGCGATTCCCCGGCAAATGCTTCCCTGAGATTCTCCTGTGTAGCCATATGCGATAGTTTAGATCCATGACGCATATAGACTCTTTGAACGGGGCAGTACTTTTCATGGCATACCTCATGAAAAACGAAAGTCATTTTGCAGCGCCGGCATTTTTCATACCTGCATGATTTCAAACGCGAACTCAAATCCATTGAGTTAAACTGCATTGCACAATAATTTAAAAATTAAAAATAGAGTAAACCGTCAAAAATATATAGTTTCCAGTAAAGATCCCTGGGTAACAATTGCGTAAAACGATAAGGAAAACATTCCGGAGAACCATTCATGTTTGCATCCCGCAGGATCCATGACGAACAGCTCAGGAAAGTAGCAGAACGTCTCAGGCAGCCGTTTTGCTGCCCTAAAACCTCATCACAGAAGACCGAATCTGACAACAGCACCGTTATTTCCGAAACAGAAAAGAAAAAATCCCCGGGGGGCCGGTGATGCCTGCACCGCTTCACGTTCTCTATATTGACGATGACCCCTGCCTGCTCGACATCGGGAAAATGTTTCTTGAAAAGTACGGCGAATTTTCGGTCACGACCGTCCCCGGCGCACCTGAAGCCATCCATATACTCGAACAGGAAAACTTCGATGCCATCATATCCGATTACCAGATGCCGGTCATGGATGGGATCCAGTGCCTGATCGAAGTCCGGACCCGGTTTGGCCCGACGCCTTTTATCCTCTTTACCGGCCGGGGTCGGGAAGAGATTGCAATCCAGGCAATAAACAGCGGCGCGGATTTTTATGTCCAGAAAGGCGGCGACCCAAAATCACAGTTTGCCGATCTCGCCCACAAGGTAAACATTGCTATCGAACGGAAAAAAACGGAAAATGAAATCAAGGTGAAAAACGACGAGCTCCGTGCATCGTACGAGCAGCTTGCCGCTGTTGAAGAAGAACTCAGGAGCCAGTTCGAACAGCTTGCAAAAAGCGAACAGGCCCTGCGCTCAAATGAAGAGCGGCTGGTTATGGCCCAGGAGATCGGCCGGACCGGCTGCTGGGAATATGATCTCCGGGCCGGAACGATCTGGGGCTCGGCAGAACGGCACCGGATCTTCGGCTACCCGGCCGTTTCCCGGGAATTTCCCTTAAGTGGGATCGAGGCCTGTATTCCGGACCGGGAGCGTGTCCGTGCCGCACTCCACGATCTTGTTGCACATGGCCGGGAATTCGATATCGAATATGAAGTCCTTCCTGTGGATGGATCTGCTCCAAGGATCGTCCATTCCCGGGCAAGAGTTGAGAAGAACCGCGAAGGGCAGGCAGTCCGGGTCGTTGGCGTGATCCAGGACATCACAGCGCACAAGCAGGCCGAACATGCACTGCAGCAGGCCAACCGCAAGTTATGCATCCTCTCCGGTTTTACCCTGCACGACATCAACAACAAGCTGGTCGGCCTTTCAGGGTACCTCACGCTCCTTGAGGAACAACAGCAGGACCCGGTACACCGTGAGTATGTGAAAAAAGCATCGGACACCGTTTCAGGTATCGCATCCATGATCCATTTTGCCCGGGAGTATGAATCAATCGGCGTGAATTATCCCACATGGCAGGACTGCCGGACCATGGTGGACGCAGCAATCGCGGAAGCTGCCACCGAACCGGTCCGGATACGAAACGACCTGCCGGAAAATACCGAAGTCTATGCCGACCCGCTCATCGCCCGGGTCTTTTACAATCTTATCGAAAACGCAGTCCGGCATGGTGGTCCGATCACGGACATCCGGTTTTTCTGCAAAACCGGACGTGACCGGATTGCCCTAGTCTGCCAGGACAACGGCAGCGGTGTCCGGCCCGATCACAAAGAACGGATTTTTGACCGGGGTTTTGGGGATAACACCGGGCTCGGCCTTGCCTTCTCCCGGGAGATCCTTGATATCACCGGCCTTACGATCCGGGAAACCGGCAACGAAGGAACCGGCGCCTGCTTTGAGATCACGGTTCCAAACGGTGCGTTTCGTTCCCGATCCGGCACCGGAAATCCCGAACGGAACAAACACAACTCAGAAAATCTTTTGGAATTGAACGGGAATCTCTCTCAAAGTGCCCGGGAAGGAAACCGGCACCGCAAGGGAGTAACGGGCGCATAACCCGGCAGCATCCGGTTTTTTGACAAAATTAATCCGGAACTCTTTTCATCACCTGCATTTTTATACCGACAGCACTCCAACTGAATTCAGGAAACGGAACAACCCCAGTCCCGGTCCGGCTGTAACCGACCTTTTAGTCTCTGCATGATGCAGAGGATAACAATAAAGGGACTGAAATGCCGGATCGCATGTTCCCGGGAGATCCATCCCATGATACTTGATATCCTGACCCTGACGCTCGATCCCGTGGCACCCTTTGGTGGTACGGTACAGGAAACGAACCGGTATTTTTCCGGCCGCTTTTCCGAATATGCAAAAGAACACGGAAATGACCGGTCAAATTTTCTTACCCGGTACCCGGCCGTTATCGTGCGGGAGATCAAAGGCTGCATCCAGGTCACCGGTATCAATGAAGGCGCCGGATTCCTTGATGCATATGTCAGGCAGGACCGGGAATCTTTCCCGGGACAGGAGATCCTGCGGATATCCTGGGATTCTCCCAAAATCTCCACAAAAATGGAATTTGGACCTGTAGAGGAAATGCTTGACTATGAATTTGTCACTCCCTGGGCCGGACTTACGCAGGAAAATTACCGGAAGTTCTACACGCTCAAAGGAAAAACTGAACGCGACGCATTTGTTGCAAAAATTCTTGCCGACTCCCTTCACACCCTTGCTCATGCTCTTGGCATGGATGAACCGGGGCCGGTGACCTGCACGACAAACCTCCATTTCCAGAAACCCCGGATTAATGGAAAAAGTACGATCGTTTTTACCGGGAAATTTCAGATGAACTTTCGCATTCCGGATTTCCTTGCTCTTGGGAAATCTGTCGGTCGCGGGTATGGCGCCATTATATTTACAGGTTCGTCTCCTTAAAAAATCCGGCAAACAAAAACCACGATATTTTTTTTTTTAGTTCCGGGAGATTATACCCGGAGTTTATTCCTGCACGACTGCCATCGCAACCCCGGTCTTGCTGTTGAAATCCGTCCACCCGATATTCAGGGACGATGCAGCAAACACCGTGCCGTTTATTTTGTTCTGTGCGGTCACGGTAATAACAACCGTGTCCGGTGAATTCCCGGAGATATCGTAAAAAGTCCAGTAGAGTTTATCTCCGTTGTTCCGACACGAGCGCCCGGATTCCGATACCTGGTATGTTGTCGTATTCCAGTCAAGGAACCGGCCATAGGTGGCGTTCCAGATAAAGACCGCATCGTTTGGATCAAAATCCTGCACAACCGGTTCGATGCCTATCCCAATGGTCGATGACATGAGCGGGGAATACCTCGTTGGCGAGGTATTCAGGGAGAGAGTCGGGCCAGCTGTCGCTGACTGCCCGGCAGGTTCTGTTGCGTGTACCGTAATCATACCCGGGAACGTTTCTGTCCCGGAGGAATGCATGGCCGCAAGAATTATGACGGTGACTACAACAGCGACTATGATAATACCGGTAACGAGTGCGAGCCGGGAGGATGGCCGCAGTGATGGTACCCCGGTCATCAGGTATCTCCTTCTTTTGATTCTCCGGCCCGGGTTACAGGTGAAAGATGCATCATAAAAATCTCCGTGGGGTTTATTGTCTCCTATCCACATAGTCTCCTGTTATACAAATGATTTCAGGCAGGATCGTTAACCGTTCCTTAATAAAATCTGTACAATCGCAGAATCATGGAGGAGAAAAAAAACGGCTCTGGAGAAATCACCATTTGAGAAAATTGTTGTACACATGATAAAAAGATTCCCGGGCATGTCGTACCGTTTCAGGAAAAATTTCCGGTTACAAACAGACACTTCCAACAGTGATCACTTGATCCCCCAGACCGCTTAAAAAATTGGTCACCCCCTTCCTTCCACGTGCCGCTCCACAAAAAAATCGATTGGATCGATCAGTTTGAGTAATCGGCGGGGTGAATCACTGCATTCAAACGGACCCCGCGGGGAAGTCTCGTGTGAGGAGGTCAACAGGGAAAAAAAGGGTTCTGTTGAATTCTTTAAAATCATGGTTCACCCACCGCCACGGTTCATTAAATAAATAGCAAATACGATGCATTGAGAAAGCATTCAACAGAGCAAGAAAATACAACAAAATAACGCTTACATGGTCCTGACCGGTTAACGCTTGTGCCGGGTACTTTTTAACTGCACCGGGAAATACGGGTATGTACTATGCGGCGCGGGAGAGCGGTGTTTCTGGTTTTAGCCGGACTGGTGCTGGTTATCGCAGGTGCAGGACTCTTCCTTGCCGTATCCGGGTCCTTTCCTGCCACGCCAGGATCCGGTATACCGGGGACCGCGGGTGTAAATCTGGTGCTCGCCGGCCCGGGACTATCCGGTTTTTCCGGTTCGCTGCCGGCAATTCCGCGGTTTTACCGGGATATGGTTCCGGCCGGCACCGGGCAGCAATGGATCAACCTGACCTGGACCGACCCGGCACAACCGCGATCCCTTATCATATATTCCCCCGCATCCACACTCGGCCCCTATTATAACAGCAATAACGGGATTGTCGATCAGCGGATTTACCTGCTCCTTGAAAATGACGCGGGCCTCACCCAGGGTCCCTGGTATTACGAGGTCCGGGCAGAAAACGGTTCCATAAGCAATGTCCAGTCGCTTAATGTCATCCGCGAACCTGCGGGCAGGGAGTCCGGTGGGACATGAAGCATCCAATCACGGGTGTCCTTTTTTTCCTGCTGTTGTGTGCCGCAGCGCTTCCCATACCGGTGAGCGGGGAGCTTATCGTCCGGCCCGGTTCTGACCTGGTTCCCCCGGCAACTGCCGTGAGTGTGATCCCGGAGAGCATCCCTGTCCTTGAACTCCCGGCCGGGATTCTTGCATCGGTCCTTGCCGGATCTGTGGCGGAATTTATTTTTGCAATAAAAATCTGGGCAGCTCTTGGTTACCGCAGGGTGGAAAAACAGACCGTCCTCGCCCATGCGGCACGTCTCCGGATCTTTTCCTGCATCCGGGACAACCCGGGGATCCACCTGTCAGGACTTGCAAAAAGGACCGGGATCTGCATGGGAACTCTCCGACACCATATCGGCATCCTGCTCCGGACCGGAATCATCGCGTCCGGCCTGGACCGGAACAAGATTCGTTTCTTTGAAAACAGCGGGAAGTACCCGGCCTGCGAACAGGTGCTTCTCGGATATCTCCGCAATGAGACAAGCTGCGCTATCCTTGATGCAATCAGGGCAGATCCCCATGCCGGCAGGAACATGATTGCCCGCAGGGTGGGGATAACCGGGGCAGCAGTCACCTGGCACATGCACCGGTTCGAGGCGGTGGGGATCATCAGAAAAGAAATGGCGGGGAAATCCGCACGATACCTCATCGCGGATGAACTCCTTGCCGGGCTCTCCGGAACTATCGGCCCGGCAAAGGGGAATCACGAACCGGAACCGGAACCAGAACCGGGTACTCCCGGCCGGGCGGAACCTGCCCGGTCACAATACATGACGGGGATTTAAAAAAACCTGTCCGAACAAGCGATAAGCGGACGATTGAGTTACAAAGAGTAACCGGGTGCAAATAAGTCGGTGAAATAATCCGACTGGATGGAAATACGATACCTGCCGGTCCCGGCTCACGGGGTTCCGGTCATGCATTATTCCCGGGCTGTGCCGGTATGCCCATCCGTTCTGCAAGGTACCGGGAAACCGGGGGCAGGAGGGCATAGGCATTCGAGCGGCCATCCCGTTTCATAATGATAAGATGATCTTCTTCCAGCCGCTTCATGTGCCAGGTGATCGATGGCCCGGTGATCCCAACGGCTCCTGCGATCTCCTGCCGGGTCGCAGCCGGTCTTTTGAGCAGGATGCCAAGAATTTTTCTGGTCGTCGGGTTCCGAAGGTGTTTGAGCACCTGTTGCTGGGTTTCGGAATAGGTTCCGCTGTTCTCGTAAAAACGAACCGATGCCGGATCCTCGGCGACCGTTATCTTGTGGGTGAGACGCAGCACCTTGAGGTGGTATCTAAGGGTTCCGAGTTTCAGGTGCATCTCTTCGGCAAGTCCCCGCATATGGATCCCCGGGTTCTCTTTAATATGGGAAAAAACCCGGGACCGGACATCCTGGTCAAGGACATTCTCGTTTCGTACCCGGCGAAAACCAAGGGCCAGCCATAGTTTGAACGTTGCAAACGTTTCAAGCGGGATGCAGCCGGCCTGGGTGACAAGGATCCAGAGTGGAAGCGACCAGATCGGCACGGGTTCGGGAACGAAATGTACGGCACCGGCCGGGGGCGGGTGGGAATACCCCGGGGTCACCGTGTATCCCTGGGCGCACGCTGCAGGAACAAGAAAGACGGCAAACGCAGCCACAAGGATTGCCGCAATCCGGAACCGGGCCCCCCATCCCCCAACTTTTGTCATCATAAAAATCTCACGATGTGTACGTGTTGAGCGTGTACGGCGTCGCGTCAGTACCGTTGTTTCTCACCATGAAGTACCAGTCGCCGGGCGTCACGTTGTGTTCCCCGGCAATATCAAGAAAGATCCGGTTATCGGCTCTCCCGTCTGCGGTATCGTTGAATGGGCCAAGGGTCGCATCCGGGGCGTAGACCATAAGGTCAAGCGATGACCCGGATCCGGGCCAGGCAAGATCGATCCAGGTTTCCTGTGCCCCGGCTTTTACGGTCTCTTTAAAAAATGCCGAGTGCCGGGACCCTGTGGAAAACGTCAGGTTATTGACCGGGATAAATGTGCCGGTTTTTACCGTGACAACATTGACCGCATATATATCCTTTCCGGATTCTGTTGCAATAACCGTGACGGTACTTTCGGTACCCGTCAGGTTTTCCAGGGAATACGCGATCACCGCCCCGGTCCGCCCGTCTGATTCATCGGTCGTAACATTCATGATTATGACCTGGACCGGGCTGACCACGAGGCGTCCTGCGTTTTCCTCTGTGAGGCTGACCATGGTCATATTGCCCTCAACAGACATCGTGACCGGTGTCATGTTTACCGCTTCTGCCGGTGCCATGAGCAGGGCAAAAAGGAGCAGCAGGCCAAATATCCGCCTCATCTTCATGGTGAATTTGTTGGTGTTTTTAAATAATCAACATATCTGGCACAACCCTCTACACATCAATGGTGCGGCAGCCGCATTAAAAAACCAAAACTCGTGTGTTTTTCTTCCGCCCCGAAAAGCCCGGGCTAAATGGGTTATGAATTTTATGGCACAATTCTCTTTTCTTTCTCTAATCCGTTGAGATTTGTGCGACAATTCCTTTTTATTATCCAAGAGACGGGTTTGTGCGGCCGGTGCCGGCCGGGAATTAAAAAAAAGTCCCTATCGGGCCTTTGCCCGGCAGGCACGCGGCAAATCTGGCGGAAATACTATGATCCAGTTCGACCATCTGACAAAAACCTACAGCGGGATAAACGCTGTAGACGATCTGACCACGGAGATCCGGGACGGGGAGATTTATGGCCTTCTCGGGCCAAACGGCGCCGGGAAGAGCACGACAATCCTCATGCTCACCGGACTCATCGAACCGACGGCCGGCCGGTGCCTGGTTGCCGGGATTGACGTGACACAAAACCCGGTTGGGGTAAAAGAGCGGATTGGGTACATGCCTGAAGATGTCGGGTTCTATGCAAACCTTTCCGCAGAAGAAAACCTTGACTACTTTGCCCGGCTCTACCGGATGGACCGGGGCCGGGAGAAAACAAAGATCGCAGACCTCCTGAGCCTTGTCGGTCTTGACGGAATCACAAAAGATGTGGGCGGATACTCAAAAGGCATGCGCCAGCGGCTCGGGCTTGCAAAAGCGCTCTTAAACGATCCTTCGGTCATTGTCCTTGATGAACCGACTGCAAACCTCGACCCGCAGGGTGTTGCCGATTACCGGCGCATTATTACGGATGTTGCAGGAAGAGGAACGACCGTGTTTGTTTCCTCGCATATCCTTGCCGAGGTAAGTCGTATCTGCACCCGGGTTGGCATCCTTGCCCGGGGCAGGCTTGTTGCCGAAGGAAGCGTCCAGGAGCTTGCCGGCCGGCTGCATGAGCGCCCGGACCACCGGACCGTGATCCGGATCGGGACGCGTTTGCCCATGCCGGTGTTCGAACACGATTCCATCATGGGAGCGGCGTACTCTGATGACCGGTGTTCTGCAACGCTTACCGCAACCGAAGACCTCCGGGATTTTATCGCAGACTACCTGGCATCATACGGAATCCAGATCCGGGAACTCTTCTTAGAAGAAAACCCGCTTGAAGAGACATTTCTCTCCTATTACCAGGAGGCATCATAATGGAACACAAACCGCAGGGCCCTTCCGGCATTATAACGATTGCCCGTAAGGAATTTTTCGATCATATCCGGAGCCGGAAATTCATTTTGATCTTTTCCATCTTCCTTGTGATCGCCATCATCGGTATGATTGGGGGTATTGCGCAGTACGGGAAGGATCTCAAGGCATACAACGACCAGCGTTCGACCGCGTCGTCTTCGCTTGTCCTTGGTTACATGGATGATCGCCCAAGCATCATGACCGTATTTGAAACGGTCGCGACCTACCTCTCGTTTCTCGGGGCAATCCTTGGTATAGCTATGGGATTTGATCTTGTCACAAAAGAAAAAGAGAGTAAATCGCTGAAGATCCTGCTCTCCCACCCGGTCTACCGGGACGAAGTAATCAACGGCAAAGCCCTTGGCGGGATCGCGGCGCTGTTTCTGGCGCTTGCCATTGTCCTCTCCATCTCGCTTGCGACGCTTCTCATCTACGGGATTGTTCCGAACGGCGGGGAGCTGATTCTTATAGCGGTCTTTGGGGCAGTATCGTTTCTTTTCATCTTCACGTATTTCTCCATTGCGCTCTTCATGTCCACTGTGAGCCCGGACAGTGGATCGGCACTCATCTTTACCATGATCATCTTCATTCTTCTCTCATCGCTCCTTCCCACCATGGCAAATGACACGGTCATGGAAGCAATCGCCGGGCCGTCGCCGCAGATGCCGCAGGAGCTTCTCGACCAGATGAACGTAAACGTGGACAACGCTACAAAAAATGCCGTGGTAAGTTTCTCCAATATCGGGTCAAGTCCCGCATGGCAGGAGTACAACGAGAAAACGCAGGCTTACTGGGATAAGCGAACTGCGATTCAGGGTGTGTTTGCGCTTTTTTCACCGACCATGAATTATGACAGGATCTCACAGCAGATCACGAGCGCCGCGACACCGGCACAGATCTCGTACAGATCCTCGGGTTACTTATCCAGTACCGTTACGGTTTCGTCAGCTTCGTCCTCATTTGAAGCATCCGGGCATCAGGATATGGATATTCCCGGGATCCTTGGCGGGATCGTTTCAAACCTTGTCGCGCTGCTGGTATTCCCTGCATGTTTCTTTGCGCTCTCCTATGCGAGGTTCATGCGGATGGACGTGAGGTAAGGGCAGGCCATGTCCGTGCTTACCCTCCCGGACCGGAGCGGATTTTTAAAAATCCTGGTCTCCGGCTTTTTGATCTGCCTTTTCTCCGGCATCCTTGCTCACCCGGCAGGAGCGGATCTGACGACATCAAAAGACACAAACATCCTCATCAGCTGCCGGTTCCCCGGCCAGATCATCGAAGCCGGGGAGACTGCGGTGTTTCCCCTGACTATAACAAACACCGGACCAGAAATCAACCATAAGCTCTGGTACGAGTCGTACGACGGCAACAAGTATGACTGGGACATCCGGTTCATGACTGCCGACAACACGACCGAGATTAACAAGCTCTCGATCCCGCAGGGAGAACAGCAGCAGGTTATCCTCATCGTGGAGACAAATTCCGATACGCCGGTCGGGGATTACTCGGTACGGATACATATCGGTGAAGGCTGGTACTGGGCGTATGTTACTATCTCAAAGACCCACAAAGGGGAACTGGGAACACTCGCGCTCACGGTGACCGACAAGGATGGCGAGAAAGTGAAGGGAGCTACCGTTACGCTCTTTTCTGAAGATACCGGTCTTTTAGTCGACCAGGTGACAAGCACCGCTGACGGGAGTATATCCGCGGGATTTACCCCGGGAACGTACCGCGTTCTTGTCGCAAAGACCGGATACCGGACCGTTGAAAAGACCGGGGTCAGGATCAAGGGAGGGATAACCACGGACTTAAAGACCATCATGCTCGACAAGGCCCTGTATGCAGCCGATGCCTCGGTCAATTCCCCTATTGTCGCGGTAAGCACTGGTGAAAATCCGACCTACGATCTCACGCTCAAGAATATCGGGAAAAGCGACGACACGTTCCATCTCGGGTTTGAAAACGTCCCCTCCGGGTGGTACATGCAGTACCGGGAGAAGAATTCCCCGGCAATGGATGTATCGGCAGTCTTTGTGAAAAGCGGCGGAGAAAAAACCCTTGTCATTGAAGCGATCCCCCAGTACGGGGCCGGGATCGGGGAGTACAATTTCTCTGCGGTGATCGATTCATCCCAGGCGACGTACCTGGTCAACCTGACGGCACGGATCCGGGGAAACTATGATCTCAGGGTCTATGCCGACAAGTATCAGTACGAGGTCAACAAGGGAGACTCGCTCACGTTCGACCTCATTCTTACCAATGCCGGGACCGCCGGGTCGCTTACCAATGTAAACGTCACGGTCTCGGCCCCGGATGGATGGACTGCGGATGTATCGCCAAAGACAATTGCCGGGATTGCGCCGGGCGAACGCACAACCGTGACCCTCATAATCATCCCGCCCGCAAACATTGTCGCAAGCGATTACAAGATCACCGTGTCGGCCACATCCGACCAGATCAAAAAGACCGATGATTTCCGCGTTGTCGTTCACGAACAATCGCTCGTTGCCATGTTTGGCATTGTCCTGATCCTGGGCCTGTGCGGTGGGGTGTATTACCTGTTCCGGAAATACCGGAGGAGATAACCAGCAGCGGTTATCGTGGTGTGAAGGGGTTAATGCGGCCCGGGAAATCCGTGTATCATGAAGAATCATGAAAACTTTTCCCTGGCATCATCCTTCAAAAATGCCGCCGGAGGGAGGAAAGATCCCGGAAAAATCCCTTCAAGTCCGGGGTTTTTTCACCACAACACATAATGCATGATCCGATCAAATCTGAAACAGCAAACGTAAACTAAACATTACATTGGAACCTGGAGAATATTCCATGGAATTATCAAAAGCCCACCTTTATTATATGGGGACACAATCGGTCGGGCAATCGACCCGGACCGGTGTTTCCACAGCAAATGCACAGGAAAAAATACAACGCTTGGTCCACACGACAGGACTTTTTTTTATTCTCCTTGTTGGATTCGCTTTCCTTTGTGGGGCAGCATGGGCCTATGCTACTCCGGAATCGATTGTTGCGACCGGGAATGTGTACGTATCCAATGTCACCTATGACCCGGGAGCATTCTTCTCCGGGGACAGCGGGACGGTCACCTACACGGTAACAAACGGGAATGCAAACACGAGCGTTGTTGTCAACCATGCAACATATACGGACAGCAAAATCCAGCTGACAAGCGGCACCTACGACACGTCCTCAAATCTCGGGCCGCTCCAGAGCAGAACATATACCTTCTCGATTGCGACAACGGCAAACGAAGGGGATTACTACCCTACTTTTTCCCTGGATTTCCGTGACGGGAGCAGCCTCTATTACCGTGGCCTCGTAAAAATTGACGACACACCCCTTGTTATGAGTATCCAGGACAAGCCCGATGCGTTCACTCAAGGGAAAAAGGACACCATCAGCGTCCAGATTGCAAATCCCCGGGAAAACAGCGTCAAGAATGTGATTTTCAAGGTCTCCGGGAATGATGTCACACTGACACCCGATGAGACTTACATCGGGACTCTTGCAGCAGGAGAGAGCAAGCTCATCAATTTTACCGCGATGCCGGATTCCCCGACTACCCTTTCCATGAACGTCACCTATGATAACGGGGACAATCCCCACGAGGTTGACCTTTCCCTGCCGGTGGATTTCACCCGGGACAAGCAGCAGGCAAACCCGGTGATGAGCAATGTTGTCACGACATTCACCGGTGGGGTGTACCACGTGGCCGGTGATGTCACAAATGCCGGTCTTCTGACGGCAAATGGTGTTACGGTCACCTCGCTTGCACCGGCCGTTGCAGAAGACCCTTACAGGACCTATGTCATCGGCGCCCTCAAACCGGATGATTTTGGGAGCTATGAACTGACCTTTACCGCACCCGAAGGCACCACATCGATTCCTCTCCAGACCTCTTATAAGGATAAGGACGGGAATGTGATCTCCTCGGTCCAGCAGGTCGGACTTTCCGGTGTTGTAAAATCAAAAAACCCGGATGACGGCCCGGGAATGCTCCCGATTATTGTGGTTATCATCATCATTGCAGCAGGAGCCGGTGGATACTTCTACATGAAGAAACGGAAAAACCAGTAAGGACCAGTAACGTCATGCCACCCGTCATACAGTTTTCCGACGTCGTAAAGATCTATCCGCTTAAATCAGGGGATGTGACTGCCCTTAACCACATCTCCTTTGAAGTCGAACACGGCGAATTTGTCGCTATTATGGGACCCTCGGGGTCCGGCAAGTCCACGCTTTTAAACATGATGGGCTGCCTCGATACACCGACATCAGGGGATATTTTAATCAGCGGCATCAGCATCCGTAAAATGAGCGATGTAGAGCTTACCAATCTCCGAAGGGACCGGATTGGCTTTATCTTCCAGTATTTCAACCTCTTCCCTCTCCTGAATATCCTTGAGAATGTTACATTTCCCCAGATGCTCAAATCCCAGTCAAAAGTCGATGAGAAAAAAGCTATCGATGTTCTCAAGGCAGTCCAGCTTGACGAACACCTTTACGTTCATACGCCCCTGGAACTTTCCGGCGGCCAGCAACAGAGAGTTGCCGTTGCCCGTGCCCTCATTAACGATCCGGACATCCTGCTCTGCGACGAGCCGACCGGCAATCTCGACTCAAAGACCGGGGCAAGCATCATGGATCTCATGACCGAGCTCCACCACAAGGGAGCGACCATCATTGTAGTTACCCATGATCCCAATGTCGCAAAGTATACTGAACGGACAATCCGAATCGTTGACGGGAGGATCGCGGAATGACCAAAATCTTCTGGGAGATCTCAAAACGGAATATCCGGCTCCACATGCTCAGGTCCAGCCTTGCAATGCTTGGGATCATCATCGGTGTTGTCGCTATTGCATCGATGGGAATTCTCGGAAACAGCATGGTCCAGGCTGTATCGGCAAGCCTCTCCTCTGTTGGAGACAGTGTTATTGTGATGCCGTACGCCGGTGGTGGCGGAGGTTTTGGCCATAGTTCAACGGATTTCAAGCTCACCGAACAGAACTATAACCAGATAAAACGAGCGGTCGCCCCGAATATTGCAATCCCGGTGTATTCGACATCCGCCCACATGAAAGTGGGGGTTGGAAGCGACGATATCGTTGCGATGATCTACGGCCTTCCACCAGATAAGACAAAAGATCTTCTCCCGGACCTTGAGGCCGGAGATTACAGCAACGGTAATTCCGGCTGTCTTGTCGGGACGACGTTTGCAAAGGATCACAATATCAAGGTGGGGTCCCGGATCTCGCTTGGATCAAACGGGGAGTATGGGTCGCTCAGAGTGACCGGGATTATTCCCGAACGCGGGATGAGCTTTGATATCAGTACCGATAATTCACTTGTTGTTACCAAAGACTGGTTTGAAAATGCTTTTGATGTCGACAACGATTATAACGAAGTCGTCGTAAAGGTCACCAGCGGCGATACTGCCGATGTGAAGACAACGATTGAAAAGCAGCTCAACCGGAACACAAAAGACAAGACCGTGACGGTTATTGACAGCAAGGCGACGCTCGCATCGATTTACGAGACATTTGGGATGGTCACGACATTCGTGACGGCAATC
Source organism: Methanoregula sp. (assembly GCA_041653075.1). Lineage (GTDB taxonomy): Archaea > Halobacteriota > Methanomicrobia > Methanomicrobiales > Methanospirillaceae > Methanoregula. The sequence goes on from JBAZFZ010000023.1 coordinate 23,954, forward strand.
GGCGGGATATCGATGCTTGTTGCCGGGGTCTCGATCTTTAACATCATGATGATGTCCGTGAACGAGCGAATCAAGGAGATCGGTATCATGAGGAGTATCGGGACGCAGAAAAAGGAGGTGATGAGCATGTTCATCTACGAGGCCACAATTATCGGCGTTGTCGGCAGTGTTGTAGGAGGCATACTCAGTGTCCTTGGAGGGTATGCGATCAGCGCCCTGATTCTCCAGACCACAGAATATCTCTTTACCCTGCCAAGCCTGATCTCGGTGGTTGAAGGGGTCTCGTTTGGGCTCATCATCTGCATTGTCTGCGGTATCTACCCGGCCTGGCAGGCAGCAAACCTCAACCCGATCGATGCACTGAGGCATGAGTAAACGGGCCCGGGATACCGGTAGCCTCTCCTTTTTTACCCGTGGCGATTATACCGGACCGGTTTTACCGAACATTAAAAGCAAGGTTGATTTTCATTTCACTCTTCACGTGAGATCCCCTCATCCCGTTTTTCCCCACCGGTCCTGGCAGGTTACAAGGAAAAATTTCCCTCCCAAACCCGGATTTCTTTTGAAATCTTCCGGCATATGCCCCGCACTTTTTCTAAAAATGTCGCTCGTGACCCGGATCTTTTTTAAAATATTCCGGTCGCGACCCGGTTATTTTCAAAAATATGCCGGGCCCGACCCGGACATTTTCTGAAATATTCCGGTCACCGTACGCTCATTTTTTATCAGGCTTTGATGCTTCCTTTCGTGGCACAGTCAGAAAATCCTGCAAAATTAAAAGAATGTAATGAGTCAGTGGAGATCCCTCTGGGGGGTGCCTGTTTTAAAAAATTCCGAACAGGATCTGGATCATTTACAAAATATTCCGGGGTCGTGCCGGATTAAAAAAAAAAGATCCTGAAAGTTACCGAACTTTTTTTTTAAGATTCCGATGCGTGCCCGGCTTTTTTTTCGATCACAACCGGAAAAATTTTCGGAAATGTTCAATTCGCATACCCGGCTTTTGCCATTCTGCCAAAAACAAGAATTTGAATGAAAATCAGCAGACCCGGGGAACCGGGTCGCCCATGGGCGGTTCGATGAAGCGCTCACCACCGATTGCGGTGTCCATAACGACATGGGAACCGGCAACAACTTTGCCGATAACTGCTGCATCCTTCCCGTACTTGTGGGAATGAAGCGCTGCAAGGATTGCCTTGGCATCTTCCGCCGGGACACCCATGACGACTTTTCCTTCGTTTGCTACTTCGAGCGGATCGAGCCCGAGCATGCCGGCAGCACTTTTCACGCTCTTCCGTACCGGGATAAGCTCCTCATTGATCCTCACTTGGACACCGCTCTTTCTTGCCATCTCATTTATCGCTGCAGCAAACCCGCCCCGGGTGGGGTCCTTCATCGCATGGATCGTCCCGGCATCAAGGACCTTTTCCATCATGCCCCAGAGCGGCGCGACATCGGACTTGATCTGCTCACCGAGATCGAAACCCTCCCGGTGCGCCATGATCGCAATACCATGATCGCCCAGTGTCCCCGAGACAATGATCACATCGCCCGGCACAAGGCCGTTGTCCCGCACGATCTTCTTTGCGACACCGATCCCGGCCGTGTTTATTACAATCCCGTCAAGCGATCCTTTCTCAACAACCTTGGTATCACCGGTAACAATGCTTGCCCCGGCTTCACCGAGCGCCTCATCCATGGACTTCACGATCCTGTCGAGATCCGCAACATCGAATCCTTCCTCGATGACCATGCCACAGGAAAGAGCAATGGGCCGGCCGCCCATCATCGTAAGATCGTTCGCCGTTCCGCTCACAGCGATCCTGCCGATATCCCCGCCCGGGAAAAAGATCGGGCGGACAACATGCGAATCGGTCGTGAACACGATATTGGTACCGTTGATCGGGATGACTGCACCGTCATCGAGTGCTTCAAGGCCGATACCTCCGGCATTATTGTGGGTAAATTTTGTGAGCGTCTGTAAAAGTTCGCCCATCACTTCCCCGCCGGCGCCGTGCATCAGGTTTACTTTCATGTTAGTCTGCCACCTCGATTTCCACGTTGGTCACCACGATCTCCCGGCCTTTTACGATTTCGGGGAGTGCCCCGCACCGGGGGCAGACATAGACCTCGGAACCTTCATACCCGCAGGGGCACTTTGTCTGCGGGTCAACTTCAGTGCATGCAAGAACTGCATTTTTTAAAAGCGGATCGTCTTCTTTTATCGTATCGAACAAAAATACCACCTGCTCGGGATTGACCATGGCCATTTTCCCGACATCAACACTAATTTTTTTCACTTTTGTGGCGTTGTTATCAACGGCTGCCTTCTTTGCGGTCGCATAGAGGTCGTAAGCGATGCTGTACTCGTGCATCACTCCTCCAGTGCCGCATAGACCTGCTTGAAGATCTCGCGGGTCTCAAGGCCCTCTTCCCGGGTGAGTTTCTGGATGGCAAAACCAACATGGACAAGGACATACTCTCCTACCTTGACATCCACAAGGTCGAGCCGGACCTCCTGTTTTAAGTCACCGTAATCGACAACCCCGATATTCCCCTCTTTTATTTCAAGCACTTCAGCAGGTACTGCAACACACATCGAAGTTCACACCCAGACCAGATATTACTATTTTTGGCGTTCCATCCACTTAAAAACAGTGATGTGACACGCGCCGGACTCTTCGGGATGCTCTTTTGCCGGGATTTGGTAATACGGACCTTTCCAAATGTTCTTTTTTTGTGACTATCTAGCCTGACTCTAAAGTTACGAATGGGATGAACGGTTCTTCATTAAATGCATCTCTAATCGATGCGAGAACGGGTTGATCATTCTTTCGTAC
>JBAZFZ010000024.1:0-26106 GCA_041653075.1 Methanoregula sp.
GCCGCATCAGGGGGTATATCTCAACCGTACGAAAGAATGATCAACCCGTTCTCGCATCGATTAGAGATGCATTTAATGAAGAACCGTTCATCCCATCCGTAACTTTAGAGTCAGGCTAGATAGTCACAAAAAAGTTTTACTCTTCCTTTAACATCCGGTCAATCGCATGGGCCGCAGTCTTTGCGTTACCCATCGCAAGGATGACGGTTGCGGCCCCGGTCGCAACATCTCCACCGGCAAAAACATTGCGGATGGATGTTCGGCCGTGCTCATCGACAAGGATGTTCCCGCGCTTGCCTCTCTTGAGCGTCGGGAGTTCGTTGATTAAGAGCGGGTTTGGTCCCTGGCCGATTGCGCCGATGAAGACATCGGCCTCAATCGTAAACTCGCTTCCCTTCTTTGGTGCCGGTTCGGGCCTTCCACTTGCATCAAGGGCGCACATCTCCATGGTGACGCACTCGACACCGGTCACGATTTCCTCGCCAAGCACTTTTACCGGGTTTGCGCAGCAGACAAATTTCACACCCTCTTCTTTCGCACGGGCGATCTCTGCTTTCCGGGCCGGCAGGTCTTCATCACGGCGCCGGTACACGAGCGTGACATCACCGCCGAGTCTCCGTGCGACCCGGGCAGCGTCCATCGCGACGTTCCCGCCGCCCGCAACAACGACCTTGTGGCCGCGCTTGACCGGCGTATCGTACTCAGGGAACTTGTCCGCGTGCATCAGGTTTACCCGGGTCAGGAATTCGTTTGCCGAGTATACACCCGGCAGGTTCTCGCCCGGTATCCCCATGAAGTAGGGGAGGCCGGCGCCGGTCCCGATAAAGACCGCATCGTAATTGAGCAGCTCTTTTACCGGCACGCTTCTTCCCACCTGGTGGTTGAGTCTGAGCTCAACTCCAAGCGAGATGACCTCTTCGATCTCAGTCTTCACGATGGCCTTTGGCAATCGGAATGCGGGGATACCGTACATCAGGACGCCGCCTGCCTCGTGCAGGGATTCAAAGAGCGTCACGTGGTAGCCGAGCCGGGCAAGTTCGCCTGCGGCCGTAAGCCCGGCCGGGCCGGCGCCGACAACGGCAATCCGCCGACCGACCGGATCCTTTTTCTGCGGCATGACCGTGCCGTTCGTGCGTTCCCAGTCCGCGACAAAGCGTTCGAGCGCACCGATCGCAATCGGCTTCTCCTTTTTCCCAAGAATACACTGGCTTTCGCATTGCGTTTCCTGTGGGCAGACACGGCCGCAGATTGCCGGGAGCATGTTCTGCTCTTTTACAATTACCACGGCCTTCCTGAAATTCCCGGCACCGATCTCCCGGATAAAGGAGGGGATATCAATGTTTACCGGGCAGCCTTTCACGCAAAGCGGCTTCTTGCACTGGAGGCAGCGCTCTGCCTCGGACATTGCCTCGTCAACCGACATTCCGGCGTCGACTTCGCCAAAATCGTTGAGGCGTTCTTCAACGGTACGGTCATGCATGGTGATCCCCTCCGCAGGCACAGGTGTGTTTTTCCTGGTACCGGTCAAGCGAAATTTTCTCTTCGCCAGAATAGATCCGCAGACGCTGCATAAGCGCCCCAAAATCCACCTGGTGTGCGTCAAACTCCGGTCCGTCAACGCAGGCAAATTTTGTCTCGCCATTTACGGTCACCCGACAGGACCCGCACATACCGGTCCCGTCCACCATGATCGGGTTTAAGGAGACAAAGGTCTTGATCCCTGCGGCCCGGGTGCACTCGGCAGTGACTTTCATCATGATCGCCGGGCCGATAATCCAGACCGCATCGACTTTTTCCTGCGCCATGACCTGCTTTAAGACATCTGCTGCAAAACCGTGGAACCCCTTGCTGCCGTCATCGGTTGCAAGGTGGAACTCGTCGCAGGCGCTCTTCATCTCGTCCTCAACAATCACCATCGAGACATTCCGGGCGCCGATGATCCCGATCACCCGGTTGCCGAGAGCTTTTGCCGCACGGGCAATGATCGGCAGGTTCGCACTTCCGACGCCGCCGCCGACAAGCACGCAGGTGCCGTACTTCTTTACATCGCTTGGTTTCCCAAGTGGGCCGGCAACATCCAGCAGATGGTCGCCGGCATTGAATGCCGCAAGATGGGTGGTGGTCTTTCCGAGGGTCATGAAAATAACCCGGATCGAGTCGCCATCGGTCGCAGAGATCGTGAGGGGGATACGTTCCCCGTTCTCATCGAGCCTGATCATTACAAACTGCCCGGCCTCTGCGTGGTGTGCCACGTGAGGCGCCCGGATCCACATCTGGTAAATCTTATCGGCAAGCTGTTCCTTTCGTTCTACCCGGTACAACCTGGTCACTCCGTTGATATCCCTGATAAATGCCGCTAGCACTTGTATCGTATAAGTTAAACGGCAACCTTCTTTATTTTACGCACCCGGACTGCAACACCGCGCCGGGATTTTTTCATCTCTGCAGCAGACATCGCCGCCCTTCCGGTTGCCGTTGCCTTTGGTCCGATCACGAAAACTTCGTCCCCTTCGCGGATCGCAGGATCAGCATCCACAATGCCCGGGACAAGGACGTCGCCCTCGGGCAGGAAGTCGCCGATAGTCACCCGGTAGATATCCGGGATAACATCCCAGCCTTCGAATGTGGGCCGGATAAGTCCGTATGCCGTGTCAATAGAGAAGAGCTGCTGGTTGTTCTTTGCATAGAATATCTCGGGGAACCTGCCCCGGGAGAGCATGCCTTTTGTATCGACATCGCAGCCGAACTGGTACGAGATCATACCGTGAAGCCGGTCGTCTTTTACCCGGCGCTCGCAGTCAAGGGCATGGCTGAGCTGCGAGAGCGCGGCGTCGCTTGTCGGGTGCTCGCGGCAGGTGTATTCGAGCGTGATCCCGCAGGTCTCGGCTGCCATCTCGGCGACTTTGAGCGCACCGCCTTCGAGGTGTGCTATCACCCGCTCGTACTTGTTCTTTGTGAGGTAGCGGGCGACAATGTCCGAGATGTACGCGCATTCCTCCGCGTCCCAGTAACCAGTGACCGGGACATCGTAGTGCATTGCAGGGTACACGCATTCGAGTTCCCGGGGGACAAGGCCGAGCGGGGAGGTGATGATGAGTTCGTGGGCCCGGCCGTTGACCGCCATCTGGAATCTTTTATGGCTCTGCGAGAGCGAGTAGGGTTTTTTGGCTGAGCAGGGTAAAAGGACCGCGACCGTTGCCTTCGGGGGCTGGTAGCGGGTAAGGAGCCGTTCGGCAAACCTCCTGACTTCGACCCGCTCCATCGATTCCCCGGAGTTTGCCCGCATGACACCGCTCCGTGCGATGGGTGCGAAGGGTTCGGACCATGCGTAGTCCCGGTCGATGTGGCGCATGATGGAGACCTGGTTTGCATTCATCCGGCACCGGGCCTCCACAAGTTCGCGGAGTTTTGACTGCCCTATGAAATACCGGACCAGCGCGACCTCGCCTTCGAGCGCGAGCCGGTTGTGCAGTTTTACATCGCCGGCCCGGCAGCCTTCGCAGGCACATACGCCGGTCTTCTGCACAGCGGCAGGGAACTCTCCTTCGGGAGTACAGAAAAGCCCTTGTGCGGATTTGAGATCGACGCTGATATAGTCAAAGAGGGAAAAGCCGGTGTAGCAGAGGATATGCACGTTTGAAGGAAGAGCCGCGCCCGGGGCATACCAGAGCGTGTCGGCCGGCGTTTTCTCTTTTAATGATTTGAGCCACGCGACATACTGGCGGGGATTTGCAAATGCCGTGTGCCAGCTCATCGGCATCACGACATCGCCGCTCTCGGCAGGGTTATCCAGGTTCGGGTGAATGGCGACCGGCTGATCGCGTCCCTGAGTGATGTAGGTCTTTACAAATTCCGCGGGAGCACCGGGCGGGACATTGGTACCGCCGCGTGCCGCAAGCGAGGGAAAAACCGTTTCCATGTCAAGTACTGCGGGAAACGGAACCTGCGGGACGGAGCCGTCATCGCTTGAGAGAATGCCGACCCGGGCAAGGCCGTCGTGTTTCCGGATATCGATCTTTATCATTCGATCCACTCCGCTGCACAGCCAAGTTCTTCGGCAAAGATCGGTTTCCATTCCGGATGAAGGCCGGCGACTTTGATCGTGCTTTCTTTATGGCTGTCGGCAAGCATCCGGATCCCCCGGCAGCCCTGCCTGACCATTGCGGCGTCCCATTCGGGGATCTCGCTCTGGCCGATGGGGAAGGTTTCCTTGAGTTCGTTCGGGTACGGTCCGAACGGTGGCTTGAAGAATAGAACTGTGTCGTACCCTTCCCTGACGCCATTGTCGCACGCGACAAGAACATTTTTGCCAAGGCGCAGCCGGGAGAGCTGCTTTTGGTACCGCAGGACTTCGGTCCGGGCGCAGCTCTCATCGCCACGGTAGAAGAAGCGGCGCTTGGATGCCCGGTCGTACTGTTCGAGCTCGGCGTTGTGTTTGAGCAGCCGGCGGTATCCGGAAAGGAGCTGCGGGTGGTTCCGGCACCGCTCGTCAACAAGTTCCCAGAGCGTGCCGTCCGTGATCGCCTGCCGGATCCGTGCGATCTCGGCAAGAGTGACTGCAAGGTTGTGGAGTGCAAGGAGCCGGGTCCGGTCCTTTGCCGTGCGGAGTTGTTCTGCAGTGTGAGTCCGGCAAACTGCGCACGAGCAGGGAAGATCAGCGAGTTCGTCAATCTTGAAACTGCCGTGCGTGGTGAGATATCGTCCCTCTTTTGCGTAGAGTGCGTAAGCTGCGGAATCAAAAAGGTCGCAGCCCATCGCGGCGGCAAGCGCAAACATCACCGGGTGGCCGGCACCGAAGAGGTGGACGCAGGCCGAACGCGGGAGTGTCCGTTTTGCAGCCATGACCACGTCTACGAGATCGCGGTACCGGTAGGATTCCATGAGCGGCACAACCGCACCGATCGGGCAGAACGAGAAGCCGAGGTCGCCGACATCTTTACCCGCCTTCTCGCGGAGGTCCTGGTACAGGCTTCCCTGTACCGGGCCGGCCAGCGGTGCGTCGTTCCCAAAAAGCTCCTTTGCCTCCCGGAGCCGTTCCATCGTGATCGCGAGTTCCCGTTCAGCCATTTCACGATCGGCATCCGGCGAAGTTGGGATGTCGAGCGGCACCCAGATGTCGCTTCCGATGTCGCGCTGGTAGGTGAGCGTCTGCTCGTTTGTGATCGAAACCTGCCCGTAGACCGAGAGCTGGAACGACCCGGAGTCGGTCATGATGATGCCGTCAAAATCGAGCAGCTTGTGGAGTCCTTCCTCTTTAACCCGCTCGCTGTACTGTTTGCTCTGCGAAAAAATGTAGGCGTTTGTTATGAGCGCTTCGACACCCATTGCCCGTAATTCTTTTGGAGTGACAAGCATCAGGTGGGGGTTGATGACCGGGAGCAGCGCCGGTGTTTTGATCACTTTTTTCCCGGCAACGAGTCTGCCGGTCCGTCCTGCAATATCGCTGTCCAGGCTCTCGAATGAAATCGCCATGCCGCGGGGGTACTCCTTGTAGCCTTAGGATATGCGCCGCTTTCTGTTAAACCGATCCCTTAAATGTGCCGGTGAAGATCTGGCCTTCAAAGGTGAGAATCTCGATTGCGGGCTGCCTCCAGCAGGTTGCAGGCAGGCCGGCTTTCTGGCAGGTCTGGGAAAGAAACGTTTCCGCGTCCCAGTTGTACTCGGTTGCGACCTGCGGGAGCAAAAGACCGCTCGTGCCGTAGCCCCGGGCGATAAGACCGTGTCGTCCGACTTCGATGTGTTTTGGCCGATCCGCCGGGTCACAGGTAAGCGGTACCGGGGGAGTGAGTACGGTTACTTCAAAGTCAAGCGTGCCAAGCTCGTCTCTTTTTACGCCCGGGAACCTTGGGTCTTCAAGTGCCGCCGCAACCGCTGCGCTCTCGATTGCGTCGCCAAGGGGGATCATCGGGTACGGGAACCCGATGCAGCCCCGGAGCTGCCCGGCTTTTGTGAGCGTCACAAAGACCCCGCGTTTTTCCGCAAAGACCGGGGTCAGGTCGACCATCGGCTTTGGCGTTTTTGCTGTCGTATATTCGATTGCGCCCCGGGCAAGCCGGACCGCGAGTTTTCCCTCATCTGGTGTTAAGAGCTGCATGGCGTGTCCCTCTTGTTACCCTTACATTCTTTTGTCATGTTCTGTGACGCCCGTTTAATTAGTTATCTGGCAGGAAACGGTCCGCTGCAAAAAGCGACCGGTCCCCGGCCCGGAGCCGGCCAACCGGTGTGCTTATCTGCAAACCTTACCCATATGTAATTCCCCCAAGAGGGAGTGAGCGGCTGACGGTAGCCCATATGTGGCTGCTGAGGAAAGTCCCCCCACCCACCGGGCACGCAGCCGTACGCAAGTACGGGTGGCGAGAGTCACGGCAATGGCACAGAAACGACACGGCCTGTTCCCAGTCATGATACGGTTGAGCTTCCCGTGAGGGAAGCGAGAAGTGCGGGTCAACGCCCGTACGAGTAACCCGCTGAGCGTTACAAAGGGACAGGATACGATGAAACGGCGAAACCCTGCGGGTGCAAGCCAGAACAGGGCATATGGATCGCTCGGTATCCGCCCGGGTTTGGCGCAGAGCTGAATGCCGCACGAACAAAAGGAGGCTTACTCCTCCCACTTGGGGTTTTTCTCGAAAGTGGATTTTTATTGACGTTTTTCAGATCTGTTTTGATCTCAGTTTACTTTGTTTTATGACCCGGTTGGTTTTTGATAATTTTTTGTATCATCGCGATACATCCCACGGTATTAGTTGTTGGGTGGACCCCCCTCCCCCAATGTCTGCGAACCAGGGGGTGACCCCCCCATCATCTTTTTTCCGGACCGGGTCTTATCCCCCACCCGAATGCTAAAAAATCCGGAAAATACCCTCTTGCTTTTCGTCGGAGCCTGCCCGGTTTCTCTTCCCGGGTGGGGGAGGGGTAGGGGGGATACCCCCCCACCCTGTCAGACCCCAAAGAGGGGGCCTACCCCCCAGGGATCATTTTGCAAAAGGGGATCCACCCCCTCCCTCATTTTGGGATGATGGGGGGAACCCCGGGCAGGTCAGATGGTTTTGGACACAGGGATCGCTGTAAAGTCTGCTTAAAAAAACAGCTCCTCCCAAATGAAGGATATTGTCCGATTATAAAATCCCATGATCGGACTTAATGGAAAACCGGTGTGTGATAAAAGTCACTCAGATTTTCTCATAATATTTCATCGGCCCGCAGGCTGCACATTTCCCGTCTACAACCAGGTAGTCCGGCACCGTCTCGCCGCATGTCGGGCACTTCACCGGTTTCCACGATTCCTTGGGAGTCACCGGTACCCGGACCCGTTCGTAGGAAAGGAACTGGCGGCCGCCGGTAAAAATTTCCTTCTGGAGATCGCTTTCCCGTTCGCGCTTGCCGGTTCCCAGCCGGTTGTTGAACCAGGCATCGACAACCGGGAACTGTTTAAGCTTTTCGAGATCGACATACACACGGACACCTTCGACTTTTTGTCCGGTCGAAACCGGGTTAACCGTGATTGCGAACCGGCCGATGGGAAGAACCTTGAGCCTGCCATTTCCGGTCGTGATGTGGGCGATGACCTGCGGGGCGTCGGGCATGCACTTGGGGGTCTCACAGACTGCAAAGAGCTTGTCTTCAGGGGAAGCCCCGAGAAGGTCGAGTGCATAGTCCACCATGAACGTCCCGACAAGAAGACCCGGGGCCGCTGATGAGTGGAATTCAACGCAGCGGATAATGTAGGTACTCACCGGTTCCTGTAGGCCGCAGGCCTTTATGCGTTCGATAAGTTCCCGGTTATCGTTATGGTGGTGTCCGGATTCCATAAAGAATCAGGGGGCGTCCCGAAAATAAACATGTTGGTTTGGGAACCGAGGGTGTGGCGGTCCGAATAAAAAAAAGTGAAGATCCCGGGGTGGTTTAGATCTCTTTAAACCAGTCCGTGCCAACCCGTTCGACAAATTTACTTGTCCGTTCCTTGGTGGTACCGTGATCCCTGAAATACGCAAGCAGCCGGGCGACCAGGTCCCGGGTCTGTTTTGTGGTCAGGCCGGATGCGACCTCGTTTCCTTCGCGGACATGGTACGCACTGTGGCCTCCAAAAAAGACGGTCCAGCCTTTGGCCGAACCCATGATCCCGATATCCCTGACTTTACTTTCGCCGCAGCACCGGGGGCAGCCCGAGACACCGATCTTGATCTTTGCCGGGAACTCCATTCCGGCAAAGTCGTCCGAGATCTGTTTTGCAAGCGCAAGCGAGTCCTGCGTCCCGTTCTTGCAGTATGCGTTTCCCGGACATGACTGGACATAGCGGACGCCCGGTGTGATTGATGCAGTCCCGAGATGCCCGAGCTCATTTCGGACCGCAGGGATGTCCTCCTCTTTTACTCCGACAAGAAGGAAACGCTGGCCGGAGGTGATTTTCACCAGCGGGATTTTGTATTTCTTCGCAACACGAGCAAATGTTTCCAGGTCTTCCGGCTTTATCTCCCCGGCCGGGATCCTGGTCTGGATAGCATATGTTTTACCATCTTTCTGAAGTTTCGCCCCATACGTTGTGTCGGTCATGGTAAATCAGCTGAGTATAGATCGGCGCATAACCATTGAAAGGTTTGTGATGCTGCAAACGTCGGGATGCCGGGCCGGACAGGTGATAAACCGGCCAAAAAATGGTTATGGATACGAAAATTTACCGGGCTTTCTTATAATGGTCCCCGGCAATGCAGGTGATACATTTGCCCCCTGCCACCGGATAATCCGGTATGTTGTTTCCACAGCCGGGGCCAGTTAACGGGGTCCCCTGGATTTTGCCGGTGACCAAAACCAAAACCAAAACCAAAACCTAAACCCGCTGTGTTGTATAATTCCCCCATGAACCAACTCACTCCGCAGGAAAGATGTTCAGTTTTGAGAATTCTGATAGGAGCAATAAGCAAATTGTAGTAGAAAAATATCAAAGTGACCTCCCGTGATATCCCGTTTTCGAGAAGGCATAGGGAGGATTGGTCGCTTATGCTTCTTATGATCTATCCGATTCAGTAATCCCGATAATTTGTGCAACACAGCACCAAAACCAAAACCAAAACCGGTTCTTACAAGAGACTCTCCCTACCAGCGGAAAAGATCAAATCCTGGATCGGGAACTCCCTGGTTTTTTCTTATATTCCTGGCTGTTTCCATATCCCGGATCTATGATGGGAAATTTTTTTGAGTGTTTCCTGATTTGCCCGGACCCTGACTCCCGGGGCTATTGATTCCCTGGTCGCCCGGTTGAGGGTCAGGGCAAACTTTTCCGATCGGGATGTCTTTGAGCCTGCCGTTCCCGGTAGTACTCTGTTCTTATAACCCGAAGCGTATCGGGCAGGGACGTGGGGGTTTTGCAGAGTGTAAAGAGAGTGGGTAAAGAGATTCTCCCGGGGGAGCACCGGGTAGTTTGAGTTCAGAGTCAACCATCACCGATCCGATCCGTATTCCCGGAGCCGGGGTTTATGGAACGGCATACCGCGTGTTACCTGCTCCTGCACCCGCGCGGAAACACCACAGGAATTCATGCGCCGTCCAATATTTTTCTCGCCGCATACCGATCCGTCTATATCCCACCCTTGAGCTGGGAAACCTTAAAAGTGGCCGTTTTCCCTTCCAACCCGAATACTACGGATTTTTTAAAAGTGCGGCACGTAATCCGGGTTAGTTTATTGAATTTTTTTAACACAAAGCCCTTTTTAAACATTTGGAAAATATCAAAAGAAAAAAATGAATGCAATCCGGATAACCTTGCCCGGTTTATTCGGCGTTGACCGGGATTACCTCCGTCGAAAACCCACTATTGTTCATCAGTTTCCGTCAGGATTTCAAAAGTTTTATATAACGGATATGGAAGAGTCCCAATTTACACTGCGTTTGTCATGAATGCCGTATTGCCCGATGTGTGTGAACGTGTGTCCATCTCTGTGTGTGAAAATCTGGTGAAAAAATGAGTGCAGAAATTCCGTCATTAACCTATGTGCCCACCACCTGTCCGTACTGTGGTGTGGGGTGTGGCCTCAATCTCGTTGTTTCCGACGGGAAACTTGTCGGAGTGGAACCTTTCAAGCGTTCCCCGGTAAACGAGGGCAAACTCTGTCCCAAAGGCGCGACCTGCTGGGAATTTGTTCAGAACCCGGACCGGCTTACAACGCCCCTCATCAAAAAGGGCGACACGTTTGAGAAGGCAACCTGGGACGAAGCCCTTGATCTTATTGCAAAAAAGTTCAAGGAGGTTTCCGATAAGCAGGGTCCAAAAGCCCTTGGATTCCAGGTGTCATGCCGTACGGTAAACGAGGACTGCTATGCGATGCAGAAGTGGGCCCGGGTAGCATTCAGGACAAACAACATCGATAACTGTGCCCGGATCTGCCATGGTCCATCGGTCGCCGGCCTCTCTCTTTGTTTTGGTTCTGGGGCCGCGACAAACCCGTTCGAGGATGTCCTTAATTCAAACCTCATTGTCCTGTGGGGATCGAATGCGGTTGAGGCTCACCCGCTTGCAGCACGCCGTGTACTCCAGGCAAAGAAGAAAGGTGTCAAGGTTGTTGTTGTCGATCCGCGTTACACCCCAACCGCTCGCCTTGCCGACACGTGGATCCGTTTCAACCCGTCAACGCATATTGCACTTGCAAATTCCATGATGTACTGGATCATCAAGGAAGGTCTGGAGGACAAGGAGTTCGTGAAAAAGCGTACCAAGGGTTTTGAAGATCTCAAAAAGACCGTTGAGGGCTACGCGGATGTTGAAAAGATCACCGGTGTCCCGACTGAGACTGTCAAGGAGTTTGCCCGCGAGTATGCAAACGCGGGGAGTGCAGTCATCATTTACTGTCTTGGCATCACCGAATTGACGACCGGTACCGACAATGTCCGCTCTATGGGCAACCTTGCGATGCTGACCGGAAACATCGGCCGCCCGGGAACCGGTGTGAATCCGCTCCGTGGCCAGAACAATGTTCAGGGTGCCTGCGATATGGGTGCCTACCCCAACGTTTACTCCGGATACCAGAAGTGCGAGGCAGCCGAGAATCGTGCTCGTATGGAAAAGGCCTGGGGCATGACTGCGGGGAGCCTGCCTGACTGGTACGGCGTTACCCTGACCGAGCAGATCAACCAGTGCGGTGATCCAATTAAAGCGATGTACATTCTTGGCCTCAACCCGGTAGTTTCGTATCCTGATTCAAACCATGTGAAAGCATCGCTTGACAAGCTCGATTTCCTTGTTGTCCAGGATATTTTCTGGACCGAGACCTGCAAATACGCAGATATCGTCCTGCCAGGTACCTGCTTTGCCGAGAAGGAAGGGACGTTTACCAGCGGCGAACGGCGAGTCAACCGGGTAAGAAAAGCGGTAGACGCTCCTGGTGAAGCTAAAGTTGATTACATGGTCTTTTCCGAGCTCGCAAAGAAGATGGGTCTTGCGGGATTTGACTGGAAGACCGGAAAGGATGTCTGGGACGACATGCGGGCCTGCACGCCAAGTATGCGTGGCGTGACCTACGAGAAAATGGAAAAACCCGAATCCGTTCACTGGCCCTGCCCGACAGAAGATCATCCGGGAACACCGATTCTCCATTGCGAGAAGTTTGCCTGTGCAGACGGTCTTGGGAACTTCTTTGGTATCGAGTACCGCCCACCCGCAGAAGTTGCCGATGCGGAATATCCTTTCACGCTCATGACCGGGCGAGTGATCTTCCACTACCACACCCGGACCCAGACCGACCGGTGTGAAGTTCTGCATTATGAAGTGCCCGAGTCCTACATCCAGATAAATACCCTGGATGCAAAGGAGCTTGGCATCAGGAATGGCGAAAAGATCAAGGTACGGAGCCGCCGTGGCGAAACCATAACCAGGGCAAAGGTCACCGATGAAGTGGCCCCAAAGGTTCTCTACATGGCTATGCACTTTAACGAGGGTGCAAACAACCTGACAAACATTGCCCTTGATCCACTCTCAAAGATGCCAGAACTCAAGCATTGTGCGGCTGTGGTCGAAAAGATCAAGGAGGCCTGAAAAATGACAAAGAAAGGCGACATGCTCTATGCGTGGACAAACGACACGGATATCCAGAAAAAAGCAGAGCTTGGCGGCGCAGTCACGGCTCTCTGGAAGTATGCCCTTGAATCAAAGACCGTGGATGCGATCCTTGCCGTGACAAAAGGCGTCGATCTTTATGATGCAAAGCCGGTCATCATCACCGATCCAAAAGACCTTGTAACGACTGCCGGCTCGCTCCACTGCGGTACGCTGCTTCTGCCAAAACTCATCAAGAAATACTTGGGTGGCAGCCACCACACAAAGATCGGTGTCACGGTCAAAGGCTGCGATGCGATGGCGTTCTACGAACTTGCCAAGCGTAAGCAGCTCGACCTTGATCGGATTATCATGATCGGTGTCAACTGCGGAGGTTCTGTTAACCCGGTTACTGCCCGAAAGATGATCGCCGAAAAGTATGATGTCGACCCGAACGTTGTCCACAAGGAAGAGATTGACAAGGGCCAGTTCATCATCGAATACGAGGGAGGCCACAAAGGTATCTCTGTTGACGAGCTCGAAGAGGCCGGTTACGGCCGCCGTTCGAACTGTCGGCGCTGTAAGATGAAAGTGCCCCGTCAGGCAGATCTTGCCTGTGGTAACTGGGGAGTTATCGGACCAAAAGCCGGAAAAGCAACTTTTGTCGAAGTCTGTTCCGAGAAAGGTGCAGCTCTTATCGATGGTGCTGTAAAGCAGGGGATCCTTGCAACCGAAGCACCCAATCCCAAAGGAATTGAAATCCGTGCGAAGGTTGAGGGCGCGATGCTCAAGCTTGGCGACAAATGGCGCAAGCATGACTTTGAAGGCCTTGGGGAGGGCAAGGATCGGTTAAAGAAGATCATGGCCGAGACTTCGCACTGTATCAAGTGTTACCAGTGCATCAATCAGTGTCCCATCTGTTACTGTGTTGAATGTACCACCAAGAACCCGACCTATGTCCCGCCGGGCGAACTTCCGGTCAACTTCATGTTTCACCTCATCCGGTTTGCCCACATTGCCGACTCCTGTGTAAACTGCGGCCAGTGCGAAGATGTCTGTCCCATGGAAATTCCAAACACACTCTTTATGCATGCCCAGCAGGTCGAGCTTGAAAAAATGTTTGGTCATGTTCCCGGTGTCGATATGGAGCTGCCGCTCATGGCATATGTCGAGGAAAAGGCTGAGCGGGCAAGGCTTGCAAATACCGGCAGCGACATGATTTACGAGAACGTGTTCAACCCGTTCCAGAAAAAATAAAATTATTTTTAATTTTTATCCGGGTTTTAGGTTTTTTTGGTATGTTTTTGGTACGTGATTGACCGGCTTATCCGAACCGCACTTTTTGGTTTTATAATCCAATAAAACCGGCAGGATATTAATGAGGGGAGACCCCCTAAATACATACAAAGGAAGTATTCCCATGATATTTTGTGCCAGAATAAAGTGTGCTTCGCACACGACCGGGCTTATCCTTGCAGTTTTCCTGCTTGCCGTGGCAGCCTGTGCCTTACCCGCAGGGGCAATTACCCTGACGCCCGGGAGTTCGTCGACTGCCGTGATCGCCCAGGGCGACCCGGTTTCTGTAACCGGAATTGCAACCGGCCACCCGTCCCCTGGTCTCCAGATTTGGTTCATCGGTTATAACTATGCAAAGGTTACAACGGTTCAGGTCAACAATGACAACTCATTCGATTACGAGCTTAAGAAATCCGACACGGCAAATCTTGCACCGGGCCAGTATGTTGTCATCGTGCAGCACCCGATGATGAACGGACGATTCGATGTCGTGTACGACTCCTCGACCGGGAATGTTAATAATGTGCTTACCGGAAAGACCCTCTACCGGCTCTCGGGCAGCGGCCGGCTCCAGAGCACGAATTCCGCATCGGCGTTGATGCAGGCAATAGGGAACCAGAATATTGATGATACCTTCTCGGCGGTCTCGTTTTACGTGGGCAAGCCAAATGCCATGATCAACCCTATCGGTGACAAGTATGTGGGTGAAACCTTCACGATTAACGGTTCAACCAATCTTGCTGTCGGCGATGAGCTCAATGTCCAGATCTATTCGTCATCTTTTGGCCCGACCCAGAAATCGGAGAGCAGCGGATTTTCGGGTGTGAGCGGGATGGTAAAAGTCGTGCCCGGGACAAGTTCCGCAAACAGCTGGTCGTTTGATGTCGACACTTCGACATTTACCCCGGATGAGTATATCGTAACGGTCTCTGCGGTCCTTCAGGATGTAACGGCAACCCAGACCTTTAATGTCCTTTCAGACAGCAGCATCTGTGCCGCTACCGGTGATACCTGCAGTGTCGGGCCGGTGAATGCAAGCGAGGGGATTTCCAATCTCTCGGTTTCTGTGGCAAACAATACGGTTACCTCGGGAACCGGGACTGCCACCGCAGTTACCTCCGTTGAGTCTTCTTCAGCACAACCTGTTGAAACGACCGCAACGACAAAATCCCCGCTTCCGGGAATCCTGGTCATTCCGGGATTTGTGGCAGCAGTCCTTCTTGCAAGGAAATGGTAAAGGTCCCGTAACCGGATGGCAAATCCGTAAAAAAACCGATTGATGAAAAAAACATCGGCAACCTTTTTTTGGAGATGACTGGACGGGCCGGGAATTCCCGCATTATCGGGTTTCCCCGGTCGGTCCTGGCAATATATGCGTTTCTTTGTTCTTACCAGCCCAAATAGAGTGTCTTTGTCTGGGTGTAACTGTCGAGAGCATTAAAGCCGTTCTCACGTCCGACACCGCTCTCCTTTGTCCCGCCGAACGGAATTTCCGGGGGAACGGTGAGGTGTCGGTTGACCCAGACGATCCCGGCGTTGACCTCCAGGTATACCTGCCGGATAGTCTCAATATTCCTGGTCCAGACCGATGCCCCAAGGCCGTACTTCGAATTGTTTGCCTCCTGGATTGCACAGTCAAGGTCAGGAACCGTCATGACCGGGAGCACCGGTCCGAATATTTCATTTTTCAGGACCGAGGCATCCGGTGCGACATCGGCAATCAGGGTCGGTTCGTAGAAAAATCCTTTTTCATATTCTTTTCCCTGTGACGGGCAGCCACCGGTCAGGATCGTTCCCTCTTCACGGATGGTCACACCCTGAACAACTGATGAGATCCGGGTCATCTGCTCTGAACCGGCAAGCGGCCCCATATCCGTTCCCGGAGTCAGACCGTTTCCAACGGTGAGCCCGTCTACCTTGCTTTTGAGCTGGCGCATAAATTCATCAGCTATCTTTTCGTGGAGGTAGAGACGTTTTACTGCGGTGCAGATCTGCCCGGCATTATAGAACCGGCCCCTAAGGGCACCTTCAACGGCTTTGGGGATATTGGCATCGTCCATGACGATCATCGGGTCGGATCCGCCCAGTTCAAGGGTGAGATCCCTGACATGGCCGATGGCCATCTCCCGGATTTTGCTTCCTGTTGCCGTGTCCCCGGTAAACGAGATCTTTTTTATGAGAGCGTTTTTAATGAGTGCGGTACCCGTGGTATCACCGGGCCCGGTGACGACATTGAGTATTCCTTCGGGTAGTCCTGCATCATTTATCATCCGGGCAATTTTGAGGCAGGTTAACGGTGTCCGCGAAGAGGGTTTGAGGATAAGGGAGTTTCCTGCAAGGAGAGCCGGGCCGACTTTCCAGCCCATGATGATGACCGGCATGTTCCACGGAATGATCGCTGCACAGACACCCAGCGGTACACGGGTGACCATGCAGTCCCCGGCTTTTCCAAGAGATACTGCCTCCCCGGCCGGTTTTCCTGAGATCGACGCGTAATATTCCAGGATGTTTGCACAGCCCCGGACCTCATCGATTGATTCCCGGAGTGGTTTACCCTGTTCGATCGTAAGGAGCCGGGCAAGATCCTTGTGCTGTTCGCGGATGAGCCTTGCAGCCTTATACAGGATCATCCCCCGGTCGCGCATCGGCTTTTTTGCCCATTCAAAAAACGCTTCGTCTGCGGATTCGACAGCAGCATTCACGTCGGTTTCGGACGCCCAGGGAACGGTATCAATCTTCTCACCGGTTGCGGGGTTGGTGACATCGATCCATTTGTTGTCAGCCGCTGCTGTATCTTTTTTGCTAATGATCATTTCCATATTGTAAGACCTCGTTTATGCCGGTCAGGAACGCGATGAACGCCCCCAAAAAAATTCCTGTATAAGAAAACAGGGGGCCGTCAAACCTTAAAGTGTTTCAGGACAGTGATGTCGTGCTCTTTATTAAGGATCGGTCCACCGTTGCAGTATCTGGTTCTGCATTACGGATGCTCCCGGACCGTATCGTAGAATAGGTTCCCCGGCGGGACAGGGCTTCCTGAAAAGCCGGACGTTTGAGAAGATCGGGGATCTTTGCTACCCACGGGTCATTGAGCATACTGCGGTGCAGGGCAAGTTCGTATCGCTCCTCTGCAACCGGGATAAAGTGAAGGTTTTGTGCCCGGGCGGTCCCCAGGTCACAGATGCCGGCGTCTGCTTTTCCCGAGACCACAGCATCTGCAACGGCAGCGGACGACCCGGCTTTTGTATCATAACCGGCAATCGCTGCCGGGTCAAGGGAGGCTGACTCCAGGAGAGCATCGAGAACTGCGTGGTTGGAAAGATCCATGCGCGTGTTGATCCACCGGAGCCCGGCATAGTCTTCGGGTGAAACCGGTTCGTTTGAAACGATTCCCAGTTCAGTTGCGGCAATTTCGATATATGTCAGATCCGTTATTCCCGGGTAAACTGTGCGGATAACCGGTTTTCCAAGCCTTGTCATATCGGTTATTGTAACGGGGGCGCCATGGCAGGAGTTTCGTTTAAGGGCAAGAATTGCTCCCGTATTTCCGGTATTTGCGGCGTGAATAGCAATCCCTTCGTCACGTGCAAGATTTGCGAGCTCCTCAAGCGCCGGTTCAATGACTCCGGAAAAGAGGAGGGATCTGCTGACATTTGCCGGGTCGGTTGTGAGGATGACCTCCAGCTCTTCACCGGCTTCGTATCCTTCCGATGCTGCCGGGATATGCGCATAACCGTTTGCCCTCACTGCTGCCATCTGGACAACGGGTCCCCGCGATTGTGCCATGGCCCAGTACTGGCCGCCAATCTTTCCTACGGAAACTGGCAAAAACTCGTCAAAGCCGAGGTCTGATGCGATGGGTGTGGAAAGCCTGACGGTAAGGCAGAACTTTTGTATTGGTGCAAGTCCCCAGGTTTCAAGCAGGGGCACGGCAAATTCCCGGAGCACGGTCTGTGCCGCGAGGGGATAGCCGGGGAGGCCAATAACCGGTTTTTGGTCAATCTTTCCAAGCATCATGGGTTTACCTGGTTTGATTGCAACCCCGTGAAAAAGGAGCGTCCCGAGAGATGCAATGACTTCTGCAGTAAAATCCCGCGTCCCGGCAGAGGAACCGGCTGAAATGATTACAAGGTCGTTTTCCGCTGCAGTCTGTTTCAGTTCCTGCCGGATGAGATCCTTGTCGTCACAGACAATTGGCATCCGGGTACACCGGGCTCCCATAATGTCCAGGTATACTTGTGCCATGACCGTGTTGCTCTCGACAACATGACCCGGTGCCGGTCGTGTCCCGAGCGGGACAAGCTCGGTACCGGTGGGGATGATTCCGACTTTTGCTGTCCTGACGGGTAGTTCGGTGATGCCGTATGTTGCAAGCGCCCCAATATCGAAAGCCCGAACTACATGACCCCGGGGGAGAACAAGCCTGCCCTGCCGGATATCTTCACCAGCCGGACGGATGTGCTGGTTTTTTGCCGTGGATTTTCGGATCAGGAATGCATCGCCATCCTGCCAGGTATCCTCAATCATGATGACCGTATCGTACTCCGACGGGATGACATTCCCGGTATTGACCCGGGCATAATCGGTTATCCGGACGGGCGACTGGTCACTGGCACCGAGGGTGTCTGTGGATTTTACCGCAATCCCGTCCATTGCGGCAAGGCTGACTTCGGGAACCGTATACGGTGCATACAGGGGTTCTGCTATTACCCGGCCCAAGGAATGTGCAAGGTTAACGAGTTCGATCCGGCCCGGTGAAGGAAATGTATTTTTCAGGACATTGAGGGCCTGTTCAAACGGGCACAGGGAAAGGTATCTTCTGGCCATTTGCTTACCTCCCATAAACCTGGGTATGTGAATTCATCCGTGTATATTCACCGGTTTTTCCATTTTTTTCGGCATTATTATAATGGTGGCTTTACCTTGCAGAACAATTAATCAGGATAATTTATCCTGATGATCCCCAATAAATGATTCGATAGGATCATAATCAGGGAGTGCTTTTTGGATTGAACGGCAATAATCCGGTATGCCGAAAGTAAAAAGGTTAATGGGATTTAATTTATTTTAGATCTCATCCCGGACCCGGTTGCCAACTGCGGCAAGATAGACCGCCCATTGGGTTTCGGGATCGATTCCGGTGATTTGGGTAATCATGTCATCATGGAACATATCGACAGGCTGGACATCGAGTCCATAGCAGCTGCCCACCATGATGAGTTCCTGGCAGGTATGACCTGCTTCAAGCATTATGCTCCGGTATCCCCGTTTCCCGAGTGCCCAGGTTGAACGGTATGGAAGTGCTACCCAGATGAAAGTAATTGCCGCACGGGTAACAATTTTGAAGTTCATACTTGCCGTGGCAATATCCAGCGGGAGTCCTGAGTCCTCCCGCAGTGCTATAATGCTGTGTGTGCTTGGAATGTACCGGTACAGGCCGGTGGGGAGATCTTCTACTTCACCGGCGACAAAATATGTTTCAAGGGGATAACGCAGGCCGCTTGACGGGACATTCTTAAGATGCTGGAACTCGTTGAGCTGGACCCGGAACCCTTGAGTATACCACAACAGTGCAGAAAGTTGTTTAAGATCAATGCTTGATCGGGAAAGAAACGATGAAGGTTCCCAGGTACTGATAATGTCCGTCACGGATTTTTTTGGAACCTTAATTTTTTTGGGGTCCGGAAGCTTGATTATTTTTGCACCTTCAGGAACCGGAAGTTCTTTTTGGGGTTCTGGCTTTCGGAGGACCAAGTCTACGGTTGAATAGTCGGGGTACTTGGTACCGGCAATAAATGCAGATCCAATATCATTCATATGGTGGCCTCAGTTTAACTCAATGATTAATTCCCGGTATGAAAAACCTGTCTGAATGTGTATTCCAAAAGTTGAATTCCTACGGTCCGGCACGGATAAACATGGTGAAAAAAGGGGAAATGATTATGCCTTGACGTAAAGGTCGGCAAAGATTGTTGTGCCCTTCTTCTTGGGGTGGCGTTCCCCGAGATCCCCGATATAGTGGTCGAAGGTTGCCTTGGTACCATCGACTTCGAGTTCCATACGGTCGACTTTCTTGTAGCCGGGCATCATATACTTGATGTTTCCGAATACATACATCGTTCCCTTTACCATCTGACCGCCGACACGGCCTTCAACATCGCCCTTGATAATGACCGTACCGCCTTCTGCATGGGTCGAGACATGGATGAAGACATTGCCTTCAATGATGATTGTCCCACCGAGCATGAAGGTCCCGATATCGTTGCCGGCATTACCCTTGATCCGGATAGTGCCGCCCCGCATGCCGCGCCAGTCTCCACGGTATGCACAGCCGACATGGTTCTGGGCATTGCCCTCAACGAGGATCTCGCCGCCTTCCATGGCGATACCACAGAATGAGTCGACGTTTCCTGTGATGTGGATCTTGCCACCTTTCATCCAGCCGCCGACATACATATCGGCATTACCTTTAACGGTGACGGTTCCTGCAGTCATTTTACTGCCGATATACTTGACCCGTGTGCAGTCTCCTGCAACAACAATGTCGGTCTCTGCTGCGGTGGCACCTGCATTGCCGGAGACCGTAAAGAAGTCCCCGATCGTTACGTGGGTTTTACCTTCACGGCATTCAAGTCCCGAGATCTGGGCGGCAGTCTTTCCTGCAAATGCGTCAGGTGTAATGGAGTTGGCCTCAAGCATGAGCTCAGGCGTTTTTGTGGGTTTTAATGTTACCGTTGCCATGATTGCACCTGCCTTCAGGCCTCCACATCAACATCAATGACATAGGGGTGCGGAGCAAGATATTCGCGGACCGGGTAGTTGGTGATACCAACAGTGTAGTACCCCTTGTTGAAGCACTCGGTAATGTCGCGTTTTACCTGGGGATTCTCTTTCATCTTCGGGTTAACCCAGACGGTCTTCTTGTGACCGTGGCTAAGTACTTCGCCATCGCGGACAACGATCTCACCGGACTTGACAAAGGCAGCTGCACGGAGGAATGCTGATTCGATCTTCTCCGCATCAGTCGGCATGTCCTTGTAGTTGAGGTCATAGACTGCAACATCGGCAATATGACCGGGGGTGAGACTGCCATAGAGGCTGGAGAGTCCAAGGCACTTTGCCGGGCCTGCCCGCGTCATTGCAGCGATCTCATACAGATTGAGTTCACGGTCGAGAGTATGAATCGTGGTCATATCGATGATCTTGTCGGGCTTCTTCATCGTGGCAAGGACGGCTTCACGGGCCTTCTTGCTCATGAGCCACTTGATGACACGCGGGTACCGGATGAACGGGCCGGCATTCGGGTGGTCGGTGGTGATGAAGGTACGCATCGGGTCTTTGGCGTAGAGTGCAAGCTCTAAACCGGTTGCCCACTGGATGCAGTTCGGGATGACATCCTTACTGTAGATATAAGGGACGACACCAGCTGCAGTTTCGAGCTCGACATCGGTGTTTGCCCATTTGAGGTGGTTGAGCGCGTGGAGGTGATGTTCAAACGGTCCATCAGCAGTCATCGTGGTTGTCTCATCAAGGGTGACACAGCCAAGATCGATGGTGATATTCTTCTGCTTGTTGACGTAGTCCATGACTTCCTTTGCCTTCGAGCAGAAGGTTGCCCATCCATCTCCACCGTATGAGTGGAACTGGAGATGGGTTGAGTGCATGACCTGTTCACGGCCGAACTTGTTCTTTGTCTTGACACCCTCAGCAAGCTTGAGTGAAGCTAGGGTCACCGGGTAGTTACCCGGGTTACCGAGGTTGTTCTGGTGGACATGAATTGAGTGGGGCAGGCCGAGGTACTCATTTGCTTCCATGAGTCCGGTCAGGATCTCGTGGGGTGTGACTTCAAAGTACGGGACACGGTCTTCGAGATCAAGGCAGTTCATACCCCATGCCCATGCTGCAGTGCCGCCGGGATTGACAATCTTGACCCCGTAACCTTTTGTGGCACGGAGCAGCCAAGCAATGTATGCTGCGGTGTTCTCGACTTCACCCTTCTTGATGTACTCCATGACAAACCAGTTGTTCCCGAACACCGGGAGAGCTGCCTCATCGATGATAGGGGTGTCGTGGATCTCTTCATGTACGTGGGGTGCATGGATTGGAGGCATTGCCGCTTCCATGACAAAGCCGTACCCCATCCGGGCATAGTCGTATCCGGTTTTTAAAACGCTTGGAACGGAGAACCCCATTTCCATTCGGGTCGGAGCATGGGCTACACCGCTCTTGAAGAGTTTATCTTCAGGACGTATCAACCGGCCAACATTGACCTTGGGGCCTGCAACGTGTGAATGGACATCAACACCGCCCGCCATAACAACTTTGCCTTTTGCATCAATGACTTTTGCAGCATTGCTTACCCGGTCAACAATTTTTCCATCCTTTATGGCAATATCTGCGACATCCCCATCAATTTTCTGGGACGGATCGATTATAAACCCGCCTTTAATTAAAATTTCTCCGTGGATCTCGCTCATATCTCATTCACCGCCGAAATGTTAGTCGGATATTTGCGATCTTCCTTTGCTGCAAGCCAGACCGGCTGAGTCTTGGTCAATTCGCACATGCGTTCATAGACAAGGTTGAAAAGTTCCTCGTCGCTTGGGACACCCGGCAAACCGTCAATGACAGCCTTGAACTGGATCGGGACATTGTCCATACGATAGACAACACCCGGCTCATCGACACCGGCAATCCTCACCGGAATGTGGAGATCTGCAATCTCACTTGCCATGTTGAAGTTGGGGTCGATGGTGATGAACGGGTGCTTCTTTAGGTGCTGGACTGCCTGGATCGGGAAGTGGGCACCTGCATCGGCACCGACATTGACAAAGCAGTCTACTTCATCACGCATTGCAAGATCCACAGAACTTGTTTCGCCGGGGTTCATGTGGGCGTGGGTTCCTTTCGAGAGGTCGATACAGTAGGGGAAGCCAAAGATCCATGACCATACCTGACCCGGACCTGCAATATTATAGTGGCCACGCATTGCCATGATCGAGCACTTGGTGAAATTGTTGATATCACGTGTCATGCTGATTGCATGGTCGATGTTATGGTTGCGGCCATCGGTATGGGTGCATCCCATGCCAAAGAAGATCATGACAAAGCGGGCTTTCTTCATGATCCCTACGCATTTCTGGATGCTCTCTTTCTTAATGCCGGCTACAACATCCGGGATGTCGTATCCGTGCAGGACTGTCCTGAATGCATCGAAGAGCTCATAATCATGACCCTGGTCAAGCATCAGATGGACATCAGCAAGCTTGGCAGTGTCGGTCTGGCGGGGGTCAACGCTGATAATAGTTCTCTGCATCTGTCCCTTGGGGGTAAAGTAACCGCGGGGGAAGATAGAGTACCGGGAGGTGTGGCGCGGGTGTGCGTGCATCGGATTGCATCCCCAGAATACGACCACATCTGCACGGTTCTTTGCCTCACCAAGTGTGCAGCTCGGGTACCCGTTATCAAACATTGCTAAAAATGAGGGGCCATGACAAATAGTTGCACAGTTGTCAAGCACAGCACCGGATTTCTCGGCAATCCGGGCAACGGCAGCCATCCCTTCACAGTTTGTCGAGCCAAAACCGTAGATAAGCGGCTTTTTAGCGGCAAGCAGGGCCTTTGCCATCCAGTCGATTGCTTCCGGATAGGTAATTTCCTTTATGGATCCATCGGGCTGGCGCATGCGCGGGAGCTTTGGCCGGGTCGGGTCGTTTGCATGGAAAAACAGGTTCGTCCCGATAATGCAGGCATTGTGTACTTCAAGGATCTTCTTGTTGTCGTCAGAAACAACGACTTCAATATCATCGCAGGACGATCCGCAGTATGGACATCCTACCTGGGTGATGAGCTTTGGCATAGTTAATTCGCTCCTTCCTTCCAGAGTCCGACTGCACCCTGCACGAGCTGGAGAGCAGTCTTGCGTTTTTCATTGAATGCTGGTTCAACCGTGACCGGGAAACCGCTGTACTGGGGGGTACCGGTTGACTGGGTCCGTGGCGGGACGACCTGGTTTGCCCAGACACCCTGACGGATGTGGGCGAGACCCGGCGGACAGTACTGCGTTGCATGAATGCACTTGACAACTACTGTTCCGCATTCGCTGGTGACCTTTACATTGGAGTTCACCCAGATTCCGGCTCTTTTCATGTCTTCCGGATTCATTTCAATAATTGAGCAGGCTTCAAAATAGTCAGGGTTTGTCTTACCCTTCTCCATTGCGGCACCTTCCTCAACAGAACGCTGGGTGATCATGTTTAATTTGATTGCATTACCCATTTTTCACCTCGTATTCAAACACACACAACATAACAAAGTTTTCATTTCGGCTTCTAATGCCTGTACATGTCGTAGGATTGTGTATGTTAAATAATTTTTTTATTGTAACAGTGCGGTTAATGTTTCAGTATTTACTCTATATTTTTTTGATCCTGGTTAATTAAACAAGATGTAAGTTTTACACTTCTAGTTTATCATTGTTTGTGATCAAACCGGAATTTGAGAAATCTTTAATGGGATAGTCGGCTATTTGAATGTTCATTAAAAGATAAGCACTCTCTGGCAGCTTCCGGTAATTCCGGCCGGTGGTTCAAACATGATTTTACCAAAATCTTCAGGACCGATCTCAAGAACTGCATTAAGTTTCCGGTTTTTCTGGATGCCTCGTTTGTGAAGTGATGAAGTATATGTAAAGAACTGGAGCCGGTCGCTTTTGGTTGCGGAATTAATGAGATCCTGTATGGCATAGAACTGTTCCTTCGGATTTACGACATGGTTCCCGCACAGGGCATATACGCCATCTTCAATAAAAATGACCCGCGTACTGATCCCCTGGTGAGCACAGGCAATTGCAAGCGAGAGAGCCCCCAAAGCTATCTCGGTCCCATAAGGAGTACTTGTGATAATAATTACCAGTGGTGGAGGAACATGTTCCCGGGAAGGCAGACCTTCCGGTATTACCGGGTGATCCGGCAGAAGATGGATGCATCCGGACTGTGTGCTTATAATGCTGTGCCCGTCAGCAAACCTTCCGGCTATTTCGTGGAGACGTCTTAGTTTAAGGGGGCGTATGATGCAGGAGGATATCATCCGTCCCTTTGCATCTTCCAGCATCTCGTATCCCCTTTCACGTGCGCAGTGAGCCGAACCGAGAATCGTGCAGCGTTTCCGCAGTTCAAATGCCTTGTCAGACAACCCGACAAGGCTTTCCCCGATATTACGGAAGGATGTCGGTTGCTGGTTTGCATGTCCCATATGGATACCGTCCATGTATGTGTACAGCTCGGGATCCAATCCCCGGGCGAGTGCAGTTTCAAGGCATTGAATAGCATATTGTGCCGAACGGTACATGTAGGGAGATTTTACCTGAAGATACCCGAATTCCGTTCTGTCCGGGGCATGATTCTGTACTGATTCAATGACTAAATCCCAGAAAGATAAAATTCCCCCCGGTTCCGCTGTGCCGTTTTTGTCGGTGACAGCTTTCCCGGAGATTAATCCGGGATATTTCATGGTAAGGGGTTCAAGAGACAGGCCGCAGAGATCGAGATCCTGCTGGTTACAGATTACTTCCACTGAGGGGAGGGCAAGAATAATTTTCCAGAATTCCTGTGCCTCTTTTTCAAAAAGGCTGTATAATGCATCTCCTGAAAGAAAAAAAGTAAATATAGCTTTTTTTTCCGGAACCGGGTTTCGGAGTGTCTCGGGAGATAACCGTACAAAGTAATATTTAAGAAGCTCTTCAATCCAGGACAGTCTTTCCGGAGTCAGGCTTTCGCCGGTAAAAAAGGAATGTTCTGTTATGGCTAATCACCTGTTTAGTCAATATGTCAGGGAAGATTATCAATGTTGACCCGGTTATATTACTAATGCTGATTTTTGTCCGTATCCACAATCAAATACAGCAACCAGTTAAGGATGGATAAAAAGAGAACCCGGCGATATGCCGGATTTTTACATCAATATATTGTGGTCTTTGAAATCTGCAGGCATCTCATATATGTGCAAGACCTGCGATTTCTCCCCGCCCGGAGAGTGAAATAACCTGGTAGGGGCATGCCCGTACACACACACCGCACCCTGCACAGAGTTCAGCTTTGACATCAAGGCTGATCGCTTTTCCATCACGGACCGTATAGATCTTGTCCTTGGTTGCCGGATCTACGGTATACAATTCGAGAGCGTTGACCGGGCAGGCGCGGACACAGTTTCCGCAGCCGGTGCACCGGTTTATGTTGACATGCACTGCAAACGCCATAAGGTCATCTCACACGTTTTGATTGTTTACTACTGTTATCAAACATCGTAATTAAATTTTGTCAAACTGCACACGCAAATTGAACCCCGGTTGAAGTTTGGTGAGCATGGTCGTGTGCGTTGCTGTTTTCAGGTTCAGATGATGACTCGATGAAGGCAAATGCTGCAAAAATTCCGCAAAAAGGAAATTAAATTAAATTAATGAATCCCTTAAGTTAAACAACAAAATTTATTATGTATGCTGTATAAGATAAAATTGTCCCTTGGAATCACACGCCAGGGTGGACACACACACGAGACAGGTTATAAGAACATGCACACAACGTAAGCCATTAGTAAAGAGCAGTTTTCACATACGATATGGGAAAAAGGTGATCCCTTTCCCGGCATTTTTTAAAACTATAGAGGCCGTTGCCTAACTACCAAAAAGAGTAATTCGGGTTAATGAAATATTTCCGTAATGAAAATTTTCCCAGAAAAAGATCCATTAAGCCGGAAAAAGAACCTACTCCCTCACAAACAGCCCTATT
>JBAZFZ010000025.1:0-25987 GCA_041653075.1 Methanoregula sp.
ACTATGATCTCCATTGGGGTGGTCTCCTTTGAGTTTGGCAACCATTGAGATCATCCCTTTAAGGAATTATTTTAGCCGATCTTTGAACACAATCAAAATATTGGGATGCGGACCCAACGATTTTTTTTTTAATATTCCGGTCCCGACTCATCAATGTGGGAAAATTTTTCGGTTACTTGTATATTTTTAAAATACGCAAAAAGCAGGAGCACCCGGAGATTACCGTGAAATTACATGCACCGCAGATGCCTTGAACGTGGCATATACGGCACTACCCACAGAAAGTTCCAGTTCCCGGCAGCTCTCGCAGGTCAAAAGAGCGCTTACGGGAAAACCTGCATCAATCTGGATCTTTACGGTAGTTCCCTGTGACTCGATTGCGGTTACCGTACCCGGCAGGCAGTTCCGTGCGCTGGAAGTAAACGGCGCAGAGGATACAATGATATCTTCTGCATGCAGCATTGCAATGACCGGGCCGGTAATGTCCGATGCGGCCATGATCGATACCGTGTCGGTAACCGCGATCCCGACAATGCTTCCGGCTTTCCGGGAAATCCCTTTGATCAGATTCCCGATCCCGACAAATCCCGCGACAAAAGTATCATTCGGATGCCAGAAAACATCGGCCGGGTCGCCAGCCTGCACGATCCTTCCCTCCCGCATGATGGCAATCCGGTCGGCAAGGGCAAAAACATCCTCAAAGTGGTGAGTAATCTGTATCACGGTCGTACCGGTAATCCGGTGGATCCGGGATAATTCCTTGCGCATATATTCCCGCATTGCCGTATCGAGCGCATTCATCGGCTCGTCCAGGAGGAGGACCCGGGGTTTCAGGATCAGCGCCCGGGCAAGGGCGACCCGCTGCTGTTCGCCCCCGCTTAAGGTTCCCGGGTACCGCTTGAGAAGGGGAACAATCCCAAGCAACCCGGCCATCTTCTCAACGGCCGGTTGCATCTCCGTTTTATTTTCTCCGCGCTGTCGGAGGCCAAACCCGATGTTGTCTGCCACGGTCAGGTGGGGAAAGAGCATGTAATCCTGGTAAACGACGGCAATGTTCCGGTCCTTTGGTTCGTGGTCCGTGAGATCTTCTCCGTCCCAGAGAATCCTGCCAGAATCCGGAGTATGGATGCCGGCAATTGTTTCAAGCACTATGGTCTTTCCCGCACCGGTTGGGCCAAGGAGCATAAAATACTCTCCGGTTTTTACCACAAATGAAATGTTATTGAGAGAAAAATCGCCGAGTTTTTTTGAGACCGATTCAACATTGAGTGTCATTGCCGATTCCTAGAATACATGCGACTCATCGGAGAAATGTTCGACAACAAAGAGTGCCGACAGCGAGATCAGGATCAGGATGACCGATGCGGCAACCGCAAGATCGAGATCCCCGGTTGAAATGTTTAAGTACAGTGCAATCGGCAGCGTCTCGGTGCGCATCATGGTCGCCCCGGCAAGCATGAGGACTGCTCCGAATTCCCCCATGGATTTTGCCCAGGTAATTGAGGTGCCGGCAATAATCCCGGGCCGGATGAGCGGGAGGGTGACCTGCATAAATGCCGCAGTTTCAGAACACCCCAGGGTTTTTGCCACATTTTCGTATCGCGGATTGACTGCTGTATATGAAGACTTGAGGATCCGTATGAGATAGGGCAGGTTGACAAAAACTTCCGCGACAATGATCCCAAGTGGGGTAAACACTACTTCAAATCCCATCGCCTCAAGCGCTTTTCCCCATGACGAGGCCCCGAAAAACAAAAGAAGGGCAATTCCTGCGACAAGCGGCGGCAGGGCAAGTGGAATAGTCAGGAAAAGACTAATAATTTTCTTGAACGGGAATTCATAACGTGCAAGTGCATACGCGACCGGGATTGCAATCGCTACACAGATAGCCGTTGATATTGTGCTTGTAACAAGACTGAGAACAATTGCAAACCGGATCTCACTGCTTGCAAGGCTTGACACAAGCGCCGGAAACGGCGGGTAGAGGATCAGCCAGAAAAGTACGACAAGAATAATTAAAAAAACAGCAGCGGTGAGAGCCAGTGAGAATCGTTTCATTGGATCTCTAAAACTATTGCTGCTCACGGTTTTGTATCCCGTGCCTTTTCATCGCCGCATACATTTCGGCAAACAGCCTTCATGCGCCCAATATGTTCCGGGGTTACCCACCCGGGAACTGCATCGGGGATGCAGTCAAATGCCGGGATATAGGGCTTGATATCAAGGACCGGTGTGTTGTCAAGAAGGTCGAGACCGGAAACAAAGAGCGTACCGTTCTCGATCTTTTCAAGCCGCACATATGCGATACCGATGGGGTTTGGCCGGTTGAAATGCCGGGTGGCAAAGATCCCGTGCTGATCGTTCCCGTCCATGAGCGGTTGCTCGGTCAGGGCCTGTTTTTGTGCCCGGTCAAAATGGCAGAGGATGATGAGGTGGGAAAATCCCTTTACCGCCTTTAATCCTGCCACAAACTCCGGGTAGACCTCGATAGTCCCGTTTACCGGAGAAAACATGCTCTGGAATGGCGGGTTTCCCGGCGTGGTAAGCGGACGGCAGTGGACAATTCCAATCGGCGTGTACTCAATTTTCATGGATACTGGATCTCCCTGTTAAGTCTACGGGGTAACGTTTGCGTAGGTCGCATTCGGGTAGGTCGGGAATCCGTGTTTTTCAAAGATTGCCTTGCCTTCGTCGGATGCAACAAAGTTTACGTAATCATTTGCTGCCGTTGCATTGGTGGTGAAGGTCGTGGCACCGATTGGTGTGATAAGGACTACATTTTCATTCAACGGGATCTCGATCATGTCCATGGTCTTTGGATCATATGCGTCAAGGGTAAGAATCGCTGCATCTGCCTGACCGGTCTTCATGATAGTTACAAGTTCATTGATAGTCGGGGTACGTGATACAACATTCTTCTCTACGGCAGCGCTGATGTTGAGTGCATTAAACATTTTTGTTGCGGCTTTTCCAATAGCGGTTGCATTGGTATCGCCAAGTGCTACCTTGAGATCGGGTTCGGCGAAGTCTTCAAGTGAGGTAATATTTTTCGGGTTTCCTTTCTGGACAACAATAACCGGGACATGGTATGCAACGAGTTTGCTATCGTTTACGAGGCCCTGGCTCTTTGCGTTTTTGAATTCCACGGTCGAACCCGGCATGAAGACATCGCCTTTCTTTGTCAGGTTCATCTGGGTGACAAGCGTCCCGGCACCGCCATAATTGTACTGAATTGTAATACCCGATTTTTCTGTATATACTTCACCAATTTCATTGAGTGCACTTTTGAGCCCGGCACCGCCATAGACAAGCAGGCTTTGTCCGGTTGCTGACGCGGCTGTAACCGTGGCCGTGGAGTTGGTGGTTGCAGCAGAAGGTGTTGTCGATGTACAGCCCGCTGCAAAAAGCAGGCAAACGATCAGGATTGTAAGAATACTCCCATAACGTAAATAATTCATACTCCACATATGCGCGAAAACAGGTAATATAGTTAGTGATTTTTGTTCATTTTTTTTTACTTGTAAGTAAATTATGATTACTGCTCAATTGTAGTATTCTTAACTCCGGATGTACCTGAATAATGAAAGGAAATATTTCCTGCAGGGTAAGGTTGTTCATGAGGGAATTATGCAAGACAGCACTTTTTTTTCGGGAAATATCTTAATAGGGGAAATAAAAGAAACATGAGCTGAAGGTGTCGAGTATCTCCCGGAAAAAAGCGTCCGCCAACGCGAAGTCCCTAAAAAAAGATTCTTGTTTCTATCCAAAAAGCTTCTGGAAGTGGCTATACTCCGCGTTTTGTGTTGCACTTCTCTGCATGACTGCATTTCAGTTATGGATGGTAAGCCAGGACCCAAGCGCCGGTTGGGATTACCGGGTATATTCCGGTGCAGTCCTGGCATTTTCAAACGGCCAGAACCCCTTTGTCCTTGAAAATGTTGTACAATATGTTGGCGGGAATTTACCTTTCACGTATCCCCCTCACACGCTCTACTTTTTTTGGGTACTCAATTGCATCCATATCTTCGATAATATCGGCATGTATTATCTCCTCCTTAGTATTCTCCTCATTGCAAGTCTCTCTCTGATTACCCGGATAGATTCGCAACCGGACGTTTTTTTCCTTGTTACTCTTGTGTTAACGGGCTTTATGGCAGTCGTGTGGAATTTCGGGACAGGAAACAAGGATATTTTCTTTTTGTTTTTGTTTGCCCTGATGTTTTTCCTCCTTATGAAGGAGAAATACTGGCAGTCCTCGATTGTAATGGGCCTTACCGGGGCAATCTCCCTGATTACCGGCCCGTTTGTAGCACTTTTTTTGTTTGTCAGGCAATCCTGGCCGCGGCGAATTCTGTATATCCTGTTATCCGGTGTTGTTGTCGGTATATTGTTCCTTGTCGGGTACCTGGTAAACCGGGGGTATTTTGATTCCTATATTGGTACTATTCAGGGTGGTATGAGTCCCCTCTATGATATCGGGGGATATAATACCCCGACACCGTACCTGCTCTTTGGCGATCTCCTGAAAGGACTCAACATTACCGGGCAGGTCCCGCTTGCCGTGGTATCCTGCATCTATATCGGGGTTATTGCATATGCTGCCTGGAACTATTATTCCCGGCACAGCAGTGACCTGCTCCAGGTATATTCCGTGATTACCCTTGCCGTATTTATGCTTCTCCCGCGGATCAAGCCCTATGATTTTATCATTCTTGCCGTTCCGCTCTACTTCTTGTTCCGGAACCGCAGTATACGGATGAAATGCCTGATGTTTGCGGTGATCTCCCTTCCTATATTCGGGTGGTATCTGAATTTTCTTATCTATCCTGAGGACATCCCGCTCTATCTTGGAATTTATACCCAGACCTATAGTCTGTTCCTCATATTCCTGGTCGTGATGGTTACCGATTACCTGAAACGATCCCACCGGCCGGCAGAAACGACTCCGTCCTGATGAGGGGGAGTTTTTCATTATTTGTATGCGTACATATTTCCCCGCCATTAAAACAAGGATTAATACCTTAACGCAACAAATTTTTATAAGATGGGCGACGTTATGCCAGCCGGTGGTCCGACCCAGGATGAAATAATGGCACTGTCGTTATTTTACCTGGGATTAAAACCCGGGGATGCCGTGCTCGATCTCGGATGCGGGACCGGAAAAATTTCGATTGCAGCTTCCAGGGTTGCACAAGAAGTCTGTGCCGTGGACCTGAGACCAGAAGCAATACAATATGCTACCGGTGCAGCAAATGCCGCAGGAAGGACAAATATCCGGTTTTTCACCGGTGAAGCAGAGGAATTCCTTAAAACCGGGAAAAATTTTGATTGTGCATTTGTCGGAGGTTCGCGGCAGATTGAAACAATCCTCCCGGTTCTTTCCCGTAAGGTAAAGAGGGTTATTGTGGTAAATGCGGTTCTTGTAAGCACTCTTGCAACGGTAACAAAAACAATGCAGGACCTTGGGATTTTTCAAAAAGCCGTGCATGTCCAGGTTTCCCGTTCGCGGATGCTTGGAAAGAGCATGATGTTTAAGCCAATCGATCCCGTGTATATCATCGTCGGGTCTGGTGCAGCATGCTCGTAGGGCTGGGACTTGGTCCGGGAAACCCGGAACTCCTGACTTTAAGGGCGGTCCGGCTGCTCCATGAAGCAGATGCAGTTTTTGTTCCCGGCAGAATTGCCGCAGACCTCGTCCGGCCTTACCGCAATCCCATCGTCCTTGATTTTCCCATGACTGGTGACGAGAATCTCATCCGGGAATGTATTGAAAAAAATGCCGGACGTATCGCGCCTTCGGCACAGACCGGGCTTGCCGTATTCGGGATCCTTGGCGATCCAAATTTTTTCTCCACGTTCTCCCGGCTTTGTGCAATACTATCCGGGCATTACCCGGGAATTGAATGCCGGACCGAACCAGGGATTAGTGCCATTACGGCTTTTGCTTCGGCAGCAAACGTTCCCCTCGGTGGAGGGTTTATCGTATCGGATGGAGCTGGCCCGGATGCCATAATCCGGCTCAAGGCCCGCCATCCCCGGAAGATTGTCGGGGATCTTATGCATGACGGGTACCGTGAGTTTGTCCTTGTTGAGCGGATGTTTTTCCCGGATATGAAAATCTACCGGAATGAAGAGATCCCGGAAAAAACCGATTACATGAGCGTGCTGTATGCGAGGCGGTAAACGATGACCCGGGATTATACCAATAACCTGCCCGTTCCCAAAATCTGGTTTGTCGGAGCCGGGCCGGGCGATCCGGATCTTATTACCGTTAAAGGCAGCAATCTGGTCAAAAATGCTGATGTTCTCATCTATGCCGGCTCTCTGGTAAACCCGGTGCTTGTTGGGCAGTCAGATGCAAAAATCAAATGCGACAGCTGGGGTATGCATCTGGACGAAATGGTAGCCGTAATGGCAGAGCATGCAAAAGCCGGAGAGACCGTTGTACGTCTCCACTCTGGTGATCCGTCCCTTTATGGTGCGATTGTCGAGCAGATTGAGGAACTTAAAAAACAGGGAATTGCGATCGGTATTGTCCCGGGCGTTTCTTCGCTGTTTGCAGCAGCAGCGGCATTAGGGACCCAGCTTACACTTAGGGGCGTGTCAGAATCCGTAATTGTTACACGCCCGGCAGGTAAAACCCTCGAAACGGATCAAATTGCAGAGTTCTCTCGCCTCAATTCGACGATGGTTGTATTTCTTGGAACGGAAAAACTTGCTGAAATCACGGAAAAACTCACCTGCCCGAAGACAACTCCGGCTGCGGTTGTGTACCATGCCTCCTGGCCGGACCAGAAAATAGTAAGAGGTACTGTTGCAGATATTGCAACCCGGGCACAAGATGCTGGCATTGAACATACCGCACTTCTTTTAATCGGGGGAGTTGTTGGCGAGGAAAAAAAAGGACATGTGAAATCCCACCTGTACTCATAAACGTTGTTCCTTCATGAAAGATACCGTTGTTATCGCCCTTGCACGGTTTTTACCGGATGCACAGCGGATTGCGAAATTTCTTGATGCGGAAGTCTGCGAGTACCGGGCAGGCATTTTTGCCGAAGTTTTTCCTGCTACCCGAAGGATTGTTGCACTTATGTCCATGGGAATTGTTGTCCGTGGGATAGCACTCCTCATAAAGGATAAGTGGATTGATCCGGCCGTTGTCGTTGTCACTCCGGATTTCTCGTATGCGGTTCCGCTTCTTGGCGGTCATCATGGTGCAAACGAACTTGCAAAAGAACTCTCGGGTCTCGGTCTCATTCCGGTGATATCCACCGCAACGGAATCCACAGGGAGAGACTCTGTCGAAGCGATTGCTGACCGTAGTGGTTGTGCTATTGTAAACCGGGACTCCACCCGGAAAGTCAATGCCGGGATCCTTGACGGGAATGCACGACTCTATTCAGTGCCGGGTCCCGGGATCGTAATTGCCGGATCGGATGTCTCAATTCTTGTTCGCCAGGGAGAATTTACGGTTGGAATCGGATGCAGGAAAGGCGTTGCCATCCGTGATGTGACCGGTGCAATAAATACAGCACTCAGGGAAGCCGGTATTGCCTTGCATCAGGTGATGCTCTTTGCAACAACGGACAAAAAATGTAATGAGACTGGCCTCATTAATGCAATTGCATCCTTCCCGGCCAATTTAATATTCCTTGATGACGACACTATTAACGCACAGGCAATTGTTACACCGTCAAAGGCTGGAAAGATTGGTCTTGTCGGCGTTGCCGAACCGTGTGCGCTTGCAGTAAGCAGGTACCGGGAACTCATTATGAAAAAGAAAGTATTCGGGAAGGTGACCATTGCCATTGCCCGCTGATCAAAAAAACAACCCTTTGGTAAACGGCCTTTTTATTGTCGGAGCAGGTCCCGGAAAACGTGAATACATGACCGGCCGGGCAATCGAGGTTATTTCCCGTGCAGAGTACGTGATCGGGAACGACAGTTACCTTCAGCCCCTGCAAACGCTTCTCAAGGACAAGCAGGTGATCCGGAGTTCGATGGGAAAAGAAGTCGATCGGGCCCAAAAAGCAATCGAGCTTGCAAAGTCACACACGGTTGCCATCATTTCCGGTGGTGATGCGGGAGTGTACGGCATGGCAGGAATCGTCCTTGAAGTACTCGAGCATTCCGGGGCAGAAATCCCTGTCGAGATTGTCCCGGGAGTGACTGCGGCAAATGCCGGATCTTCACTTGTCGGTTCCCCCCTCTCCGGGGATTTTGCCACTATCAGCCTTTCCGATCTCCTTACTCCTCTTGAAGTTATCGAGCGGCGACTCGATGCAGTATTTTCTGTTGGGATACCGGTTGTTATCTACAATCCGCGAAGTCATGGCAGGCCGCATAATTTTGCACTTGCCGTGGAACATGCACGAAAATATTACCCAAAAACGCTTCCCATTGCAATTATTACCAATGCTCTGCGTGAAGACCAGTCGGAACCGGTGATCACAACACTTGGGGACATAGAAACTGTCATTGAGAGTATCGATATGCATACCACGGTTATTTTTGGGGGAAATGAAAGCAGGATCTGGAGGATGGGCAATCATGTCAAAGGAATCATCACACCACGCGGATACCACCACAAATACGTATATTGATCCGGGTGCAACGACACGGGAAGCCTACGAGATTTCAAAAACTTCCCGGACTCTCGCACGAAAAATGGTAGGTAACGAAACACCGGAAGATCGGGTGCGCCAGCGATGCTCGATTGCGGTTGGGGATTTTGCGATGGCAGATCTCCTGCGCTTTGTTTCCGATCCGGTAACTGCAACACGTACGGCACTCAAAAGCGGGGCTCCCATTCTTACCGATATCCGAATGGTACAGGCAGGTATCCAGAAAAAAGGGCATCATTCAAAAGTACTCTGTGCTCTGGATTTTGGCGAAGAGATTGCAAAAGAGCGGGAGATAACGAGGAGCTCAGCCGGTTTTCTGGCACTCAGAGAACTGTTGCCAGGATCTATTGTTGTGATAGGAAATGCCCCTTCAGCGCTTCTGACAGTTTGCGGTCTCATCAAAAATGGCATCCGGCCTGCGGTTGTTATCGGTGCACCGGTGGGTTTTGTCAATGCAGCCGAGTCAAAAGCGGTGCTCAGAAGTGAAGAGATTCCCTCGATTTCAACAGAGGGCACCCGGGGCGGGACACCGGTTGCCGTGGCTGCAATCAACGAGTGCATTACGATTCTTATTGAGGAATCATCGCAATGAGGGATCCGGTTACCGGCTTTGAGTATCCTTTCGGGTGGGAAAAAAAAGTTTCCTGCCCGGCCGATCTTGAGATGGTCCGACAGGGTTTTGCGGTACTGACCTCATCAGGACGGATCCTCCGACGCGGATTTACTACCGGGACAACCGCTGCTGCCGCATGTAAGGCTGCAATTCTCTCGCTGAAAGAAAATACCCCGGATATTTGGGAAGTCGGGATCCGGCTTCCCTGTGGTCTTTTTGTCACGGTTCCGGTCCAGGCACATTCAGGTCGTGCGACCTGCCAAAAATTTTCGGGGGATTATCCTTCTGATGTTACTGCCGGGACAGAATTTGTTGCCGGGGCACGCATCGTGCATCAGGGTCTTGTGCTTGTTCCGGGCCGGGGAATCGGGCGTTTTTCCCGGGACACACCGCGATATAAAACCGGAGCACCGGCAATCAGCGAGGCTCCGCTTGCCTGTATCCTTGCTTCAATGCAGGAAGCGCTGGATACAACGGGATTACCTGGTGTGGAAATTACACTTTCTATACCCGATGGCGAGCGCAGGGCCGGAAATACCCTTAACGCCCGGGTTGGCGTCCTGGGAGGAATTTCCGTTCTTGGTTCGACCGGTCTTGTCGAACCCTGGGATGATCATCTTGAAGAATCTGTCCAGGCCCGGGTGTCGGGTGCACACAATATTGTACTTACCACCGGACGGATCGGTCTCCGGTACTCCCGCCTTCTTTTCCCGGATCATGAGATTATTCTTGTCGGCGGGAAAATCCGGGAAGCGCTGGCTGTGGCCCGGGGAAATGTGATCCTTTGCGGGCTGCCTGCACTGATTTTAAAATTTATCCGGCCGGACATCCTAAAAAATACCCGGTATAAAACGGTCGAGGAACTATCAGCATCCCCGGATTTTCTTCCGGTTGCTGCTCCGGTCCTTGCAGGGTATAAAAAAGAACATCCCGGGATTCGTGTCGTTATCCTTGACCGGTCCGGGAATATTATTGCGGAGAGTTTATGAAGATCATTGGCGTTGGGTGTGGGCCGGGGATGCTCACGGAAAAGGCAGCGGATATAATCAGGGAAGCACGGACAATCTATGGTTCCGGAAGGGCAATCGAACTTGTCCGCAACCGGATCCCCAAGTCCTGTGTTATCCGTTCGATCCAGGATTACCGGAACCTCTCCCAGCTTCCTGATGACTGCGTCCTTCTTTCAACCGGGGATCCGATGCTTGCAGGCCTGGGATACCTTGATGGCGACATCATTCCCGGGATCTCGTCGCTTCAGGTTGCATGCGCAAGGCTTCATATCGCCCTTTCAAAAATTGCGGTCATTGTTGCCCACGGACGCGGACATGAAAAGGCAATGCAGGATACCATCGAGGAACTCCGGCGCCAGAAAATTGTATTTCTCCTTGCAGATCCAAAGTTTGACGTTGAGGAACTCTATCGTCGTCTGGGCGTTATGGGACTCTCTGCTGCCATAAAAATTGCTGTATGTGAAAACCTTGGCTATCCTGATGAGGCAATCCGGACCGGCGATCTTATCTCCGCGCCGCTTCCGGAATCGGAACTTTATTCTCTTGTAATCGGGCAGTTTTAAGCGCTTTTTTTCTTCCCGATTATTAAGATAATAAGATATTTCCCTTTGGGATCCGAATCTTTACCTCAGGAGTCAGAATTATGGATAAGGCAACCAAACGCCAGTTCAGTTACCTGTTTTTTATCGCCGGTCTTATCATGCTCATTGTTCCCGAGCTTAATGGCCTGGAATTCCTCCCTGGTGAAGTACGGACATATTTTTCGATCTTTTTTTACCCGGGAATTGTCTGCGTCGTTATCGGGTACTGGCTGCGGGCATAAATATTCCTGATTTTGTTTTTGGATAATTCCGGTACTTCCGGATTTTTTTGGATACCAGTTATCCAGATATCTTATACGGTTTCCTGATTATTCCCGGGAATCTCCGGTAAACTGATTTGATCAATTTTCGCTAATGCGACAAAGGGAAAAATGCATGCAGGGAGTGTGTAGTATCCTGTACTTTTAGTATTTTACTACGGTACAGTGTCCTTTGGATCCGGGGCTTGCATTTTTGGAACCGGACCCTTTGTGTTCCGGACTTTTTTCCTTTGAGTTCTGCCGGAACCTGCAATAACTCATTTCTTGTTTTACAATTACTGGCATCCTGGATACGGGTACCGTCGGAAAATCTCTGAAGTTATAACGCCATTAAAAAAAATCATGGATTTATAATAATTTCTCCCTGGAAAAAATTTTATTATGTGACGCTTTTGAACATGCCAACGCTGCGACTGTTGAATTCTTCAACAATTGTCGCTGTAGCAGGAGGGTTAAGGCTCAACATTGCTTTCCTCCTTGCAGGTCTTGCTATACGAATGCCGGAATATTGTGCATTTGCCCTCATTATCTATGCAACCTATACTCTTGATCGGTCGCTGGATTGCAGGGAAGATGCCATAAACCGGGCAGATCTCTGCGGTGCCAATGGGAATGTTGGGTTATTTGCAAGTATTGTTGCGTTTGGCATCAGCACAATCATCCTTGTGCTTGACGGGATTTACCTTGCACCGATCTTCCCGTTCATTGTCGGATATATCTATACCCGGGGAATTCATATTGGGTCATGGAACCTGCGGCTCAAAGGCGGAATCGGGATAAAAAATGCGGTAATTGGTATAACCTGGGCAGGAACAATTGCCCTGATTGTGGCACGGTGGTACCCGGGAATAGCAGCTATCCTGGTAATTTTCCTGTTCTATTTTGTCAAGCTCTTCACGACATCCTGCATAAATGACTTTAAAGATGTATCCGGGGATCTGGCTGCAGGCATCCGCACCCTTCCGGCATATTGGGGGGAATCAAAAACAAAGCATATACTACTGAGCGCAAACATCGCCCTTCACCTTGTCATGATCCTTTCCGTATTTCTAGGGATTATCCGGAATGAATGGGTAATCATCCTGTACAGCCTTATTGCAAATTCCCTGTTTCTTATGGTGTATTCATCGTCCTTTGAAAAAAGTGCTTCATGGATTTGCCGTAAACTGAGAAATGTGGTTATTTATTGGGAATCTGCAATTTCCCTCATATTGCGGGCAGTTATTCCTGTTTAAGGAATCTGTTCCACTTTTTTTGCATTCTTCTTGTAATGGGCAAACAGTCGCTTTCCCCAGAGAATTGCGGAAGGTGACCTGCTTATGATATCGTTTTTGGAATCAAAATTCCCCGTGTTGTAAAATAACGAAAGTGAAAAATAGGAATCGCTGACGGCACATGAAAACCTGACGTCTTTGTCATTCACGTACATTTCTGCATTTTCCTGGGCCAGGTACTTAAGAAGGAGCGGCCGGTAGTTTTTCACCACCAGTGAAAATACGCTTGGTGTAAGAATCAGGGAAGTGTCCGGACAATGTTGTGCAAGATTTAAGAAATACTGGGGGAACCTGGGATGGAGGGTGTGGGAGATCCCCTGGAGAAATTTTGCATGACTTAAATTATCCAGAAACGGGTTTACATTGAAAAGATCTGCATCGGGAATTTCGAGAATTTGGTAATCGCCCAGTTGCCGTATATCCAGGAGCAGTTCGATTGGCAGGATGCCAATATCATGCTCCTGCCAGAATTTGGTGTAGCGTTCAAGCGTGTCCAGGGTGTCGAGAAATGGTGCAAGATTTTCGGAGATAATCCTTCCCAGTGCTGTGAGTGCATACACTTTGCCGTTTTTTTCGATAAGGTGCGCTTCTTCAAGGATCTTGACCTGGGGGAGCATTCCCGTTGAGGTCACCTTAAGGACATGTTTTATTTCATCCCATTCTTTTGGGCCGTCTCGTAAGTATATGAGAAGATTACGCCTTTTATCCGATGCATACACTACCTGAAGAAGATCGTTCATGCAATATCCCCTGCAACAGATAATCAGGTTATCGTTCTGCGGGAAAAACCTGATGAATACCGTAATTTTATTTTTTGGGAGTTATTTTTGGGGGTTATGGTAATAGGTATTCTTTCTGGATCCTGACAGATAGTTTTGCTGCACGAAAACCCGAAAATTTGCTGCAACCCGGCATGGGGAAAACACCTGCAAAAACCGGATTTGATGTCCGCACGCATTGTATCCGGGATTTCGTGTATGGAAAGATCCAGGATAACCCGGTCAATGGCTGCCGATCTTTTTGAGTGCATCTGCTGCGGCAAAGGCAACGCGTTCATCAGGATCCGGTAAAAGCTCCATGAGCGGAGCGATTGCATCCCCATATTCAAGTTCGCCCAGGGCCCAGGCGACAGCACCGACAACAAGGGACGATCGTTTGAGCTGTCGGATCAGGTGAGGTCCTGCCCGTTTCTCTTTTAAAATTCCCAGGGCCAGTGCAGCCCGACCGACGATGGCATCGTCCGGCTGGTCCAGGGCTTTGATTAACAGACCTGCTGCCTGCAGGGATGGTGTGCAGAGCGCCTCAAAAGCAGCAGTTCGTATAACCGGGTCATCATTTTTGAGAGTACGGATAAGCAGCTTGCAGCTCTCCTCTCCGGGAACCTGTGCAAGATGGGAGACAATCAAAAGTTGCGATGAGCGCGGAGCCGTCGTGAGATCTCCCGACCATTGGTTTAAAAGCACGGGATCCCGTGATCTTGCCAGAGATTCCGCAGGAACCTGCGGGGCCCTGTTATCCGGTTCCTTTTTTATCACCCCGGTGGGATCCTGGATCCCCAGTGCTTCTGCCCAGCAGTCGACAGTCCAGATCGAGGCATCATGCGAAAATCCCCGTTCGTCTTCCAGGCGTTTTGCAAGAAACCCCTTTATAAGGGGGTAAGGAAGGAGATGTCGGGGGTTGGTAAGTTCATGGGGGATATGGAGCCGGGCAGCATTACTCAAAAGGAAAATTTCCTTTTTGCCATTTTCACAGGTATCCCTTAAAAGGCCTTCACACCGACCGGGGTCATCGGCAAGGGAAATACCATACCGGTCAATGAGGCGTTTGAGGATTTTTCTGATATTCTCGTTCATGAACTATCCCGCTCAGGGCACCAGTATCGTACAGGTTACACCGTCAATGGTAATGGAGGTTTGTGGAGTCAGGGGAACTGCGCGGCCAGGGGGAACTGCAGATACCGTACCTTTCGGGAAAACTGCCTGCCATGTGCGGTCTGTCAGGTTGCGGATTCCTGCTGCGCCGGAGATTGTCGGGTGGGGGACGACACGGGCAAGAACAATGTCTCCTTCCTGTGCCCCGTTTACCCCCTGGATATGACGTTCAAGGATGGTCGTTCCAAGCGACAGCGCCAGGTATCCGGGACTGGTACTTCTCTGGATGGCAAGATAGGGCGGTACCGGGATATCTGTATGACAATGCCAGCAGGAAACCCGGGAATCCTGCAGGGACGTAAAATTTTCTGCATGGCATTTCGGGCATTGTACAAGGGTATCCTTAAGTGCATGGAAGATGCTCTGCCATTCCCCTTCGGTCACCCGGAGGTCCGGGTTAAAAAGTCCCCCGGTGAATGCCCGGATAAAAAAAGTCTGGAGATCCGGGGGGCACAGCGCCCAGCGCCTGCGTGCCACGGTATAGTCCGGGTCTTGGGGAAGCCGGTTTTTCGGGTTGTCCGGATCGAAAACAAAAACCGGATCGATGCCGTAGACCTGCTTTTTTGCCGGAATGTCCCAGCAATGGTACTGGTATTCCATTTCGCCATGGAAGGGGTGGTGCCAGACCCAGAGATAAAAGAGCAGGACAGAAAGGGCATGAAGATCAGTCACCGTTGAGGGGTCTGCATTTCCCCGGATAAGTTCCGGCGCCATGTATTCCATCGTTCCCCAGACCTGGCAGCGGGACTGGCGGTTGACACCGACATTGTCGTTATCGCAGATTAAAACATTCCCGGTTTTTGGGTCAAACATCAGGTTGCCAGCGGAGATGTCCCGGTAGCAATGTCCTGACAAGTGAAGCGCACGGTAACTGTTTGCGAGC
Organism: Methanoregula sp.; assembly: GCA_041653075.1. Lineage (GTDB taxonomy): Archaea > Halobacteriota > Methanomicrobia > Methanomicrobiales > Methanospirillaceae > Methanoregula. The sequence goes on from JBAZFZ010000025.1 coordinate 15,198, forward strand.
TGATACGAAATTTCACACAGTGCAGAAAGGTTTGGAACCGGTTTTATGTGTGCCCAGACCTCTCCAAGTTCTGAAAATTTTTGTGTATCAATCAGGTCCATCAGGTACCCAAACTGTTTTGAATCAGGTGCCGTTACCAGGTCAAGCGGCCAGATAAATCTCCTGCCCGCTGCGCCATAGGGGGGACCGGTCCGGACAAGATACTGGACAGCGGCCCGCTGTTCCGGAGTTGCCTGTCCGGGTTTGTACCACTTTACGGTCTTTTCTTCGTCCGGGCTGCGGACAAGGTAAACTTCCCCCTGGGTACCCTCCCCAATTTTTTTTATCACAGAAAATTCTGTTTTCAGCATCTCGGCTATAAGCTTCTGTCCGCATACAAGGGACATTTACCATCCCTCCCATGCAAGAAGGGCATCGTCACCAGTCCCTAAAAGAGCAGGAGTTTTGTTATCCGAAACCGGTCCAGTGTGTGGTGTGTCATCATGTTCCGGGATATCCGGCTGTACATAGACGTACACAAGCGTCATGTCATCGCCGCTTGCGACCGCAGAATACCGGTCAAGCCATCCGCTCATGGCCCGCGCAACCGGTTCCATTCCGTAGGTTGATATCCGGTCGGCTAGGCTTTTGATAAATACCCTGAACTCCTCGCTGTCGCTTCCCTCAAATGAATCCGAGACGCCATCGGTTGCCGCGACAAGGACCCCGCCATGTCCGCGATCAAACGTTGCCGTGCGCCAGAGCAGGTGTGCATCGGATGAAGAGAGCGAGCGTGTTTCATTGCCGGTCATCGTTAGATCCCGGGGGAGCGGAAATTCGATCGTGCCGTCAGGCCGGACCATGAGGAGATCGCCGTCTCCAATCTGGCCCGCGACAATACTGTCTTTTATCACAAGTGCGGCTATCAGCGTGGTTCCATACCGGGTAAAAATCGGGTCGTAACCCTTTGGATCAGGATTCTCCACTGGATGTGCGATACCCTGGCTAGCTGCATCCTGCATCACGAGCTCTCTCCAGCGCCGGGTTACCCTTCGGGGAAAATCGGTACGGAAATCTGCCCGGAAACGCTGGGTGGGCACCTCCTTTGCATACAACCGGGAAAAACTTACCAGTTCCGTTATCGCCGCTTCCGATGCAAGGGCCGATCCAATCCGGCTTAAATCGTGACGCTTATCACCATGCCCGTCGGCAACTGCGATAACGATCCGGGGGGTGGCAGCCGATGCCCCGCTCCAGAGTGCATAGGCATCTTCGCAGGGTTTGTCAGCAAGGATATGGGAAGCCCCGGTCCGACTGCATCCGAATGCCCAGCCAAGACCGGTCTCACAGGTGCAGGAAAATTCTTCCGGTGACGCCATGATCCTTTCAGAAGAGATCGGTATTTATCGTTATGAGTTGCGGCGGAGCTTCAAGAGAGACGTTTGATGAATCTTCTGTTGTGTCAGATTCCCTGCTGCGGCCACGCGATGAGGCAACCGATGCGCTGACTGATGCCCACTTGATATAGGTAACCAGTTCCTCGGGGGAATGTGCCTTTAAGAGACCTACTGAATCCTGGTTGACGAATTTTAAGAGTTCCGGTTCATTATAATCCGTTTCATCCCCTATTGCAATTGCAAGCCGGACCGCTTTTATTCCCCAGGGAATCTTCCCGAGTTCTGCAATTGCATTGTCGTATTCATCGCGGGGATCGGTACAGTAACCATCAGAAATGAGGATGCAGACAGGGGGAAGTCCGCGTCGGGGCATACGCTCAATGGATAGTTCCCCGGAAAGCAATTCGATTGCTTTTGCCGTTGAGGTAAGTCCGTTTGTCTCAAGTTCGGGCCAGGTAAATTCCGGTAACGAAACTGGATCAGGACCGACATGCCATTCAGCCTTATCCGAAAACCGTATGGCACGCATACGGATGTCAACCTGAGGGTAAGCAGCAACGGCTTTCTGGATCTCCGGAATTGCCTCCCGGATTGCCTGGTTGAGGGTTGCTATCTTTTTGCCTTTCATTGAATCGGAACAATCGGCAAGCCAGAAGAAATGCAGTTTTTTTCGTGCAACCTGGCCGTCAGGAATCGGAATATCTTCTGTCATTCATTCCCCTGAAACTTATGATCTAACCAATAACACATTCTGACGGGCAACATTATAAGGTAACCGGTCATTTGGGCAGACCGGGGCCGGATTTTCGGTTTTTTTAATCGATATCTCCCTGAAAAATCAGCATCCCGGCCTTCGGGAAAAAAGGAAAAATACGTAAAGATTTATGATGAGTTTGATGAAGTTTGCGATGGGACTGCCGACTTGATCATGGCTTTGACCGGTTCGGGCAGGTTCATGCCGTCAACAACGGAGGGGAGAACACTCATAATGACCTGCTGGCCCTGCCGGGTCGATGCAAAGCTCTTGAGCAGGGTCATTCCATCCGGGGTTGCAAGAAAATTTTTCACTGCCGCCTGGCCTTCCGAAGTCGTAAGGAATCCGGCAACAGAGCCGCCGATCCCACCCAGATTTCCAAAGTTCATGCTTATTCACACTCGGTAATGTTTTTCTTACATTTGTGCGATTGGAGTGTTTAAACCTGTGGGGAGAATGTCATCGGACTTACTGTGGAAAAAATTAATGCCCGGTATCATTCACGACGGGTCAAACGAATGCTGGCCTTACCCATAATCGCTTCATGGAATTTTGCCATAATACCCTCCGGGTCTGCCCGGTAGGAGTGGGATATGTCTTAAAAAAAATGAGCGGCAATAACCAGGTCTGCTACAAGCAAAAATATATGATGCACAAAATGGCGCACTTCCCTTTTTTAATTTCCCGAAGGGTGGCAGGGCCGGTATTGAGGGAGTGCTGCGTTGCTCTGTCCCTCCCTATACACCTATGGAGATCTCAATTCGGGTGCAGGATTGATTAACCGGCTTGTGCAAAGTATGTATGAGAAAAAATAATCATTCATGAATCGGTGTCGGTGTGTAAAAAAAAGGCGTCCCTGCCAGAACCCACCTTCCCGGGAGAATTCCCATGACCGGTAAAGAACACGACCTTCTGGATCCTGTATTGTATATCAACCGTGAATTAAGCTGGATCCGTTTTAATCATCATGTCCTTATGGAGGCAAAAGATACCCGTCATCCTCTCCTGGAACGGGTAAAGTTTCTTTCCATTTTCGCAAACAACCTCGATGAATTTTTCATGATCCGGGTTTCTGGTCTCCAGAGGCAGTTGACACAGGGTGCTCTTAAAGCACCTCCAGACGGGATGACCGCAGCCGAACAGCTTGCCGCAATAAAAACGACGCTTGGCCCGGAAATCCGGCAGCAGTACGACTGCTGGAACGAGATCCTGCCGGAATTGTCAAAAGCCGGTATTTTTATTCATTCCTATGTCGAATTAACCGATGTCCAGAAAGATGCGATGCGGAAATATTTCCTTGAGGAAATCTTCCCGGTTCTTATCCCGCTTGCCTTTGATTCCGCCCACCCGTTTCCGTTTATCTCAAACCTTTCCCTGAATCTTGCCGTAAGTGTCCGCGACCCGACAACAAAAAAAGAATTTTTCGCACGGCTCAAGGTGCCGACAAACCTCTTTTCCCGCTTAATCAGGATCCAGGACCCGGACCAGTCATGGTATCCCCATGACAAAGAGGTACACCTTATCTACCTTGAGGATCTCGTTGCAGCACATATCGATCTCCTTTTCCCCGGTCTTGAGGTGGTCGGGGCATATCCGTTCAAGATTACCCGGGACGCCGACCTTGATATCGAAGTAGATGAAGCATCAGATCTCTTAACAACCGTTGAGGAATACATGGAACAGCGGGCACGGGGGATGCCCGTCCGGATCCAGGTTGATGAATCGATGCCCGGTTCAACGCTTGTGATGCTTGAGAAAAACCTGGGTGTCCAGTCCCATATGATTTACCGGAGCGGCCACCCCACCGGGATGGCAGACCTCATGCAGCTGCTTTCCCTTGACCGACCTGATCTAAAAGATCCCCCGTTCCAGCCTTTGGTACCTGCCGAATTATCTGAAGAAAAAAATATCTTTTCGGAAATCGCGAAAAAGGACATCCTCCTTTTCCACCCGTACGACAGTTTTACCCCGGTAATTACCTTTATCCGACAGGCTGCGCACGATCCTGATGTCCTTGCAATCAAGATGACTCTTTACCGGGTTGGTTCCAATTCCCCCATTGTGCAGGCGCTTATGGAAGCACGGGAAAACGGCAAGGCTGTTGCCGCGCTTATCGAGCTCAAGGCGCGGTTCGATGAAGAGAACAATATCGGGTGGGCGCGGGCGCTTGAACGGGCCGGCGTGCATGTTGTCTACGGTGTTGTCGGGCTTAAGGTACATGCGAAAGTCTGCATGGTCATCCGTCGTGAAAAGGACGGGATTAAACGGTATATGCATCTTGGGACAGGAAATTACAACGCGACAACAAGCCGGGTATACACCGATTTCGGGATGTTTACCTGCGACAAGGACATCGGGTTTGACGTGGCAAACCTCTTTAATTTCCTGACCGGTTTTGCACGTTTCGATCAGTACCGCAAACTCTTTGTCGCCCCGGTTACCCTGCGGAAAAATATCATTTCCCGTATCGAACGGGAGATCGCGAGCCATACAAAGAACGGGAACGGCCACCTGATATTCAAGATGAATGCACTTGTCGACCAGAAATGCATTGAAGCACTCTACCGTGCATCCATGGCCGGGGTAAAAGTCGAGCTCCAGATTCGGGGCATCTGCTGCTTAATACCCGGCATTCCCGGGATCAGTGAAAATATTACGGTGAGTGCCATTGTCGGTCGGTTCCTGGAACATGCACGGCTCTATTACTTCCATAACGGTGGTGCATCGGAAGTATTCCTGGGAAGCGCCGATCTCATGCCAAGAAATCTTGACCGCCGGGTTGAAATCCTGTTCCCGGTAACCGACGAAACCATTAAAAAGGCCATTATTGAGAAAATTCTACCCATGGAACTGCATGACAACCAGAAGCTCCGACTTCTTGATCCTGATGGCGCATATATCATGAAAATACCGGAGAAGGGTGAAAACCCGGTCAATTCCCAGGACTGGTTCCTTGCTCACCCGGGGACATGGCATGATTCCCCCGCATGAATCCGGAGATACCGGTCATATCCCGGATGCCGGGTTGATATTTGGGGCACCCGCGATGCTTGACCTGCTTGACAGTTTCGGGCAGGAGATCCCGGGCGTCCGCGAGGGAAAGGACCCTGAACATCTCCACCGGATGAGAGTTGCCTCCCGCAGGCTCCGGGCTGCCCTCCCTCTCGCGTTAAGCGAGCATGATCAAAAAGAGCACCGCGCATGGCTGCGGCAGGTAAAGGATATAACCCGGTCCCTTGGCGCCGCGCGTGACCTCGATGTCCAGATAATTTTTTTGAAAAAATACCGTAAATCCCTTGCAAAAGAAGCCTCGGCAGAACCGGATAACGGTGGCGGGGTTGAACCCTCTCAAAATTTTTCATCGGGTAAACCGTCGAAAAAAAAGCCCCTCATGACCGATTCTTACAAGGATCCGTTGACCCTTCTTTTGACACGGCTCCAGAAAAAACGAAAACCCCTCCAGGAGGATGTCCTCCTTGCGCTTGACAATTTGGAAAAAAACCGGCTTCCTGAACAGATGCACAGTTTTTTCATCCAGATTGACATAGCCCGGAAAAAAAGAGGTGCCCGGGTTTTGCAGTGCTGTATCCCGCCTGTTGCAGCAGAACGGATCGGACAATGCCTGAAGGCGGTTCACCACTATGCGCCATGGGTCCATAATCCTGATTCAGTGTTCGAGCACCATGCCCTGAGAATTGCCACAAAAAAACTCCGTTACACGCTTGAGTATTATGCACCTGTTTACCGGCGTCATTTTGCAAAGCAGCTTATCCGGATAAAAAAGCTCCAGGATCTGCTTGGCGAGATCCATGATTGCGATGTCTGGATAGACCAGGTCTCGATAGCAATTGTCCGGCAGCGCTGCCGGAGCCATTCCCCGGGGGAGGTGCGCTGCGCTGAAGTTTCCACGGTTGCACCTCTCAGGCGGCTCCTTGAAAACCGGGAAAAACGCCGGATGCTCCTCTACCGGCAGTTTGTCCGGTTCTGGGACTCTCTTTCCCGCACCGGTTTCTGGGATGAACTGCGCCAGGTGCTGCTTTTCGGACAGAAAATACAATTCCGATCACTGGCTGGTGTTGATAAAAATGCCTGTCGTGAAGCTTTTGAAAAACAGGCTTTGGATCCTCCGGATCTTAATGCCCATGTGCATACCGTCACAACTTTAGCGCTCCGGTTATTTGACGAACTTTCCACCATTCACCAGCTTCAGGATCATGACCGGGAAATTCTGGCGTATGCTGCGCTTATTCATGATATCGGATGGAAGTACGGACGGGAAGGCCACCAGAAAAAAAGTGCAGAAATGATCCTTTCCCGCGGCAATCTCCCGGTACCGTTGCCGGATCTCGCGCTTGTGGCACTTGCTGCCGGGTTTCATGGTGGCAGCCCGAGAGTCCGGCTCCCCGGTATCTGGTTTATCCTTAACCGGCAGGATCAGATACGGGCCCGGCGGCTTGGCGCCATTATCAGGATCGCTGACGGCCTTGATTACTCCCACACGGGTATTGTGACAGATCTCAAATGCAGTCTCCGTGAACCTGAAGTATATTGCGAGTTAATAGTATCGGCGGATGCGGGTGTGGAAAAGGCCCGTGCAGAGAAAAAAAGCGACCTGTTCTCTGAAGTTTTCGGCAGGCCGCTGGTGATAGCGTGAGTTTTCAGGATATCGGATCCTCCGGGCGGATCGTTTCGTTTATCGATATCGGGACAAACTCGGTGAGGATGCTTATCGTCCGGTTCAATCCGAACTATTCCTACAGCATCCTTTCCCGGCAGAAACAGCAAATCCGTCTTGGTGAAGGAGAGTTTGACGACGACGAGATAAACCCCGGGGCAATTGACCGGGCATGCCTGGTCTGTCGGAAATTTGTCGAACTGGCGCGGACATTTAACACGGATGAATTTGTTGCCGTTGCGACCTCTGCAGCACGGGAAGCCTCAAACCAGAACGAACTGCTGTCGCGGCTCAGGCACGATGCGATGCTGGATGTCCGGGTGATCTCCGGCCGTGAAGAGGCCCGCCTGATTTATCTGGGCGTTTCACGTGCACTGCATCTTGGCGACCGATTGGCTTTTTTTATCGATATCGGCGGGGGCAGGACAGAAATCGCCCTTTGGGGCCCGCCCCAGCACCAAATCCCTTAAAGTTTCAAGCTTGGGGCAATACGGCTCTCCAACCAGTTTTTTTCCCGGAATGTTTCCGGCCCGGTTTCGCAGGAGCAGTATAAAAAAATCCAGCAGTATGTAAGAAACGAGATCATACGCCCGGTTCAGGATATCCGTCGGCAGAAGATAGAACTTGCCGTGGGTAGTTCGGGAACGGTTATAAACCTGGCAGAGATTGCAGAGAAAGTATACCATTCCCACGATGCCTCGGGAGAACTGGTCCTTCATTATCGGGATTTGCGAAAAGTTATCGATCTTCTCTGTTCGCTGTCGCTTGAAGACCGCAGGAAAGTCCCGGGAATAAATCCCGAGCGTGCCGATATCATCATTGCCGGTGCGGCAATCCTTGATACTTTCATGAAGGAACTCTCCATCGATACGATGACGACTACAAGCCGGGGCCTCCAGGATGGCCTCCTGGTAGATTACCTTTCCCGCATGGAGAGTTTCCCCCAGTTTGGGACGCTGTCCCCCCGGGAGAGCAGTGTCCTCCAGCTTGGTCGGTCCTGCGGGATCAACGAATCTCATGCAAGGACGGTGACAAGCCTGGTGCTGGAAATTTTTGACAGCGCAAAAGAGATCCGGCTGCACACGTTCCAAGACCGCGAGCGCGAACTTCTCAAGTATGCTGCGTTCCTGCATGACATAGGATCGTTTATCTCGTTTACCAATCATCACGCCCATTCCTATTACATCATAAAAAATTCCGAGCTTCTCGGGTTTGATCAAAAAGAGATCGATATCATGGCAAACATTGCCCGTTTCCACCGGAAGAAAAAGCCGCGCAGGAAACATCTTGAAGTGCTCGATCTCGATGAACACGAACAGGAAATGGTGATGATCCTCTCGACCTTTGTCCGGCTGGGTGAGAGTCTGGACCGGAGCCATGCGGGTCTTGTGCAGCATGCCCGGTTTATCAAGAATGAGAAAAACGAGATCGTCCTTGAAATCGTGGCACAGGCTGACTGTCAATTGGAGGTCTGGGGAGTTGAAGCGGAAAAGAAAGCGTTTGAAAAAGTGTTTGGGAAAAGTCTCATGGTAAAAACGATCCTGCCTTTGGAGTGCCCGAATCCTCCGGTAGCGGAGAAAAGTCGTGTACCGTAGTATCCGCAGATTCCATGCAGGATTTTTTTGCCGATGAGGGGACGTAAATCTTTCCCTCGCATTTTTCAAACATTTTTTTCAAATCCGGTTTTGCCGGCATTTTAAATTGTGTTTTGTGAGAACGGTAAAAAGATGGGGGTAATTGACAGGCCGTCACCGGTTCCCGGGTTCGGGAATGCCGGGATCTCCTGGGCAAAAGTACTGCGCATCCGGGCCCCATACATGCTCCGATTGGCAGTTTTTGGATCCAAAAGAAACCCGTAACGGGCTTGGTTTAAAATGGAGCTTAAATTGTTGATATTTTTGGAATCGGACAATTTTAACGGTTCGCATATTAGCGTTCTGGCAGGGTTTTTAGCGCGAAATGCGTAATTGTTCGTTTGGGAAATGATCGCAGAAGAATGGGGTTTGGCGAGCATTTACGGGGCATTGTAGGAGACCCGAATTTCGATTATTTTCGGGATCCGAATAATTTTAACGATAATACGTTTGACCGACCTCTTTTGGTCTGCCTTTTTGTAAAGGGGACCCTGTGATACTGGCCAAAAAAGCATAACCTATCCGAGCCCTATACGTGCTCCGATTGATAGTTTTTGGATCCAAAAGAAGCCCGTAAAGGGCTCCGTTTGAAACAGGGCCCAAATTGAGGATTTTTTGGCAAACGACAGATTTTAACAAGGGCAATATCCGCGTTTTGGAGCCGTTTCTCAGGGTGGATCAGAGATCCATATGTCCGGAAAATAACCGCGAAAGAAACCCCTTTGGCGGCCAAATACGGGGCATTATATGGAGCTTAAATTTTGGAGATTTTGGCAAAATTCTCCCCAAATGGGCCTGAATTTTCCGACACTTTTCCCGGGCGGCAGATAATGCAGATCCTGTCAATCCGGGGCAGATAATCCAATGCTGCGGAATTCCCGAAAAAGAATCATTGGTCTTTTCCGCAAACGTCCCTGTCCCCCATAAGGATCGTTAAAAAAAAACAAAAAAATCTGGCTCATATCCGTTTGAACATCTCGTCCAGTTTCACTCTTGGGAACCGGATGATCGTGGGCCTGCCATGCGGACAGGTGAACGGGCTTTTTGTCATGCGGAGCTGGTCGATGAGACGCTGGCACTGTTCCTGTGTGCAAACGGTGCCCGCCTTTATCGCGCTCCTGCACGCGATGATCCGTGTTATCCGCTCGCGGTCGGTAACCGGCCGGGCCGGATCCGGGTTGAGGAGATCGCTTACCAGATCGTCAATCATTCCCGGGCCTTCGATCTTTCCCATGATTGCCGGAACTGCCCGTACAAGGAACGAATCGCTCCCAAAATCCTCGATAATGACGCCTTCCTGTGCAAGGACCGGTATAAGATCCCGGAGAAGCGCCGCATCTTTTGGCGACCGGTGGATGAGCCCGGGTTCGATGAGTTCCTGGATATGCCGGGCTGCAGCACTCAGGCAGATCTTTTCATAAAAAATTCGTTCGTGCGCAGCATGCTGGTCGATGATGAAGAGTTCGCTATCCGGTCCTTCGGCAAGGATATAGATCCCACCGACCTGGCCAATCACGGCAAGTTCAGGGACCGCGGATGTCGCAGGGGAAACACCGGTCGCAAGCTCGGTCTGGCGGAGCCGGTGGTCGGTCGAACGCGTCCCGGCATGGGTTGGCTCTGCGATGCCGGTTTTCTCCCACAGGGATAACTTCGGGGAGTCCTTCAGGAATGCTTCATTCCCGCTTGCGTCCCGTGCATACAATGAGCGGGGGCAAGGCGCCTGAGGAGACCTGGTACGGGAATCTTCGGGCCGGATTCCTTCAGTACTATAGGAGATCTCATGGTCATAGACAAAACCCGGTTCAGAAGATTCCTGTACTGACGCGATGCGTGCTTTTTTATCCGGTAAACTGGGGGAACCGTCCCGGGATTGATGCGAAGACTCCGGGGCTGTGCTGCCCCCGGAATGTTCTCCTTCGAGAGGGAGTTCCTGTTCTTTACGGGCCATAACTGCATCGGGAATAAGGTCGTGTACATGCAGCGCTTTGCGGACCGCCTCGCGGACGCCATCGCAGATCTCTTTTTCCCGGGAGAGCCGGACCTCTTTTTTTGTCGGGTGGACATTAACATCCACAAGCCGGGTATCGATCTCAAGAGAAAGGAATGCGACAGGATACCGGTCCCGGAAGAGGAGCGTCCCGTACCCTTCGCGGACTGCCGAGATTATGGGAAGGGACGAGATGAAACGGTTGTTAATCGAGACAAGCACCCGGTCCTTATCCTTGCGGGTGAGCGCCGGCCGGGAGATGTAGCCGGATATTTTCATAAACGGGAGATCGGCAGAGACCGGGATCAGCTCGCGGGAGTAGTCCGGCCCAAAGAGCCGGGCAATCGTATCGAGCGGCCGGGTG
>JBAZFZ010000026.1:0-25452 GCA_041653075.1 Methanoregula sp.
TTGGGGTGGTCTCCTTTGAGTTTGGCAACCATTGAGATCATCCCTTTAAGGAATTATTTTAGCCGATCTTTGAACACAATCAATTTCTTTTGGGGAGCTCCTTGTTTTTCTCAGCCGATGATTGTTAGTTCACCGTTTACCCTGTTCTGATCACCTCAGTCTGGTTTACGAAAGCTCCAGGATTTCCCACTCTTTTTTTCCGTTCTTTCTTTTGATACGCCATCCCGCAAAACCCACAGCGAAGATCACGATCACCCCCGGGACCGGGGCCGGTTGTGATGTCGGCACCGATCCGGTTTTCCCGGTGAGAACCGGTGTTTTATTTGCACTATTGACCGTTGTATCAGTCCCGTTTCCTTTCGCATGGAAAAAATAAATCCGGTCCGAAATCCCCGCAACCAATGTTCCATCGGATGATACGCCTACCGCTCTCACCGGTGTCGTTGTGGTAAAATTCCCGACTAATGCTCCGGATTTATTGAGGATATACATCCCTCCTTCCGTTCCTGCGACAATAGTATCTGCATCATCGGACAACGCGACGCTCGTTACTGGTTCGGCGACCCGGTAATCCCACAGCTCGTCGCCCCGATCATCCAAAAGGTGGATCCGGTTGTCATCGGTACCGGCTACGATATAATTCCCGTTCCCGGATTGCGCCATCGCAGTCCCGATCCGGGAAAATTCACGCTTCCACACTATCTCCCCGGTCAGGTTCCGGGCACAGATATTCCCCTGCGAGTCCCCGAGCACGACCATGGCCTGTGCATCCGGGGAAATTCCTACGGTGTTTCTCCCCCTCGTCTGGTATTTCCACACAAGCGTACCGTTTCGGGTAAGGAGGTAGAGATCATCCGAAAACTCGCCCCCGATGTTTTCGCCACCTGCAAGAATATAATTCCCCTCCGCAGATGTTGCGATATCCGACACTGGGCCGGACAAGGTAACGTTCCATCGGGGCGATCCCTCCATACCGATGCATGAAAAGTTCCGGGTTGCATACCCTGCAAAGATCACCTGCCCGTCATTTGACATTGCCAGGGATCGCGGCGGTTCAAGGTTTGAAAAGTTCCACAGGGCTGAGCCATTCCGGTCAAACACCGTGATTTTGTTGGATGGCGTGTTTGTTATGACCCCATGGCAGCATCCCGGGAGCATTGCGGCAATCCCGATGCACGTGCTGTCCGGCGAGATGGAAACACCGGTGATCCAAATTTTCGTCCAGTCGGTCGTGGTGTTTTCCGGTGTGTAGTTCCAGAGCAGCGTCCCGTTCACGGAAAATGCGAAAGCTTCCGATCCATCCGGGGCAGTCGTCACAAAATACTGGTTATCTGGTGAGAACGTAATTTGCCCTAAAACGCCCCATTGTGCATCGGGATTTGGGAACTGCCATGTCCAGTCCGGACCCGTTGCAAGTACCGGGGTTACAAAAACAGCTGCAACGAGGTAAAGCAGGACACAGTATTTTCCCGGGAACCAGTCCGTTATTCGGCCGGCAAAAAAGTTTTCCGGGTTTTTTGTCATCCCGTGCGATGCTGGCCGTGTATTTTCCGATTCGTTTCTCATCTATATCCCTCCTGTTTAGTCTCCACTCACCCGGATTTTTCCCTGGAATGCGAACGCGAATACAAGCATCAGGAGATACCCTCCGATAACAGGATAAATGTTGAGCGTGTTTGTGTTTCCCGGTGGCAAAATGACAAGAATCGCGGCGAGCCAGACAAAAAATCCTGCGATCATTCCTTTTATCCCGGCAACATCGTTCCTGCGTTTTCCAGCCGGCAGATCCGATCGCATAAAATAACAGAACCCTGCGGCAATGAAAAGCGGGACCGGGCCGAGATTGATCCATGCAAAGAGCGGATTTGCGTAAACATTCTGGTGGCCGGCAACCGTCGAGGATTCGATATGCACCGCAAGAAGTGTCCACACGAAAATGAGGATTAGTCCAAGAACGATTCCGGGTATCTTTCCAAATGTGTTTTTTCCTGCCTGTTGCTGAGTCATCGTTTATAATACCCTGAACTTATGGGGCATTCTGAAATTATTTCCTGGATTTCCGACGCGGCATTCAATAAAGATCCTGTCATTGGCTTCATGAGGCTCCAAAATTGTGCCGGGTAATTCGCGTTCCCTTTGGGGAAGCCGGAGCAATCCTCTACAGATATCACCGGGTCACCACCCCCAGAACATCGAGCACGAGGGTGTAATTATACGATGCATTTTTCGGGACCCGGATCTCTGCGCCACCTACCATCGCCTGCGTCCCGTTGAGATGCCCCTGCCAACGGATGGTAAAATTCCCGGTGGTATTGTCGGTCCCCGGGTAAATCGATCCGACACCGGTCCGGCCCTGCACAAGCGTATAGTCTTCGGAAATGATCCTGCACATCCCCAGCTCAACGGTTTCCTCGTGGGGGACGGCAGGCCCGGATGTATCGGTGTACGGGCTCCAGTCAGTGATCCGGTCGCTGGTATTTTCAAGCATTATCCCGGACCGGAGCTGCGTGATCTCAGAATTGTTTCCCGGTATGGCCGGGTTGGACGATCCCACGGCTTTGATCCAGACGAGATAATAGTCGTACGCGATATATGCGGGGTCGGCTGACTCTTCTTTATAGAGGGTAAAAACCGCAGACGCTGTGAGATTTGACTCCGTTGTTGCCACGAGCGTATCGGTCCTGATAGGTCCGGACAGGTTGCACGCTGCAATCCCCGACAGGATGGTTTCGGGTTTTACGAGCAGGTCAATCTCGTGTCCGATGCTGCTTGTATTGTCCGTGTCCCACGGAACCGTTGGATTGATGTGTGCCCGTACTACGGAATAAGATTGGATGGGTGCCGGGCCGGGAAATCCCTGGAGCGATCCGATAAATAAGAAGAGCATTGCAAGACCGGTTACGATCAGGATTGCAATGGAGAGGGACCGGTTCGCGGGCGGGATCATGCTATCGACTCCGCGATCCTGACAAGCTCGCTTTTGTTGACCGGTCCGGAGACCTGATAAGAAATATTCCCGGATATCCACCGGAGCTGATTTTCCGATCCCGATTCAAGGTAGTACCCGGTCATACCGTTCATACGTACCGGTGTCGCATTTTCCGGTTTAGGGATCTGGTATGAATACCAGTAACGGGTTTTCCCGGCAACAACACTTACCCATTCATCGATCCGGAGTGTTGATCCGTCATTGCTGTACAGGAACGATGTCCACCTGCAGGGAAGACTCGACCCCTGCGAGAACTGATACCCTGCCGGGATGTACCCGGGCAGGAACATTTCCCCGAAATATCCTTTATCGTGAGCCTCGCGTGCCTGATTAACCGATCCGATATAGATCGGTGTTATGATTAACGTTGGAACCGGTTGGATCGCGCTGTTTGCGTGCGGGACAAATGAAAATGTGTTGTTGGATAATCCGCTGTTGATTTTCACATCCGAGTAATCGATGGAGAGAATTTCACGCTGACTGTTATCAAAAAACGTAACGGAACGTATTGTTGAATTCTGTTCCCCAAAAACCAGGTGTGCAAACGAGATGTCTCCAAACCGGTGGCCGGGAAGATACACCGGCGGGGAAATGTTTGAGACATTAAGAAAGATCGCAGCTGTGTTTTTTGTAAGAGTTATCGTTTTGGAACGATTGGTGGAGGTTTCAAGAATGGTCCGGACCGTCATGAGTGTATCGATGCCAGATGTGTCGAATTCATCCGTGAACGCAAGATTCAGCGATTCGGCCGGGAGCATGAAGATCTCTTCTTTCGGGAAATTTTTCACGCTCCAGAGGGCATCGCCATCGAAAACCGTGAAATTATAACCGTTATCCTTCGGACAGGTATAATCGATCCGGTATTTGTCCGGTTGTGCAAACCGGATCTTTTCGCAGGTGATTCCGAAGGGAGAGGTCATGGTGAGGTTTGCAGAAAAATCCCGCATTGTACCATAGGTGTGAAGGTACCCGGATCCGAGTTCAGCAACCGCATCGTGATTGTCCCGGGCCGTCTCCTGCAATACGGGATATCCTGACTGGATGCAGCCGGATGAGATAAGGATCGCGACCAGGAAGGCGACAATAATTCCCGGAAAAATTTTCATTCCCGCTCCCTGCCCGGATCCCCGTCCGGTTGTTCCACATTATAACGAGCCAGCACATGGATAACAAGAAGGATGACAGGAATACCGATGCCGAGCCAGAACTGCGCAAGGTACATCAGAGTTCCAAGGAAGGTCGGGATGACCTGCACGGCATAAAGGACCGGCCAGATGAGATAGGCAAAATAGACGATCGTACAGACCGTGACGAGTTCGACCTTCTTTCGGTATTTTAACACGAGGACTGCAAGGAGAAATGCAACAAAACCTTTGCAGAACAGGTAAATCCCGGCCGGAAGACCGTCGAGCTTGATCCCGAAAAACCCGTCCTCCCAATTGAGGATAAAGACAAAGAAAAACATCGCTGCTGAAAGCAGGGAGATCGTGGCGATGTAACACGCAAGAACTGCATCGGCGATTTTAAAAAGTTTTGTCGGTTCCATGATTCATTCACGCCCGTCTGGTAATTGTCTGAAGATCATCACGGTCATTCCAGTCCGATCTGCGGAATTGTCCATCATTACAGGGACACCACCTAATCTTCAGTAGTATTCAGCCCGGTTTTTTCAGTGATGTCAGTAATCCGGGGAGTCACAGGATCTTTTGCTATATCGGATCTGACCATCTCCATTGAAATGACCCGGCAGGGGATCTGCTCAAAACCGTAGTCATTTCCTTTTGCAGAAATAATAGTATACATTTCATCCGAGAGGGTTTTGTTGAACGGCGTGCCGTTGTAGTACATAACGATAATAACGCCGGCGATATCATGTCCGTATCCGATGACCGGGCCTTTTGGGTAGAAATAGGATTCGAGGTCCTTACTTGTCGCCCCGGTAAAATTGACAGGGTCAAACGATGTCGCATGGGTGCTGTCGATCCATGCTGTGCGGTTTCTGTTTCCATACGATGCAAGGACAATCTCATGCGCGTAGAGGGAATCATCGGGAGTCGGGTTTACATGAGGTCGGAGATTATCCGGGACCTTTCCTGATGCTGATGGAGGGGTCTGGCCGGTTGCGTTGCCTGCATCATGAGCCGGATCGAATACTCCGGAAGGGATGAGGTACAGGTTAGATACGCGGTTTTCACCGATACCAATCACCGCGATGCTGATGACGATGACTGCACAGACCGCTGCGAGAATTATGTATGCTTTTGAATTCATGGAAACATCCCCGTATTGATTTTTGGTAACCAACTGGTTCGTTCAGGTTTTCGGTTTGCAGAGCGGTTAAAATGATTTCTGTCCACAAAATCCAACTGGCAGGAGGTATTCATGTCGTGTCCTCCTTTTTTGTGCGGGCGAGTATTGCGCAGATCCCGAGGGCAACCGATGGAATGATAAGATAGAGAACCAGTTCGGTCCAGAATACGGTCCAGCCTGGTGTGCTGTACATATTTCGCTGTCGGGAAAAAACCGGCAGGATATTCACAAAAGCGAAATACGCAACGGATGCGGCGCAGATCGCAAACGCCCTCTCCGGAAATTTCAGGAGCAGGACGACAAGGATGATCGCGGCAAGTG
This sequence comes from Methanoregula sp., assembly GCA_041653075.1. Taxonomy (GTDB): domain Archaea; phylum Halobacteriota; class Methanomicrobia; order Methanomicrobiales; family Methanospirillaceae; genus Methanoregula. The sequence goes on from JBAZFZ010000026.1 coordinate 5,621, forward strand.
CGGTTGCGGCAAGGTACAGTCCTGCCGGCCACCCGTCAAGTTTGATCCCGAAAAACCAGGCTTCCCAGTTTATGAGAAATGCAAAGGAGAACATCAATGCGGACAGGATGAGGAAGAATACGAGGTATGCAGAGAGTAACTGCAGAATAGTTCCAGACAAATTTTTTTGTACCATATTACGGCCTCCTGCCATGATGCATTGCAGCGAATACGGTAAAGGCGGATACTGCTGCGATGAACGGGATTGCAGAAAGGAGCGGGGCGGGCCGGGACTGACGGTCTGAAGTATGATTGATAGTTTCGCCAGCCTGTGCCAGTCTGCCGGTTAAATCCACGCTGTAATTCCAGAACGAGGTGGTATGAGTACCGGTTTCAAGGTTAATCCCTTCAGAAGTAATATTCAGGGAGATGGTGCGTGCATCCGCCGGTACGGGTTCACCTTCGAAGACTAATCGTTCAGAGTCTCTCAGGGAACAATCCGAACGTGTATCAAAAAAGTGCCGGGGTGTCGATGCATCGAAAGAGTAATTCGCTGCAAACCCTGTCGTATAATGGATGTAGGGGCCCTCGCCGGGAAAAGTAGCCCCGCAGTCGTATATCTCATCATCGGGATACCGGAACAATATGTCTGCCGTCCACGATGCATTGGAAAACGAGACCGATTCAAGCGTAGCGGTGTAATTTTCCCGGGTAAGGGTTTCATTCACGGCAATGGTTCCCTGGTACGCTCCGCCCCGGGGAAGAATGAGAATATCGATGTATGATGATACACCGTTCAGGTCAGATTCATCCCACAGGCCGGAGGTATTTTTACTTGTCAGGTAATTCACAGCGATCGTGTAAGTGCCCGGCTCAACCGGGATCTCCTGTGCATCCTTCTGGTCCCATATCACCTGTGACGAAAGAGACTGGCCTGGTCCAACAATCACGGCCTTGCGTTCGCGATCAAATGTCCTGAACGGGAAAGCGAGCCGGTAGTAGATCCCGGCTTTTGGCGGGAATCCCATGATCGTGACAGGATTGGGACCGGAGTTTACAAGAGTGGCATTCACAACGAGGGTATCGCCGTACGCGTAGACCGGGACGGGTACTGAGGGATCGTGTGTGGCGTGGAATGGTTCAAGCGTGAGATTTATATTTGGCAAAGCTGCTGCTGGTATAACCGACGCAAAAGCAGCAATACTTCCTGCGACCAGCATAACAAGGATCTCTCTCTTGTCAGATATCTGGGAGTGCGATTCCGCTACCATCATCAGTCCTTCCTGTAATCCCCGGCCAAAGAATAACCAGACCTCCCGGTTGCGCCATCTGGTTCACACGGCAGATTCCTGCGCTCAAATTCCTGCAATGCGAGGATTACTGCCATTCCGGCAATGCAGCCCGTAAGGAAGATGATCTGGCAGAGCGATGCATTTTTCACGGGCGTTGAGGAACTCGCGATACCGGCAGCGTAATCTCCGATGACAAAGGATAATCCGAGGATTACGAGGACAAAGAAAAATGTCAGCAGGTTTTTTTGGGTTTTTACATCCATGATACCTTTACCCTCCCGGGATACAAGCGAAATTTTGAGATTTTTGAAAAAGACCGTTCATCGATTCACCTTATTAGTTGAATGCATGCATCATGATAAGCGCCCAGATGCCTCCGAGAATAATTGCAACGGCAAGACCGGATTTTGTTTGCCGTGCTGCACAGTAACCCGCACCTCCGGAAAGGACCGACGGGATTACATAAAAGACGAGCATCCCGGCTGTTGTTATCCCGGCAATGTTTTTACCGCTGGTGAGAAGATACCCGGCAACCACAAGGGCGGGCAGCAGGAAGATCCCGAAAAGTCCGGCCCCAATTGGGTTTTTCGTGAACCATCCCACCAGGATGACGCTGGCAGGTATTATGGAAATGAATGCAGAGAAGGCGACAACGGTGAGCACATAGGAGAAAATCCGGGCCGGGTCGTTTTGCCCTGCAAAAGGAACCCGGGTAACCGCAGCAAGTATGATGACAATCCACACGGCAATCAGCGTGAGGATAACGCAATTTTTCCTGAGGCATGTGGCGGGAGATATCCGGTTATCCATTCACACTCACGCTCCCGGTCGGACAGGGAATCCGGTATACTGTACACTGGGCAAGGAAAACCGCCGTGAGGTCAGGATACGATCGAAAGACGGAATCCGGTTTGTTGATATGCACATACGCCGGATCCGGGTTGTCACGCTCGAACATGCTGGCAGGGACCTGGTAGAGCACGACGCGATCGTCCGCTGCGATGTTGTGATAAACCCGGTAATCCGGGTATGCGGTGCTGTTCGTGAACTCCCGGGAAAACTCATCGGCCGATACCCGGATATCCATGACGCCCGGCGTCGCACTGGTATTGTGGTTCTTCACCCATGATTCGGGCATGATGATTGATGTCATTTCCGTAATCCCGAGAGGTTCGGCTATCTTTGGCGGATTCCATGGCAGCGTTTTCATCAGGGAATCATCGACCCGTACGAGTGATTCTGCCATTCTCACCAGTTCCTCCCGGTCCTGCTTTCCCGTGAGCGAATATGCATGGCCGGCCCGGATCCATTCCAGCTGGTTCCGGTCTTTGCCCTGCCGGAACTCACCGGTCGTGCCATTCACCGGTATCTCAGTGACCGTTCCGTCAATTACTTCCCCGTGAGGTCGCCCGACAACCGGTGAATCGATGTAACTGATCGATTCCTTGTTTTTGACAAGCGAAAGCTGGAGAGTTCCGTCACCCATCTGGTACCCGCCGGCGTATGCAAATCCCTCCGGGATATATCCCGGGATGACAAGGTCGTTTCCCATTACGTTGTAGGCTGCATCAAGGGAAAAGAGAAAGATGACCGGATCATGGTGCCGGAGTTCCTGTGGTGGGCGGGGCACGTTCTCCGGATCAAAAACGAATGTGCTTTCGTGAATACTGCTGTTTACCCGTATGTCCCGGTAATCGATGGTCACGGGCGATGGCCCGGTTTCGTTATACAGGAATATTCGTACAGGCATCCATGTACCGGTATCGATCCACACCCTTACGTTCTGGTAATTACGGGGAAGAACGGTGAACGGATTATCTGTTGTCGCGGAGAAATCCACGATACTGGTGTTGTTCCTCCGGTCAGTGCTGTTGAGCGTGTACGAGCCGGGATAGTGTGTGAAAAGCTCACCGATCATTCCCGGGTAATCCCACCGGGTGAAGCAGGTCTCATCGGGATCGAAGTGCCGGGTAGTGCGAACAAACTTTGTCAGGGGCGAATACCACCAGATGACTGTCCCGTTCGTGAGGACCAGGGTCCCGTTCGCTTCGCTGCCGGGGATCAGAAACTCGATCCTGGAATCGTGCGGTTTTTTCGTTTGGATCTTTACCCGGTCCACGAGTCGTCCGCCGGAGTCCGTGACCTCAACGATCGCTGAAAAATCCTGCATGGTTTCCTGTGCCTTCAGGTAGTGTCCGGCAATTTCCTGTGCAGTGAGTCCAACGGAGGATGTGGATGTGCATCCCGCAATAAAAATCAGAAATGCAAGAAGGGCTGCTGCGGTTATGACAGGATGGTTCATGGACTCACTCTTTTTATGAAACCGGGTTCCAGCAAAACATCCGGGATTCCACCCCGGTACGGGTTTGCCGGCCCGGACAAAATTTCCCCGGCTATGCCTGTATCAACCGTCGGCCCGTCAAAGACCTGTCGGCTTTTGTTTGTGGTATACACGACCGTAATGGTGCGTGAACCCCGGCACCGGAGGAACGGAAACGGGCAGGCCACAGGTTTCAGGCATCCTTTTTTGCCGCACGCAGTCACGTTCGGGTAGAGCAGGGCAGTCTCCGGGTCCATCGTGTGAACCGGTTCGGGAACTATTTTCGGATTATACCGTGACATGTCCTTCTGCCCGGCAAGGGTGTCTGCGTGCGTCAGGTAATATGATGGATCCCACGTATCGTTCGATCCACCGGCTGCGGGCATGATCGTGAAAGCCGCAAAAAAAAGGAGCGCAGCCAGACCGAATCGAAACGGTTTCATGATCCTGGTTCATCCCTTTTAGCAGCTGCACCCGGTGCCGTCCCGTGAGATCCACTGGCTCATACTGCTTCCCATGTTTCCTTCGGAAACCTGAATATAGGGACCGGTAACCCCAATGTACCCGACAAGCACCCGTTCCGAAGAACGGGCAAGTTTTACGGTGTGGCGCAGTTCTGCGGTCGGACCGTTCATGGTGACACCGATCTGTTTCGAACAGACCGTCCATCCCGCAGCAGGGGTGATGGTAGAATCATACGAAAAGTGTTCCACCCCCTCCCCGTAAATTACATAGAATATCCCGGTCGTTGTTATGGAGAATTCTTCCGTGTTGTTGGGATCGAGATAGGAATCGGACCGTGTCTTGTTGATGATATAGACGGGAACGGTCGTGTTTGCTGTTCCCGGAAGGATCAGATCGAACCGCCGGAGGGTATCCGATGTCGCCATAGTATAATTATAGAATTGAGCCCCTGTGGGTTTGGCTATCATCGGCCAGAAGCCATATGAATTGTTCGATGAATTGTCGGGATCTGCCTTTTGGTAGGGGTTATGCTGCATCGTGTAATTCCGGTTTCCCACCATGCGGATATCCCGGGTATAGGTTTGGACACTGTTGTTTTCCTCAAGGATTTCGGTTATGTTTTCACCGGTCTTTACAAGAATGATCCGGGCGTCCGGCAACTCGTACCTGCCGATGATGGATTCTTCAGAACCGTTCACGTGGGCCCGGGCCATGAGTGCATCGATGGTGTTTTTTTGCATCGGGTAATCGGCCATGGGCGGGAGTTGTGGCGGAGCTGCCGGTTCGGGTTCGCCGAATTCGTATAGCAGGCTCTGGCCATATGACGGCGTGACCAGATTTTCAAATGTCATCGGCATTGTGTCTTCGATACATGTACCGGGGACAAATCCAAAACGCGGGGCGATAAAAATGATCGCAAGCCCGGCAACGATGATGATACAGCATACGACCACAAGGACCGGGTTGCTTTTCTGTTGTCCGGGAAGTTTTTCCCGGCCAGCATTGCCGGGATTCGCATTCAGGGTATTCTCATGGGGGGTATTGTGTTGTTGATCGGGTTCTGCCATAATCTGTTATCCTCTCGTTGCATTCACGATCAGCGGGAACGGATCGGTACCGGTTCCCGGTTTTATCGCATAAAAGATCCAGACCGGTGTGCAGGTGTCCGGGAGGGCTTCCCGGTCCGGTGCATACGGGTCGTGCGTAGTAACATAGTACCCGGCCTGCACCCGGGTGATGGAATCATTGCTGACACAGCACTGTGGCCGGAAAAGAAGATCCTGCTTTTTTAGTTTTTCCTGTGCATCTTCTGCGGAAATTACCGGGTCATAGCCTTCCTGTTCAAGGACATACCAGTTCTTTTTGTAATCCAGAAGTTCCCCGTTTCTACCGAGTGCAACGGAAATTTCCGAATTTATCACCGGTGAACCGTGAACGTACTGGCGATAGGTGACCTGCGTGTACTGCGGGTATTCCTCTTCGACAACACTGGTCGAGAGATTATATTTTTTCATGGTGACCTGCCCGGTCTTTTCAAGTACTGCATCGGTCGGGAGGCCGCCATAGGGTCCGAGCGCTTTTTGTGCGAGCTCCGGTGCTTCAGATACAGAAGGGATCTTATCTTTTATTGTAAGGGCAGTCCCGGTTCCGGAGGAATATTCCTGCACGGAAATTACCCGGTAATGGGGGACAGTTTCGGGAGACGGTGGCAGCGGGACATCAAATGTGATTCCGCGGTTATATACGGGGATATCCGCTGTTCCTTCAGTTCCATTTGTCAGCAGGACCGGTCCCCGGGGATCTCCAACGTCGAATGCCTCAAGACCTGCGATCATACTCCCACCGGCAAAAACTGCAATGACAATTCCGCACAGGATACCGAGAATATCACGTGCATTCATACATCACCAGAATACGAAAATCCGGTAGCATATCCCCGGTGTTTTGCCATGAATTCCCGGACCATGCCGTCCGCTTTTGTGATCCTGCCCCATTTTTTGTTTCAGGGCACTCATGGGATTACCGTTTTACTCCGGGTTTGTCCCGCGCTGGTTGCATACGCCGGCTGGAGAAACGATACCGGCGATGCAGCCTGATCGTTTCCGAAGCCTATCGTATATTCAAAAGTCTGCGTGTTTTTCGGTATCACTGCGAGTGTCCACTGGCCCGGCCATCCCTGCGCTGTGTACGTATAGGAATATTGCCGGCCCGACGGGAGGTACTCATTTGACATCGGCGTTCCGTAGAATCCCGGATCCCCTCCGACACTGACCGTCCCGCGAATTTCTTTTTTTACAAGCATTGCGGCAACATTTCCGGAAGGCCCGGTGAGCAAGAGATCAAAGGCAGGTTCCTGCTCCGGAGGATCCCGAAAGCTCCCCGTTTGAGGATAACCCGGAGACGTTGCCGTGAGCCGGATCGTGATAGTGTCTGAAGAACTCATGGAGAACTGCCGGGTAAATGCACCCGCCGGCTGCTGCCAGACGGTAAATAACAGCGAGACACGGCCCTCTCCCTCCCGTAATCCCGGATCATCGATTCCAAGATCGATATATCCGCTGTATGTGCCACTTGTCCGGGCGGGTACATTCACCGTCAGGGTCATGGTTGCGTTTTCCTTTGGGAGAATTTCGGTCGGTGCTTTAAGTGCAAACGAACTGGCGTTTAAGGCTGGTTCCACCGGGCCGGACGATGCGTATATCAGGTAGTTGTCGCTGCTTATCTTCGGGGAGAGGGAAATGGGTGCTGAACCGGAATTGGTGAGTGTGACCGTATACCGGTACACTTCTCCCGATTCCAGCGGATCGTTAATGTATGAAGGATCGATCCTGACCACGGGTGTCGCTGCGGCATCGATGGAAATGCCAACGGAATGGATGTAACTTGGATATGCCGGGGGATAGGCTGAAGGGTACTGCTCACTGGTAAAACCAACCTGGGAATTGTATGCTCCGCGGAGCGTATCGTTGGGGAGCGCGACACGGATCGTAAACTTTGCACTCTGCCCGGCCGGGATAACCGCCTGTGCCGGGGAGATCGAGATCCAAGATTTTTCTGCCTGGTTCACACCATTGTAAATATTCTGCCTTACGACAGGGTTTATCGTGACCGGGCGTTTGTCCCGGTTCCTGATCGTTACGACCTGCTCGCTATTTTCACCCGGCCGTATCATGAAATGCATGTATGAGGGCATGATCTCAAGTTTCGTATAATTGCCGGCAGGATCTCCGGCCGGGTCCTGCTGTGATGAGGGAATGAAAATGGGGTCGCCATATGCAACTGCGACAGATGAGGTTGTTTCCGTGGACGTTCCGGGATATACGGCTGCTGTCGATGCACTGACAAGGAAACACAAGAAGAATGCCATGAAGACGGGACAGATGGTATTACGGTTCATTTAATCCACCGTTTTTATCGGTATCCCTCTTATGATCCTCATAATATAAACGATTTCTAGCCATATCCTCTACACATTATTTTCCGGCATTCACCGCATCTCCAATTCTCCTGCCGCATTTATCGTCCAGTTGATGCAGCTTGTCCCCCACATAGTTTGTGTGCAGGACTGTCCTTCCATGGGACTTAGAGGACATTCGCGGATCGTGGGTTGCCCGGTTACACCGGGAACAATCTCGGCATCACCAATCCGGTCCGCGGAAAATACGATGATGCCCCCATGTCCCTGGCAACTCTGTCCGTACCCCGGGACATCGACGCAGTGCTCTGAGAAAATATTCCAGTACGTGGCATCGGCCTGCGTATCGTGGAGTACGACTTTATCAAGGGGAATGATCGTGCCGTTTTTTAAGAGGAACAGTTCTGTGCAGGGCCGGGACTCAAAGGTTACGTTGGTCTGCATGCTGGTCGGGGTCATGAGAAAGACCGGTTTGCCCGAGAGGCCGAGAGCCGTGAGGTTGATCGTTGCAAGTTCGTCAAGAATCACCTGCGGGGACCGGGAATTGTTTGTGACATACGCAGGGGGGTCTATCGGTGAAGAATGGATCCGTAAAATTCCGCAGGTATCCGGATCATAGTAAAGATCTGCCTGGTAATACCCCCGGCTTTTGTCTTTTGTCGCATAGAACGAGAGAGCGAGGTGATCGATAGTCCCGTCCGGTGCAAGCCGGACCTGCATGTCATCGAATGCTGCCGTAGTGTTGTCGATACCGGTCCGGCTGACCATCGTTTCCCAGAGCGAGTTCATGGTATGTTGATCCGCTGGCGGTGCAAAGCAGACTGCATCGGGAATGGGCTGGTGGAAGAACAGGTAAACCCTCCACGGGACCGGGGAAAGTACAATAAGGATGATTATTCCTGCGACAATGACGACACTTCCGATCGCGACAATTGGGGTAATTTTTTGGAATTTCATACGATAATCACGGCCCACGTTCTTTCATCCTGCCGGATCTGTCGGGCAATGATAAATCGGTTCTCGCCCGTTTGTTAACGAATCGGCGCTCACGGGTTTTACGATATAGGAAAAGTCCGGGATTTTTCCCGGTTGTTTTTCCATTCTGTCTCGCGGTCTTTTCATTTTCATTTGTTAAGGTACTGTACGGTCCGGTATGCAATACAGATGCAGAGCCCTGCGACGATAATCATTACACCAATTGTTATTCCCCAGAGGATAAACCGGTCTGTCGGCAGGTACACCGCATGGCCGGTAAACACCGGGAGTACTGCTTCTGCGGAGCCAAGCGTTCCAAAGAGAACGTACATGACAATGATGAGTGGCAATACCGTGAGCAGCAAAACAAAGCGGGGTTCGGATACCATGGCAGCGGCTGTCACGAACACAAGGAACAGCACAAGAAACACGCCGACAAACCGGGCCCGTTTCGTTTTCTCGCTTTCGGGAAGTTCCAGCCGGCGTGTTGCCCAGGCAAAACCGATAAGCGTTGCACAGTTCCAGAGCCCGTGACGAAGCAGCCGGACCGGGGCCATGGTTCCCCGCTTAAAGACGATGAGCCCGGCAAGGAGTGCGGCGGTGACCGAGAAGATCACGTACTCGCAGATCGCGATCAGCGGGTAGAGCAGGGTCATCAGCGACAGCTTTGAGATCTCTGCCGGGGCCTGGTTGTCAAGCCAGAGATCGTCAGTGTATTCTTCGGCCGGCACGGCAAGAAGAATTTTTGTGTACGTGAATGGCGATATCACGGTTTCTCCGTTAAAGAAACCCGTAAGATCTCCCGGAGGAGAGTACGTGTCCTGCTCCAGGTATGACACGGATGCTTTCGGGCCAATGACGGCCGGGAAATCCGGTGTGACATAGCCGTTTACCGTGAGAAGAAGCGGGACGGTCCGGTTCCCGTACGCCCGTGTCGGTTTGAGCGGGAAATAGATCCTGTCCGTGGGGAACCGGGCAAAAACCCCGAGTGCGTTGTCCGAGCCGCTCTTCGTGTAAACCGGCCCGGAGATCCCAAACGACTGCGATGGGAACTGCTCCCGGTATTCCGTCACGTTCTGAACGGACGTGACAACAAAGGAATAGTCGTGCGCGATGTAGTCGTCGAGCATCCCGAGCGATTCATTCGGGAGCGCGAGATCCCGCGATGCGAGATATCCGGCAAGTGCGTCCGCGTCTTTTGCCGAGATGACTTCCGTGCTCAGTCCGCGTTTGTCAACCCGGTCCCAGATTATAACATCACCGGATTGTCGTGGGGGAGCACCGGCAAATCCCAGGGAAGTATCCCCCATCCATCCGACAACCGCAAGAAGGACAACCGGGGTAGTGAGGGGGAAGGTGGCATACGAAGCCGATGCGACCGCGACCATGCCAACCCGTGTTCCGTAGATATCCGCAAGCGGTGTCCCGTCATACGTGGGAAAACCTTTGAGCACATCGATGCTGACATCCTGCGGTTTAGCCGGGACCGGGAAGATCCAGACGCTCTGGTTGCCCTGCTGTTTCCAGTCAAGCGAGACGGACAGGATCATGTTCTCGTATCCGTCCTCGTAATATACCGCGCCGGCCTGGTCGTTTTCCGGCTGGAGAAGCATCATGTCCGGATCGCCAAGGAAGGTCATGCCATCCGCAGAGACGACCGGGATAAGTATGGCAATGATGAAAAAGACCCCGAGAATACGTCCCGGGAAATTCCGGTTTTTACCCTGCATGGAGACTTAAGCCCCCCTAATAGCACACGACGTACCTGATCCGGAAACCTGTTGTATTTTTTTGTAAGAGGGTAGCGATACACCGGTATTTTTCAAAACGTCAGGAATCGTCATCATGGGGATCATGCAGGGTCTGCCGGACATTTTTTATTAAATTAGGTGTATTTACATTTTCTCGCCAGATCCTTTACATATCCGGTTCATGAGCGGGTCCCGGATCGTTATTGTCGCACTGTTGCATTGATCGCGTCCTGCCAGACCGGACTTGAAAGATTCGGGTAAGGTCCCACACCCGAACCAAAAATTCCCCTGGCGATCTGCCATCCGTGCGCCTCGCCAATTTTGGTCCAGCCAAATGAATCGCAGTAGAAATTCTGCTTTTCTTCACCTTGTGATTCCCACCGGTTCATGACGATGACCTGCGAATATACGTTGACCCAGGCCGTTGGAGATGCAGAATACCTGGCGTAGAATGCCACATGCTGCTGAGGGTTGAATTGATGGTACCTGATGAGCGCTGGATCTTTTGAAAAATCCTGCGTCGGGATTTCTGGTGAAAAGTTTACTTTCTGCAGGAGGATAGACTCGTTACCCGGGGGAGTAACGGTGTCTGCATAGTCGAGTGGTGATGCAAGTACCGTTTTGTTCTCATAGAAAAAGTCAAACTTAGTTCCGAACGTCTCATTTGGGTACAGCGTATCTGCCGTGACCTTAAGGTACAGCGGTTCGGTATTGATGTCGGGCACTCTCCAGCCGGGATTAGCGCCCGGGGGGGAACGGACAAAACCGAACGAGTAATTTCCCGATGCAAAATACTCTTCAGTCAGGACAAGCGGCCCTGCCATGGGCGTGCCGTTTTTCAGTGGAATCGGGAGGTAGAACGTTACGTTATAGAGTGGTTCCGTAGAAAGGATCGAAAGCTTGTAGTCGGTATTTATCGAGAAGGACCGGGGCGTGGGATCGAAAATGCAGCCCGCTCCTGCTGCAAGCGCGACAAGAACGATCATCAGGGTAAGCGATGTACGCCATGGCAATCCCGGCATGAGCGGAAATATCGATCACAGACCATAATAAAAACGCTGAAATGATTCTCATCCATTCCATTGTCGTTATTGCAAAAAAAACCGGATCATAATTTTCAAAGCATAAAACATCCAGATATTCTATTATGGACATCGACCGGCTGGCTATCGTGATATCAGCAGTCTGCCTTGTCTTTCTTTTCTTTGTCGTACCCATGTCCGGCATTTTAAACCATGGCGGGTATGTTGTTGTACCTGCTAGTGAAGGGGATCCTACAAGTCCCTATACCGATACCTCCGGTGCAGACAGGAGCGTAACATTCTGGGAGCTTCCCCCCTGGGTGATGCTGGAATACGCGGCCTGTTGCGTCTCACCGCTCCTTGTCTATCCCCTTGAACTGCTCTTTGTCGTCAAAGTATTCGGGTGCCTTGGCTACCGGAAGATCACATCGGCAACGGTGTTCCGGAACGACACACGCACCCGGGTCTATGAGACGATTGCGGCAAACCCGGGTATTTATTTCAATGAAATTTCGCGTATATCCGGGATCAGCCGGGGCACACTCCGTTACCATCTCGGGGTTTTACAGGTTACCGGAAAGATTGCGGTAATGAAATCCGGATCCGATGTACGGTATTTCGAAAACTCCGGGAAATTTTCCGATGCCGATCAAAAGATCTTAGCGTTTTTGCAGAACGGCAAAGACCGGATCATCTGCGAGTACCTGATCCATAACCCGGCATCGACCCGGGGCGATCTGGAAAAAGTGCTCGGGATAACCGGCGCTGCCGTAACCTGGCGCATGAACCGGCTGCGCGACGCCGGGGTGCTGACGGTAGTAAAGACCGGCCGGCTCGTCCGGTACACGGTCAACCCGGATGCAATAAAGGCATGTGCAAAATACCTGCCGGATGAACCGGGTCCGGCCGGGGATGTGCCGAAGTGATGAGACTCGCCCCGGGTTTTTCTGATGCCAGAAAAAACGGCAGGTGTTGAGCAAGGTATTTTTCATGAGGACTGAGCGATGATAAAAAAACTGTTTCCCGTCATTGCCGTTACCATCTCCCTGCTCATTATCCTTGCAGGATCGGCTCTCCTGGGATTTTCCCTGCCAATCGTAATCCTCGTTTTACTTTTCATTTTTGCCGTCCCGTCGATCCTGTATCTTGGCATAAAAAAAATTGCAGATCCCGTCCCGTATTATTTTCCCCCGGTGGTGGGAATTGCCGTAATTATCCTTCTTGGATATTGCATGACGGGAAGCGGGATATCTGAAAATGTGACGGGTTTTATTACCGCGATCTTTTTGCTGGTATCTGTTGCGATAATCGGACCCTACCCGTTGTTTGAAAAAAAGATCGGTGCCCGATTCCCGTGGCATATATTTCCGCTTATGTCGTTTCTGGGGATCGTGATCTTTTTTATTCCCTCGATGGGCGAGAGCGTCCCGGGTTCGTCCCTGCCGCTGTTTGGTACCGCAAGCCCGTTGACCGGGTGGATCTTTGACGGCTTTGCAAATCTCCTCTCCCTCCAGGATGTCATGTATGCAACAAACTCCCCGGTGTATACTATTTTCTGGGCTGGCAGTTTTTACCTCGAGGTTTTCGTGATCTCGTTTTTGTATTATTTTTGGCTGAGCCTGATTCCGCATGAAAAGAGCTGACCGATCCATGAACGATCCGGTCCGGCTCAGACCGCACGAAGGACCATGAGTGTAATATCGTCAAACTGCGGCTGATCGCCGGCAAAAGCAGTGATCGCGGCAAGGATCCGGTCCATAATCTCCTGTGCCGGGCGGCTGCGGTTCTCGGTGATCACCCGGAGCAGCCGCTCTTCCCCGAATTCCTCCTCCTTACTGTTGATAGCTTCCGTGACGCCATCAGTATAGAGCACCAGTACGTCGCCCGGTTTTAAATTCACCTTCACGGACTGGAGGTCCACTTCATCGATGACCCCCAGAGCAATTCCCTTGGCCTTGAGAAGCCGGACTGCCACCGCACCGTCCTGCAGGAGCAGGGGCGGGTTGTGGCCGGCATTGACATAATTCAGGGTCATTTCCTGTGCATCGAGGACCGCGTAGAAGAGAGTAACAAACATGCTTGATTTCGAATCTTCGCAGATCATCCGGTTGGCCCGCCCGATGGACTGTGCCGGGTCGGCATCGACAAGCGTGCTTGCCCGGATGAGCGTGCGGGAGAGCGCCATGAACAATGCCGCAGGCACACCCTTGCCGGATACATCGGCGATCACAAGACCCCACCGGTTTTTTGCTACCGGAATAAAATCATAGAAATCCCCGCCGACTTCAAGCGCCGGGATATTCTTTGCCACCAGTTCGATCCCGGGGATCACCGGTGCGGAATCCGGGAGGAAACTCTGCTGGATCCCTTTTGCGATCTCAAGCTCCTTTGCAAACCGCTCCTTTTCTGCGGTCGTGCGCCGGAGTTCATCCATGTTGTTCCTGAGATTAACTGCCATCGTGTTAAACGAGTGCGCGAGCTCCTCGAACTCGTCACCGGTTTCGATCATGACCCGGTGTTCGAGATCGCCGGCCCCTATCGCTTCCGACCCGCGCCGGAGTTCGTCAACCGGGCGGGTGATGATCCGGGCAAACATGAACGAGAGTACTGTTACAACAACAAACAGGAACACAAAAAGAGCCACGAAGATGCTTGTTGCCGCATTCATCTGCTGGTTTAAGTATGTCCCGGTCTCACCGGTTGCATTGACAATCCGGGTCCGGGTCTCTTCTGCCGGGGCAATGACATCATCGACCGGCATCACGATGGCAAGGCTCCAGTTCACGCTTTTCAAGGGAGCGTACGCGATATATTTCTCCTCGCCACTCAGGTTCACCCGTGCCGTTCCGCTCATTCCTGCCACCATGTCCCGGGCAACCGCACTGAGCGCGGCATTGTCGCTGTCGATCAGGTTCTCGGTCTTAAACGACTCGTCCCATTTGTTGTCGCCGGTCGTAATCCCCGGGCGGGAGATGACGTTACCCCGGCTGTCGAGCAGCAGGGCATATCCCCGCTCGGAAACCTGCGTGTTGATGATCTGGGTATTGATAGTGTCAAGCGTCACATCGGTCGCAACGATCCAGGTCCGCCCGGACGTGTCCGTCCCTGCCTGTCGCGAACAGGTAACCATGAGCCCCCGGCTGCTGGCATCAACATAAGGATCAGACCAGATTACCTGGCTGCCATTGTATGCACGGGTGAACCAGTCGCGGTTCCGGGGGTCATAGGACTCCGGGAGGGCATTATCCCAGGGGTGGTTCCAGAGGAGGCCGGAGCCTGTCCCGATATAGACCATCGTGAGCCGGGAGTCCGATGCCGTGAGAGGCTGTATCACATCGTCGGTCTCTGAAAGTGCGGATAATTCGTCAGAAACCGAATCACGGGTGACCCCGGGTGCAAGGAAATAGTTCGAGGAATTTTTCGGATCCGGGGGGCGTTCATCCTGGGAATAAAGGGTACGCGTTTCTGATGAAACCGGACGCTGGCGCACGGTATCGGCATAGCCGGCAAGGGTCTCCATCTCGGAACTGACCTGCTCGAAGATCACATTGCTGATATCGGCCTGGTCTGTTGCGAGGCGTAACAGCGAAGATTCGGCATTTGCTTCCAGAGCCGTGGTGCTGTCGGATACGGCACGGGTGCCGAGATCGCTGCTGCTGGTCAGGGCATAGGACCCCATATTGCTCATGGTCGAGAATGCCGCAAATCCGACAATGCCAAGGGCGGCCATCGATATCGATAAAAACACGAGGAGGATCTTGGCTCTTACATTCAGCCGCTTCCAGGCCCGGGGATGCTTCATCAGGATAGTATTGGTGGAAAAGGAAATATGTTCTTGTGTTTTCCCTTTTTTTAGTCCCCGTTTCATGTGCCTTGTGATCGCCGGCAACGATCCGGGGCTCTCAAATCACCAGTTCCAAATAGTATCCCCCCCGAATAAACCTGATGTTTCTTTTTCTCGACACCGAAACCACCGGCCTTCCAAAATATTCCGCAACAAACAACCCGGTTGAAAAATGGCCCCGGGTCGTCCAGCTCGCATGGTCGCTTTACGACAGCGACGGGAACCGCGAAAGCCAGGAGAGTTTTATTATTTACCCGACCGACTTTTTCATTCCTGTGGAATCTGCCCGGATTCACGGGATCACGACTGACCGGGCCAAAGCTGAGGGTGTGTCGCTCTTTAAGGTGCTCCCGCAGTTCAATGCCGATGTTGAGAAGGCAGAAACGGTCGTTGCCCATAATCTCGATTTTGACCTGCCGATTGTCACGACCGAATTTTTGCGGTGCAAACTGGAAACGCATCTTGCGGAAAAACAAAGATTCTGCACCATGAAAACCCCGCAGGTTGTCTCCTGGTGCAAAATCCCCAAAGCCTCCGGGTATGGATGCAAATGGCCGACCCTGACCGAGCTGCATCTCCAGTTGTTCCAGGAAGAATTTACCGGGAGCCATAATGCCGGTGCCGATGTGGATGCCTGTGCGAAATGTTATTTTGCATTACGGGAGCGGGGAATTATCTCCTGACGATCTTTAAAAACTTTTTTTTCATTGCCCTGTGCAGTAACCCGATCCGGACTGAAATTGCCACTCTTCAATTCCCTTGAATTTGCGTGTCGGTAATTTGGGATCCACCGGTATGAATTTTGGAAAAACCTGGTATTTGTTAAAAAAACCCGGTGATTATGTAACGTCCGCCAAAAATTCAATCTGAACTAAATTTGAAATGATATAATCGCTCTTGGGGGGCTTTACCTCCTGCCGCCGGGCATCCCCCTATTATGATGCGTATTACCTGCATACAGAACTGCTCCCAATACGGGTAATACCGGGACATCGTTTACCCCCCGGCACCCGTGGGGGCAGGACTGGCGTAAGGGGAGGAGACATATCTTAAAAAAAATCTGCCGTGCTAAAAAAACATTCTATGCAAACTTTTGATTCGTGGTATCCTTCACGCAATTACCAAAAATTAATGTTTTTTTAAACCTGACGTGCCGGGATAACCGGGGCCGCAATCCTGTACTTAGTTTACCGTTTGGGATCCGGATCGAAGAATGCGTCGTTTGGTCCGGGAAATGTGTCCGGGAAACATACGAACCGGCACCCACCCGGCCGGGAAGATATCAGGTTTGGCGCCCGGGCAAGAAAGGCTACGGATCGTTGACAAGAATGACGCCGGTTGTATCGAAGTATCTGTCGGGCGTTGATGGGAAGAAGAATCAAACGATCCCGTTATCCGGCATTTGTTACGCCGGGATCCGGTCTCTTCACCGGGTTCCTGCGTTCACCGACCTGCTGGCGCCACATTGCGTAATACAGGCCCTTTTGATCGAGAAGGCTCGCGTGAGAACCGGTCTCGACAATCTTTCCCTGCTCCAGAACATAGATCACATCCGCGTGCATTATTGTCGACAACCGGTGAGCGATCAAGAGTGAGATCTGATCCCTGCTCATCGAAATATTCCTGATGGTATTTGTGATGTCCTCTTCGGTTAACGAATCGAGGGCAGACGTCGCCTCATCAAAGATCAACAACCGGGGATGACGCAAAAGAGCCCGGGCAATGGAAATCCGCTGTTTTTCCCCCCCGGACAAATTCATGCCGCCCTCCCCAATAACCGTTTCGATACCATGCGAGGAATTACTCAGAATAGTATCGCAGGCCGCCTCGTGCAATGCATCCAGGATCTGCTCATCGGTCGCATCCGGCTGGACAAACAGAAGATTGTCCCTGATGGTTCCTGCAAACAACTGGGCGTCCTGCGAAACAAAACCGATCTGCCGGCGCAACGGGTTATACCGGATCTGTGAGGACGAATGACCGTTGAACCAGATCTCCCCGCTTTCGGGACTGTATAATCCCAACAGGAGTTTTATCAGTGTTGACTTGCCGGCACCTGACGGACCCACAAATGCAATCGTCTCACCCGTCTTTACCGAAAACGAAATCCCGTCAATGGCATTATAGTGTGCCGTCTTATGGCGAAACACGACATTCTCAAACCGGATATCATGCAGCTCGTCGATCTCAATGGGATTTTCCACGTTTTGTTCAATGGGTTTCTGCATGAGGCGATCGAAATAGTTCACCGATGCTTCAACCTCGTTATAACTGATAATGATGCTGCCAAGATCCTGCAAAGGTCCAAAAATGATCGTGGTGATGAACTGCATCGAGATCAATTCTCCCGTGGTAAGGACCTGCCGGAAAATTAACCAGAGGAGAATGAACAATATTGACTGCTTAAGGATGGCAAGCGTTGTTCCCTGGAGAAACGTCAGCAGGCGGATCCGTTTTACTTTTATCATCTCCAGGTTGAAGATCTTCAGGTTCTGGTCCCATATCCTTCGTATTTCGGGATAGGTCAGGCCAAGACTTTTTACCAGTTCGATGTTTCGGAGGGATTCGGTAATAGCCCCCGCGATTTTATAGGTTTCAAGATTGATCGACCGCTGTGTTATCTTGATATATTTGCTTAATAATCCGGTAAGCGACCCGAGCACGATAATGCCGATAACAAAAACCGGTATCAGCATCCAGTTCATGGTTATCGAATACACGATAAGAAAAGCAATTCCGACAACAGAAGAGAAGACGACATTGATGAACAGGTTAATGAATACCTGGGTGTCGGACCTCACGTTCTGCAAAACTGACAGCGTCTCGCCGCTCCGCTGTTCTTCGTACTCGTCATAGGACAAGCGAAGTGTCTGCTGGAGTCCGTCATTAAAAATCTGCATGCCGAATTTTTTTACGGCGAGTCTGGCACAATAATCCTGGAATGTTGTTGTAACCTGGGCAAGCACGGCAACCGTGACTGCCACCCCAAGCCAGAACAGCACCCCTTTTACCAGGACTTCTTCGGTGCTGTTTCCCGGGTTTAATGCATAATCATCGATAATCTTCCCGAAAATGAGCGGATCGATAAGGTTTAAGAGTTCACTGATACCTGCCAGGGCAAGTGCGAGAACAATGAGCCATTTTTGCGGTTTGAGATATTTCCAGAGGATACTCATGTTTGGTGGATAATGACATTCATCGTTTTCGTACTCTCAATTATAACCTTCAGGTTCAGTCCGGGTTTTTCGGCATCCTCCTGAAAAGGCGGATTGCTTTAGAACGGGATATGGGGAGAAGAACGAATAAAGGTATGGTTGTCTCTGTTGAAATTTACAAAATACGTCCCTGCAAGGCCCGTTTTTTAAAAAAATTATCGGCCGGCATCTATGAAGTCGGAGGGATTTTAACAGCGCCGAATCCCGGGTTTCCTGGTGCATTCAATCCGTGTAGGATCATTTCGCCGCTTCCGGACACACTTCCGCAAATTTGCAACTCAGGCACTCCCTTCACAAAGGCCGGGTCGGGAAATCCGCGTACTCATACGAAGCATTCATCGCCGCAAATTCCCGGTGGATCATTTCCTCCACTTTCCGGAGCCGCTCCGGGTAAAATGAGTACGGCTTTGTTGCGCCGGTCTTAAGGAACACAAGTCCGGTGCCGATCTCATCGGCGCTTTTCTGGTAAAACTCCGTGGCCCAGAGCACATACGCTGCCATCTGGAGTTCCGTCTCGTACTCGTCATCGTCCCGGCCAGGTTTCCTGCCGTTACGTTTAAGCTTCCCGGTATCACATCGGAACGATGTCGATTTGCGATGAGCTGAAGTGGACCATGAAAAAAAATCACCTGGCCCCCATAATTATCCTCTGCGGTATCGTGCTGTTCGCAGGGATTGTTATCTCCTTTAACCCCAGTGCCGGCGAGAACCATGCAACCGCAGATCGCCCGGTACTTAAGGTTGCCCTGTACCCATACCTTGACGATGTGAACGGCGATGATCATGCCACGACCATCAGCCTTCTAAAAGAGCGCTACCACCAGCTGTATCCCGATGATGAAGTGGAGATTTACATCTCGGATGAGTACAGTACCTATTTTTTCGGCAGCAGGAATTTTTCCTTGGTCTTTTCGCCGGGCGGTCCCGATATTGTTGAAGTCGAAGAGACCGTGCTTGATAATCTCCGTGAGGACGGGTATATCCGGCCGTTTGAACCGGCCTCTCCCGATGCAGCGCGGATGCTCAACGAGACCCGGGAGGATGTTGTTAGTCCCTATAAGGATCTGGGAACAATCGATGGCAACGTGTACTTTGTCCCGACCTGGCTCTGTGCGCATTACACGTTTGTCCGCAACCCCCCGGGCACGGCACCGGAATCCGGGGATTTTGGCAGCAACGGGACTCTTCCCGACCTGTACCTGTCGGCCTACGCGTCAACCTATGGTTCTGACCCGGCCCGGCTGGAAAGCGCTGTCCGCGATGCAATCAACGGGTCCACGGACCCTGACGTGATCGACTGGCTCGCGTACCGTCTTTCTGCCTGCAATGGTTCTGACGGGAAGAACCGGTGCCTGAACGGGTATTATGCAACAGAAGATGGCGGGATTTCAGATTTTGTTTTGAGGAAAACCGACCGGTATGTCGGGTTTTCCGAGATGCTGTACTGGATCCTCAAAGATTCTCCCAAAGGCAGCGATACGAATTTCACGATCTCCGGAACGGTGTATGGAAAGGGTACGTATCCGTCGCTTGCCTGGGCCGACGGCTTTGTGA
>JBAZFZ010000027.1:0-24475 GCA_041653075.1 Methanoregula sp.
TTTTACTTGTAGTGGAACTATGATCTCCATTGGGGTGGTCTCCTTTGAGTTTGGCAACCATTGAGATCATCCCTTTAAGGAATTATTTTAGCCGATCTTTGAACACAATCAATTCTTTGGAGATCCTGCCAGTTCGCCATTGCAGTCCGGTGTGATTGTTTTATCCTGAATGTTTTTCAGGAAAGAGTGCATTGGTTGATACAGGGATTATCATGGCAATTGACTGGTATAATGAATTTGTCGATAAAACGTACGAGCCGACAAAGGACGACCTTGTCTGCCTTTATTATTATGAACCGGCTGCGGGGATCACAAAAGAGGAAGCGGCCGGCCGGATCGCATCGGAAAGTTCGACCGGTACCTGGACAACGCTCTTTACCATGCCGCCACGGATGAAAAAACTCCAGGCGACTGCATATGAGTTCGATGGAAATTTCGTAAAGATTGCCTACCCGCTTGCGCTCTGGGAAGAGGGAAACGCAGTTCAGCTCATGAGCGGAATCGCAGGAAATATTTTCGGCATGAAAGCGCTCAAAAACCTGCGGCTGGTCGACGCAAAGTTCCCGTCTGCGTATATCCGAGGGTTTAAAGGCCCATACTTCGGGATGGATGGGATAAGAAAGATGATGAAGGTCGAGGGCCGGCCGCTGACCGGTGCCGTCCCAAAGCCCAAGGTCGGTTTCTCGGCAAAAGAGCATGCCGAGATCGGGTACGAGACCTGGATGGGCGGGTTTGATTTTGTCAAAGATGATGAGAACCTCACGTCCACTTCGTTCAACCGGTTTGAGGACCGGGTAAAGTACATGACAAAGTTTCGGGACAAGGCGGAAAAAGAGACCGGGGAAAAGAAGTCGGCATTCCTTAACATATCCGCCGATGTTGAAACCATGAAGAAGCGTGCCGACATGCTTGCCGAGTACGGCTGGAACTACGCGATGATCGATGTTGTGGTTGCGGGAAACGCGAGCGTCATGACCATGCGGGACTACTGTTCCGATCTCGGCCTTGCGATTCACGCCCACCGTGCGATGCACGCGGCGTTTGACCGAAACAAAAAGCACGGCGTCACGATGTATTTCCTGGCAAAGCTCATGCGGCTCATTGGCGTCTCGCAGATCCACACCGGGACTGCTGTCGGAAAACTGACCGGGACAAAGACCGAGTCGATCCTTCTTGCAGAGATGCTGCGCAACCAAAAAATTAAGGAAGTCCCGCACCAGTGCCTTGAGCAGGACTGGGGCAGGATCAAGAATGCATTCCCGGTTTCTTCGGGAGGTCTTCACCCGGGCCTAGTCCCGGATGTGCTTGATATCTATGGAAAAGATCTCGTGCTGCTTGTTTCCGGCGGGATCCACGGTCACCCGAAAGGGACCCGGGCCGGGGCGATGGCGACGATGCAGGCAATCGAAGCATGGCAGGAAGGCGTAACGCTCGACGAGAAAGCAAAGAAAGCAAAGGAATTAAAAGAAGCGTTGAAGAAGTGGGGATACTATAAGCCCAAGTAAGCGGCAAAAAAACGCAAACGCTTCCGGTGCCTGTCGGATACAGGGTCGATAAATGGGGAAGGACCGGTGTCTGGGTAATCCCGCATTGGTCGTGAGGGGATCATGAAGACCATCATAGATTATTTTACCGGAACGGGAAACTCTCTTGCCGCTGCTAAACGGATCGGGGCGCTTCTCGGAGACTCATCCCTTGTCCCGGTTGCATCGCTGAAAGACACCCCGGGCGCGATTGTCCCGGACGCCGGCCGGGTGGGAATTGTCTGCCCGGTCTATGATTGTGGTGTCCCGGTCATGGTTGCAGAATTTGTTTCACGGCTTGGGATCCCGACAGGGTGTTATGTTTTTGCCGTAGTCACGATGGGGGGAAGCGGGATCTCGGCGCTCCACCAGATCGAAGACATCATCGAAACGAAGAACAAGCGAAAACTTGACGCAGGATTTGCCGTAGTGATGCCGGGCAACTACCCGCCGCTCAGTGCCCCGCCATCCGGTGAGAAAAAAGAGAAGATCCTCGCAAAAACTGCAAACCGTATCAGCGATATTGCCACGATCATCAAAAATGGAAAACGCCAGCGGCCGGCCTTTGAACCGGTCTCGGCGATTATGAAATTCCTTGCGTACCGGGGATTTATCTCCCATGTGCATGAGTCCGATGCGAAATTCTCCGTTGATGAGATCTGCACGTCCTGTGGGACCTGTGCAAAAGTCTGCCCGACCGGGAACATCTCTATCTTTGAGGGAAAACCGGTCTGGCACCATAAATGCGAGATGTGCCTTGCCTGCCTCCACTGGTGCCCGGCCGAGGCGATCCAGCTCAATGTCCTGCGGGGCACGAAAGGGCGGGGCCGCTACCGTCACCCGGATCTTAAACTCAAGGACATGATTGAACAGCGGGAAGGCCGGGCATAAACCCGGTCACATCAAAGGTTTTTGAAAAATAATCTCCTGGATGGACACGAAACGATTCCAATGATACACAAGCCTGCTGTTCCTGATGAAGACCGCAGTTACCGGAGAGTCCTTGACACCTCCATCATCGATGCCCTGTCCCGGGCTCTCCGGCTGGTTGCAGCCGATCCGTTGCTTGTTCTCGCCGGGATGCGGATCCTCGCGCACCAGAAAAAAGCAGCCGCACTCCGGAAGAAGTACGAGCGCGAGGGTCTGCTTGTCCCGGCGGCAATGTTTGTGAGCATTACCTCCCGGTGCAACCTTGCCTGTCGGGGATGCTACCACCATGCCGGTCACACATTGCATCAGAGCGAGATGGACGCTGCCACGCTTGACCGGATCGTATCTGAAGCCGCAGGACTTGGCATCTCTGTAATCGTCATCTCCGGGGGAGAGCCGCTCATACGAAAAGACGAGATCCTCGCGCTCGCGAAGAAATTTCCGGAGATCCTCTTTCCTGTGTTCACCAACGGTTTTGCGATTGATGACGGATTTGCCCGGGGCTGTGCTGAACGGAACAATGTCGTTCCGATAATCAGTGTCGAAGGGTTTCGGGAGGAAACCGACCGGCGCCGGGGGACGGGGGTCTACGACCGGGTGATGAACGCTTGCGGCCGACTCCGGGAAAACCGCGTGTTCTTTGGCTGCGCGGTCACGGTGACATCACAAAATCTCGGTGTTGCAGTCTCGGGTCGGTTTGTAAAGGAGATGACAGGCACTGGCACCCGGACGGTTGTGTATGTCGAGTACGTGCCGGTCGAGGCAGGAACAGACTATCTTGTCCTTTCCCCGACACAGCAAAAAGATCTGCACGCGGCGATCAACCGGCTCAACACGGACCACCCGGCGCTCTTCTTTGGGTTTCCCGGGGATGAGGCAATGTATGGCGGCTGCCTTGCCGCAGGCCGGGGTTTTGTCCACATCAACCCGTCCGGTAGTCTCGAAGCCTGCCCTGCAGCACCGTTCTCGGATACAAACCTCACCCGGGTCCCCCTCCGCGAGGCGCTCAAATCCCCCCTCTTACAAGAACTCCGCTCGCATCACGGCATTTTAACTGAGAGTGCCGGTGGCTGTGCGCTCTGGAAAAACCGGGAATGGATTAAGGGTACACTGCTGAAACAGTCTGATTGCAGTGGCAAATAATGCGTCATTCATCAGGCTTTGGGATTCCTAAAAAAAAAGAAAAAGTACCTAAACAAAAACGACCCGATATCCATTTACTCGTCTGGCCGATCACAAAATCCGACCGGCACCCGGACATGAGGCATTGGTATGTCATACACGGTTACAATCATTTCCCCGGAAAAAAAAGACACGCTCGAATCGCTTATTCGTACGCGTGTCCGCTACGAGATCAAATCGAATATTTTTGGCTGCTGCATCAAGCTCCTCTGCGACAACCGGACGCTAGCTCTGACCTGGCAGGAAAATTTCTACGCTATCTCCGCGGATATCCGGTCCCATGGGCGGCTCTATGTGTTTTTTGATTCCGCGTACCCGGACAATTCGGTTCTCTTTGATCCGTACTCAAAGACCGCGTTTCTCTTCAACATCTCGTATTACGGCTGGATAAAATCCATTGCCCTTGGCCTTTCCGGGGATATCCTTGAAGACGAACACGAGATCTGGTCGATTCACGGAGCATGTGTGGATATTGCTGGAAAAGGGCTCTGCATGGTGGGGACTTCGGGTGCGGGAAAGACCACGCAGACCTACGGGCTGTTACTCAATCCCCGGGCACGGATAATCTCTGATGACTGGTTCTTTGCCAGGATCTTTGGGCCGGAGATCCTTGGATATGGTTCGGAAAAGAATTTTTACATCCGCGACGACCTGACGACCGTCTGGAAGGAATTTGACGGCCTTGTCGCAAAGGACGAATACGATGCGGACGGTCGGGCGGTTGCCGATCTCCGCTGGGTTGTAGGAAAAGGCAGGCTTCTCCCCTTAACAACGCTTGACACCGTTGTGATCCTCCGGCATGACCCTAAAGATCCTGAAATTGTTACGCCGCTCTCAAAGGATGATGCATTTTCCCGGTTTTCACAAAATGGGTACTTCAATCCCCACCTGCTTATCCGGGACGCACGAAAGACCGCACTCCGGGACCGGTTCTTCCGCAACCTTCTTGAGAGGATCCGGTGTTTCCAGGTCAACACGATCGGTACGCCAAAAGAAACCCAGGACCGGATCCGGGCACTCCTGGGAATATCCTTGGGCACCTGAAAACACCCGTGGCATTCTTCCCGGGATTTTTTGGATATCGTATTTTGGTATGCCGGAATATGGTGTTCTGCATTTTTTATTGCACCATAAAAAGCAAGCGTTCAAATAGCGCAACGCGGTACAATCCTGTTAATGGAGGTTTTCATTTTATGACAGATATGCCTACACCTGTAACAAATCCGGCCGGTGGCTGGTGCAGCCTTGGACTCTATCCCTGGTGGCTCATCTTCCTGTGGGGGATTCTTTCCCTGATTATCGGTGCGATGTTCCTTGCAAGCCCGGCGATCACGACCCTCCTCTTTATCACGCTCCTTGGTGCGTACTGGCTTGTTGGGGGAATTTTCTCGCTTGCAAGCCTTTTTGTCGACAAGAGCCATGCCGGGTGGAAGATCGTCCTTGGCCTGTTGAACATCATTGT
Organism: Methanoregula sp.; assembly: GCA_041653075.1. Classification (GTDB taxonomy): domain Archaea; phylum Halobacteriota; class Methanomicrobia; order Methanomicrobiales; family Methanospirillaceae; genus Methanoregula. Next base: position 5,098 of record JBAZFZ010000027.1, read on the forward strand.
CGGGATTATCATCCTTGCCTACCCGCTCTTCAGCACACTTGTGCTTCTTGAAGTCTTTGTGATCTTTATCGGGGTGTGGGCCTTCATTCTGGGATGTCTCCACATGTACCAGGCGCTCACCTCCAAGGATGCAGGAAATGCAATCCTTGGTCTTATCAGCATCCTCTTTGGGGTTATTCTCCTTGCATTCCCGATGATTGCGCTGCTTGTACCGTTCATTGCGGGATTCCTTGCCATTATTGTTGGCATCTGCGCCATTATCATCGGTTTTGCATCCAGAAAAAACCCGGTAATTGCTGCCGCTTAACTATTTTCTCTTTTTTTCCAATCCTGCCCTGCTCTTGTGCAATTCATTCCATTGATCCGAACCGCCGGGCAGTCCCGGGAATCCGCTGACAGGAAAAAACACGAAATTTCCCGGATAATCCCGGATACCACGGCCTGCAGAAAACCGGGATTAAAGAGATGATAAGCAGGATCGTTTGGCAATTCTTATACACGAACGAATGCGGATCCTGTTCATGAAAAATGTGCAATTTCAGATAGGCGCCACAGTTTTTTTTCTGATCGCGCTCTTTGTATTTTTTTTCGGCCCGGCTGCCGCAGCATCCCCGGTGACGATCTCGCTCTCAACTGCTGAACCGGCACAGGGTTCGGTGCTTGTTCTCTCCGGTACCGTTCCGGATAACGCAACGGAGATGCAGGTCTGGGATCTTGCCTGCTACCGGGTCATCGGAGTTATGTCCGTGCCCGCAAACTGCGGTGCCGATGTCACGGTAATCCCGGTCAACGGAACCCGGTTTTCCTATGTCGGACTTCCCACACATACACAGGGTAATTATTCCGTGGTTGCTGCATTTTTGGGACAGGATGGCACATTCGGGGTCGGGTATGACAAGGAATCACGGACCCTTTATTATACCGAAAACAGAACCGTGATCGCCAACTGGAGCCGGAGCAATCCGAATGAGCGGGAAGAAGAAGACGTAATCACAAAAGCCCTTGGATCTTCCGGTATCGATAACCCGTATGCGGTTGCGGGTTACGTGGTGACCGGATCCGGATCACAGGACGCACATATCTCCGGGAATGAACCGGTTTTTACAACACCGGTTACCACGCTGGCCAAAAAGTCGCTGACACCATCCCGTCCAACCGGATCAGAATCTCCAGATACAACTCATTCTGCAGCCACACAAGCCCCGGGCTTTTCCGGGATCGCTGCGTGCGGGATGCTGTGTCTTACCGGATTCTTCCTTGCCAGGCAAAGACGCAGGTAAATTTCTGTATTTTTTTTGTTTTCTGCTCTGGTGAAAACCCCGATGTACCCTGTGATGCACCCGGTATTACCTGTACAAAATTATAAAATCCTGTTTTCCTCGTGGGTTGTGCAGGTATTTATCCTCGAAAACCGTGGGGATGCCAAAGCACCGGGGTCGGCATTCCGGGAAAAGCGTTTTTAATCTGTTTTTGGATTTGCAAGTGTATTTTTTCATTAAAACTTTTCTGCACAAGCTTTCTGCCACAGGATTACAAAAAAAAAATTCGGGAACGGCAAAAGTACGTCATTCAATCATTGCACTCTACAAAAAACAAAAAAAAATATTGTCGGCCAACAGCAATGGCACTCACGCAACGTTTCGGACCCGGTGATATTTTTCCGGCTCGACAACAAACCGGCAATGATCGTCACCCATGGCATAACAGGCAGTCTCCGTTACCTGCTGTGTTTCGCGGAAATGCCGCGAGAAAATTGCTTGCAGGACTCCTGAATCAAATGCACAGGCAGGCCGGCCCAGCTGCGGGAGGCTGCCGCATTCAAAGCAGTCGTATACATCAAGGACCAGCGGTTGTAAACTTTCGATCTCAAGCTTCCCCAGATTGTTTGTTTTCCAGAACCCAGCCGTTTTTTCAAGAATTGCCGGGAGATCCGGCGCCGCTATACAGGAATAGATCCTCTCGCCGACATGGTAGCCGGCTTTCTGGAGGACTGGATCGATATTGATTCCTTCTGTCAGAAGCGATACCCGGATGGTCCGAAACATCAGCCGGTAGAACCGGAAGGGATCGGGATCCTGTTCGAGCCGGGCAAGGATGTCCGCATTGTCGTCGCGGATCACCGGCCGGTTCCCGGCAAGGTCGCCGATGTGGTCGGACCGGATATAAAAGATCTTTTTGCGCGAATCGCCCGGATCGCATTTTCCGCAAAGAATGCCTTCCCGTTCCAGGCCCTTGAGATGAACGGATACGGTTGACTTTGCTTTTCCGCTAAGCCGGACGATTTCATCAAATGGCAGTTCTTTTCCGGAAAGTACCGAGAGTATCCGGACACGGGTTGGTGACTTGACTGCCCGTATCCCATCCGGTGTTGCAAAAAGACCAATGCCGGATGACGGGACGCATTTTTTTCTCTCCTGCAGGTTCTGGGTCATGGATACATGTAACCTCTCGATTTGTGGGGATAATCCTGTACAATAAACGTAAACTAGATATATAATCTGTTCGTAAACAATAGAATGTTCGTATGGTTTCGAACTAAAGGTGAACTAATATGAAGTCAACAAAACTTGCAGAAGGAGTCTACTGGGTAGGCGCCATTGACTGGAATCTGAGGGACTACCATGGCTACACGCTTCCGGGTACAACCTACAACGCTTACCTGGTAGTCGGAAGCAAACACGTTGCGCTGATCGACAACACCTATCCGGGTCATGAGTTCCAGATGATGGAACGCATAAAAGACATCATCGATCCAAAGAAGATCGACATTCTCATTGCAAACCATGTGGAAAAAGATCACTCGGGCGCCCTGCCAATGCTCACCAAAATGCTGCCCAATGTCCCGATTTACTGTACTGGAGTCGCCGTCACCGGGTTTGGCAAGCATTACGACACGAAAGGCTGGAACTTTAAGACCGTAAAAAGCCTCGACAAGCTCGACCTCGGCGGAAAAACTCTTGTCTTTGTCGAAGCGCCCATGCTCCACTGGCCCGATTCCATGTTCACCTATCTTGCCGAAGACAAGATTCTCTTCCCGAACGACGCGTTCGGCCAGCACATCGCAGGCTGCGAGAGATTCGATGATGAACTTGGAAAAGAGGTTGCGCTGGGACATGCACAGAAATTCTTTGCAAACCTGAGAGCTCCGCTCGCGCCCCGGGTCTTAAAGAAACTTGACGAAGTGACAAAACTTGGCATCCCGATCGCGATGATCGCACCAAGCCATGGGATAATCTGGCGCTCTTATCCGGCCGATATCCTTGCTGCCTATGTGAACTGGTCGCTTGGCGTTGCAAAGAACAAAGTGACCATTGTGTACGACACGATGCATCACTCGACCGATCTCATGGCCCAGATGATTGCCGAAGGCGTGATGTCGGAAGGTGTCGCAGTTAAGGTTTGCCTCTTAAAAGACGGCCGGTTCGAAGGAAATCACCGCAGCAATGTTGTATCAGACGTCCTTGATTCAAAGGCAGTCCTTGTGGGATCGCCAACGCTCCAGGATGAAGTCTACCCGACCGTTGCGGATTTCCTCAGCTATCTCCACGGCATCCGGCCCGGCCGGCTTGCCGCAAAAAAGATCGGCTGCGCCTTTGGATCGCATGGCGGCCAGGGTGGAGCTATCAAGATCATCACCGAGGGTCTCAAAAAAGCCGGCATCGAAACGATCAACGATGGCTATGAAGTCCTCTACAAGCCCGATGCAGCCGAACTCAAAAAATGCTACGAGATCGGCCAGGACATTGCCCGACGCGTAAAGGCAATGTAAATTTTTTTGTGTAACCCTCCAATAAAAGCACCGGGCCCCGAATTGTGCCGCGTGGATTTGTCGCGGAATTTTTCTAGTAATGGTTGCGGGCCCCGGGTCAGGAAAAAACCGCATCCCGTTTCCCGACCCATCCGGAAATTCCCGGGCGATGCATCTTGCGTTTCCCGGCCATCAAAAATGAATTTCGGGCTTGCCGGGACTCCGGGAAATTCCCGACCGACACCCAAAAATTTTCAAGCTTACTCCATTACCACAACAGACGCCGATTCATCGAACGGGTTTTTGCGCATTGCAAGGGAGAAGAGGTACGGGTATTGGCCGTGAATATATTCCATGTACCGGATCCATTCGCAGATAAGTGCCGTGTAGACCCGGTTGATGTCACGTTCCAGGTGCGCACGATCGGTTCCTGGGAGCAGTTTGAGATCCTCACGGGCCTTGATCTCCTCGGTCAGGTGGCCCAGGGCAAGGATACATGACGTAAACGATTCATGTTCAAAGACCATGGGGTTTTCGACAATCCGTAATACAAACTCCTCATGCTCAATTAAAAACTGCTTCAGCTGGTACAGGTTGATCCGATCGATGTCCGTCGATCCCGGGTGTTCTCTGGTATATTTCTGAATCTTCAAAAACCGCCCGGTGTCCCATTCGCCGACCTCTCCAAGCATTCCTTTTATCAGCACCGATTGGGGATCCGCCCGTGCAAGCAGCGCAAGGAGTGACGTTCCCTCGTTTGAAAAAAACGTCCCGATAACGAGGTTGAGTTTTTCCATGCGACGCATTTTTTCCCGGCTTTCAAGCATCTGATCCACAATCAGGGTCACAATGAGGATTTCAATGGGAACAAACGCGAGATCCCCGACAAGGAAAATGAACAAGTGGTGCGCGTCCTGGAAAACCGCATAATGGACAAGATACATCGCAAGGGAGAGCGTGACAAGGCCGGCAGCTGCAATTACTTTCCAGCGGGTATCCTCGTGCATAATCTTTTTTCTGGGTCTGGCACGGACATTAAGGTATGGATCGTCACGTGTCTGCCAGTCAGCAGAGCTTTGGGCTGCCGTGACATGAGATAGATTCCCGCAATCATTTTACAGAGGGTATGGATCATTCCTGCGATACATGCAATATTTTTATATGATCAGCTTTTCCATCAAGAAACAAAAATAGTTTATCCGGCATATTTTCTAGGAGTGCATTATTTTTGAAAATTTCAGAATTGACCAACCTGTCCACAAAAACCGGGCAGCGAATCCTCATTGCAACCGTGTCGCTTGCATCCCTTGTCGGCGCACTCGATATGAGTATTGTTAATATATCCCTGCCAGCCATCGACAGGTTCTGGAATATCCCCGTCGGGCTTGGATCGCTGATTATCATCTCCTACGTGCTCACGGTCACAAGCCTGATCCTTTTAATGGGAAAACTCAGTGAAAAATACGGGTTTTGGAAACTATTCATTGCGGGCCTTGCACTCTTTGGGATCGGATCGTTTCTGTGCGGCATAGCCCCCACGATCTGGTTTCTTCTTGCCGCCCGGATTATTCAGGGTGTCGGGACCGCGATGTTTTCTGCGATCGGACCGGCAGTTATTGCAACGTACCTTCCGCTTGAGATTCGCGGACGCTCGCTTGGGTACCTGATCTCGTTTTCTGCTGTGGGATTTGCCCTCGGACCCGGACTTGGCGGTTTCATTGCAGAATTTCTTTCCTGGCGGATGGTATTTTTCATTAATATCCCCATCGTAATCATTGCAGTCATCCTTGCCTGGCACAGCATCCCCGGGAAAACACCGGGCCACAATATGACACCGCTCAATTATCCCGGTGCAATCACGCTAATCGTGGCGCTCATCCTCATCCTCTCTGCGTTTTCCCTGTACCAGGTTGCAGGGACGCCGGACTGCGTGCTCATGCTCCTGTTTGGATCGGGACTGGTCGCGCTCGCGCTCTTTATCGTAAGCGAGCTCACAAGCAGACACCCGATCATCAACCGGGAACTGTCAAAAAAGCGGGATTTCTGGCTTGGGCTCCTCACCTGTTTAATCATCACGACACTCTTCTCGGGTGTTACCTACCTTATGCCGCTTTATCTGATCAATTCACGTCATCTTGGTGATTTCCTTGCCGGGCTTATCATGACCGCCCCGGCCCTGCTCTCCATTATTGTCGCACCGATGGCAGGAAGCCTTGCCGACCGGCACGGAAGCCTGAAGATATCACTTATTGCCGTGGCACTCGCCGCGGCAGGGTTCCTGGTTTTTTACACGTTCAACCCGCTGACACTGGTCGTCGTTATCGTTGTCGGGATGCTCATTACCCGGGTATCGACGACTGCATTCTTTGGCCCCAACGCACGGCTGATCATGGGCCACTGCCCTCCGTGCTCCCTTGGCAACGGCTCCGGGATGATGATGATGGTACGGCATGTCGGCATGGTTGTCGGCGTAGCACTCTTCCAGAGCGTGTTTGCGATACGAATGTACCTGATGGGCGTCCCGCGCGACGGAACGCCGCTCGTCTCAAAACTCACACCTGCCATGTCGGTTCTTGGGTACCAGGCCGTATATACCGTGGCATTTGTGCTGTGCATTGTGGTGATTGTCCTTATCAAAGTGACAAAGGAAGATCCGGATCCACAGTAAGATTAACAGAAGAATTGCCGACCGCCGGATTTTCATTTCCCGGTTTTTTAACCGGGGTCTTTACTGCTCCCGGCCTTTGGCTTACTCTTCCTTTTTTTCGGATTTTTTCTGCCGAATATACAGCAACGCACCGATCGCCGTAATGATTATAATAATAACTGCCGCAAGAACCCCCGGCTGGATTTCAAATCCTATTGTCCGTGGTGTTGCTGCCATCTCGCCTTTTGGGCCGGCATGGCCGGTATCGTTTGTGCTGACACCTATGGAAAGAAGCGTCGGCGTTTCCCGGAATTCTTTTGGGAATGACTGGTTTGCAACTGAGGCATTTGTGACATTCAGGACCGGAGTGGTCAGGTACGGTGTGACTGGATCCGCTTCACCTGGCGCAGCGCTGCAGAGTGGAACAATCATCACGAAAAATATCGTGGAAAAGCATACAAGGAGACTATATTTTATCAGGTATGATTTCATGAATCTCACAGATCCGGTTATGATAGTTCAGGATTCGGTAGGATCATCAATGAGCCTTTCGATCGGTTTTTTATGAACCGGCTGCTGTAACTTTGTTAAACGCAGTTTTTTTATGGATCGTACCTGGCTGGATCCCTTGCATAAAACAAAATACTTTACTGGCCGGGGCAGTGATGGCTGAACCGGAGATTTTTTCCAATTCCTGTTTTTCCCGGTGCTAATTTTTCGGGATCAAAATGGTAGTATCATATTTGAGAAAGGAAATACCAGATAGACAAAGGTGTTTATGGACCCGTGGGAAGAAAATCATATATGCAGAACGGGGCCCGTCCTTTCTTGAAATGGGCCGGGGGAAAGGCGCAGTTACTTGCCGAGTTTAAAAAACGCTTTCCTCCGGAATTAAAAAAAGGGAGGCTTGTTAAGTATGTCGAGCCTTTTATTGGGGGCGGTGCGGTCTTTTTTTATCTCAACCAGAGGTTCCGGTTTGAAGAATGTACCCTTTGCGATGTCAATGAGGAACTGATCCTTGCTTACCGGGTGATCAAACGCTCCCTCCCCCGGCTTACTCAGGAACTGGTCGGTTTGTCGGAGGAATATATCCGGAATGATCCCGATGGCAGGAAGAATTTTTATTACCGGATCCGGGATGAATTTAACCGGGAGCTCCCGGCAATAAATTTCAGGACCTACAATGCCCGATGGATTCACCGGGCAGCACAGATCATTTTTCTCAACCGAACCTGTTACAACGGTCTTTTCCGGGTCAACCAGAATGGCGGTTTTAATGTTCCGCCGGGAAAATATTCATCGCCCGATATCGTCAACGCAGAAAACCTTGCCGAAGTTTCTGTGCTGCTGAAAAACACGCGGATTATCCGGGACGATTTTTCTGCGTGTGGGAAATTTGCTGACGAGGAGACGTTTGTTTATCTCGATCCACCCTACCGCCCGCTCAACCCCACATCGTCGTTTACATCATATTCCCGACAGGGTTTTTCCGATTCCGAGCAGCGGCGTCTTGCAGAATTTTTCCGGATGCTTGACCGTAAAGGCGCAAAAGTCATGTTGAGCAATTCCGACCCCGGAAACGAAGATCCCGACGATTCCTTTTTTGAAGAGCTCTATAGGGGGTATTCCATCTGCCGTGTCCCGGCAAAGAGGATGATCAACTGCAACGGGACCCGGAGAGGTGAGATTACCGAACTGATCATCACCAATTATTAAAACTGCCGGACCGGTGACGGAGTTTTCGAAATAAACCCGCACCCTTTTTTAAAGTTGATAAAAAAAGATACGCGGGAAAAGCTCCTGATTGGCAGATCATGGAAATTTTTGAGGATTTTATATGAATAAACTGCTACTTGGCATTCCTGTCATCATCGCACTCATCGTTCTTTTTGCAACGGCGGGATGCACACAAAATCCCGGGACCGTCAGCCAGTCACCCTCCGGAGGGACAATATCTCATCCTGTATCCTATATGGATAACCGGTTCGGTACGCGGAGGTAAACGGTGTCTCGCTTGCGTACCGTGAGTTCGGGTCCGACGAACCGCTCCTCATGATCACGGGATTTTAAAACACTATGAGCGACGGGAACGAGACGTTCATCGGGATTCTTGCCGCAGACTACCCTGTCTGTATCTACGATCACCGGGACATGGAAAACAGCAGCGATACAAATACCGTTTCCCCCATAGGGCAGTATGCCGATGATGCCGCTGGGCTGATGCAGGCTCTTGGTCATACGAGCATGAACGTTTACAGCGTCTCCATGGGATCTTCGATCTCCCAGCAGCTGGTCCTCGATCACCCGGAACGCGTTGACAAACTCATCCGGGACTTATCATCCTGCGACGTCAGGCTTCCGGAAAACTGGAAACTTCTTGACGTCATTCAATCCGCTGCAGGTGATTCCTCCCTGCCACAGGGACTGCGCAACGAAGCACTGGCAAACCTTGTCTGGAACGGGAGCTGCGATAATCTTTCCACAATCAATAAGGACGTGATGCTTGTTGTCGGGACATCCGATGAGCTCGCCCGGATCCGGTTTCTGTCGAAATGGCCGGAAAAATCAAAGGCTCATGACCTGTCCGGTTCAAGGGGCTGCCGCATGTTGGTTCACATTATGCACCGGTCGAGTACGGGAATACGGCTCTTGCATTCCTGGGAACCAATGAATCCCCGACATAAAACCGGTATTTTTTCGTTATTTTTTGTTGCCTTCGCAGGAACGGGCAGCCTGATGACGCGGACCGTTTCCGTGTAAAAGGAACCGGTTATTAAAAACCAAAAAAGGACCAGGGCCAAAAAAGAATTTTTCATAAGTTTTCTGTTGTTACCGGAACGTACGGGATTTCCCCGGTATTTGGATCGACAAGAATCGAGACCGATCCGCCGGGCGTGCATTTGCTGACACTGGTCATCTGCGTGCCGTTGTTATACACTTCTACGGTCAGGCAGTCCCCGGAGTAATCCATCTTTTTAAAAGTTGCCTGGATCAATGTACCCGGGTTTGCAATCTGGTATTCCGTATCGCCGGTACTTCTCACTTCATGCTGGTTTGCCGGTCCCGGGTTCCCGTATTTCCCGACAAATGTACCGTTGTACAACACCTTGATCCAGACACCGGTATCGGAAGATGCCGGGTCCTGGGTGATGGTCGCCATGACAATTGGAATCGTTGCATTTTCCCCGGGCATATCCGGTCCCGGTGTAACGGGCCCGCTCATGTCGGAGAAGATAATTACTGCACAGGCGCCGGCAATGATAATAATGAGCGCGGCAATTCCCATGAGCGCATAGTTTTCCCGTGCCGGTTTTTCTGGCCCGGGAGATTCATCAGCGGTCTTTGCGGTGTCTCCGGATTTTGCCTCTCCCGGTTTTTCGGGTTGTCTTTTTGGTTCTTCAGGTCCACGACCAATTACCGGGAACACCACGGTTTCCGGCAGGCCGGCCCGAACCGGGGGTTCGCGTACCTCCGGTTGGTTTTCTGGCGTGTCATTCTGCTCAGGGTCAGCACCGGTTCCTGTCTCATGGGGGTCCGGGAAGGTTTCTTTTGCCGCAGTTTCCCAGAACTTTTCACGTTTTTCTGTAGTTGTCCCGGTAATATCATTTTCTCCGGAGTCTGGTTCATCATCCGGGATATTGGCAGGAGCCGGGATGTTCCCGGCCGGCTGCGATTCTTCCGGTACGTCAGTCCCTCCATTTACTGGAGCATTGTCCCGGTGGGTTTCCCCAGTATCCGGTCGGTCCTGTACCGGTTGAACCGTTTCGGTATCCCGTTGTCTTTCCACCGGTTCGCGAATCTCTGATGATTCAGGAGTGGGTGATGACGGCACCTGCGGTTTGGTGTTTGTCTCTTCCAGCGTAGGTCGGGCATCAGTCTCCGGAATCTCTGTCGTATGTTTTTTTACTTGGGATTCGCGGGAGTGGGGGCTCTTTTTTTGTCGGCCGTTTTTCATGTCATCTGCCGGTTTTTTTTCGGAGCCTGGTTTTGTTTTCTCTTTTTCCGGTCCCGGGGGCGGTGCCTCTGGCATCGGTGAAACCTTGCGGATGTCTGGTTTTTTTGTCGGCTTCTTTTTCGGGACTGCCACAACCGGTGGTTCCTGCTGTACGGGTGAGTCTTCCGCCGGTTTTTGTGTTGCGGATTTTGCCTCATGTACCGGAACCGGGAGTGCAGTCTGCGGATTTTCCTGGAGGGCATTGAGAAGTTCGTGCGCATCGCGGTTTACCCTGCGCGCTCCTGCGGCAACATGGGGTTCGGGACGTTCGGGGGCCACCCAGCGGCGGACCGCCGGTTGTAAGCCTTCGGGTTTCTGCGGTACCGCAGGTTTTACCGGGACTACCGGTTCCTGTCGTGCCGATACGACATATTCAATGAGTTTTTTTACCCAAATGTCGCATTCGGAACCGCGATCTTCATAGGGCTCCTGGGAAAATACAAGCGAAAGCGTGCGTGAATCCCTAAGACCCAGGGGATCGACCAGGGTAAACACGATCACAGGTTCGTGAGCCGGTGTTTTCTGGCCCTTTACGGAAAGAACCGAAGCAAACGGGATGACCTGCGCCTGGATGTTCGCGTGCGCACTGTCGACAAGCGCGATGCGCTGGCTTGTGAGAATTACATCGTACTCGATATCGTCAACCATTACCCGATCTGTTGTCAGGATAATTGATTCGCCACTGTTTAAGTACGGGTTTCCCATGGTTCACCAGCTTTGTACTATCTGTTCTCTTTTTTGGAGAGATATGCTTTTTAGGTAAGTGCCCGACACCAAAAAACGTACGGGAAAAATACGGGAAAAATACGGGGGATCGGACATGACGGTTAACATGGATGACCGTGATCTCCCCTCAAAGAAGTGTTACGTGCGCAACCGTGATAGCTAAAATCCGGGTTGGTGGATTGTTGCTGCCTGTACTATGAACATCTGTTGCGAACCTCCTGATGAACCGATAAAAAACAAGATCTGGAAAAAGAGATGAGCACGGATCGTGTGAACGGAATCCAGGAATCCGATAAAACATTATGCCGCTGTTTTGTGTGTGACTATCGCGGCGAGTGTCTGTTTTAACTCGGCAAACTCGCTGTCAGGATCTCCCCTGCGGCTTACAAAATAGTCCGCCCCGGCATCCAGCGTCTCCCGGATATCCGCGTCCATCTCTTTTCCGCTGTAAATTATTATTGCCGCAGTACATCCCTGCTGCCTGAGAGCGCCCACCAGCTCAGTTCCGTTCATGACCGGCATTCTCCAGTCTGAAATTATTGCATCGTAATGATTCTTTTTTGCAAGGAAAAGAGCGGTATCCACAACACCGGTAATGTCTGCCCGGTATCCCGGTTCATCCTCAAATTCGAGCCTGAGAATTTCCAGGATATCCGCATCGTCATCAATGATTAAAAGATTCGTGGAGCGCACCTGCTTCGGGTTTAAATATATTCAATTTAATATATATCGATTCCTTCTTTAATCCTCGCGAAAATTTCGGAAATGGACTGTTTATCCGGGAATAAATGCACGTTATTTGGGACACGAGCAATTAAAAAAGTTTCCGTGATGCGTGGGGAATGTCCATTTCGAAACGGGTGAATTGACCGTATTCTCCGGTTTCATGGATTCCGATACCGGTCAGAGACAGGATTTCCCGGACAATAAAGAGCCGGCCCTGGAACGAACCGGTTGTTCCAAGTTCAAAGATTGCTTCCTTTTCCCCTGGGGCAATTCCCCTGCTGTAAAATTCGACAATCATAACAAGGCTGTCGTTTTCCTGTCGGGAGCTGATCCGAACTGAAACCGGTTCGTCTCCCTCAGACAGTGCGTACTCAAAGAGGCGCAAAAAGACGCGTTCGATCTGCGGGTCTGCATACAGGAGAACTTTTGGGAGGTCCTGGGTAAAGGTGACCGGCCGCAGGGCAAACTGGCCGGTAGAACGCCGGATGATCTCGGAAAGATCCAGCCACGCGGGCGGCAAATTCCCGAGATCCTTGAAGTCCCGGGTCAGTGCAATTTCATCGCGGATTGCGGATGCCGCCTGTTCCTGTCGGTCGAGATATCCCAGGATTACCGGATCGGTCTCCTTTTTGCGGATCCTGGCAAGATACCCAAGGAGCACCGTGATCTTGTTCTGGATATCATGGCGTGCAAGACTGGTCAGGACATTGAGTTTCTTATTTGCATGCTGGATGGCAAACTCCATCCGGGTCCGTTCGGAAATATCCCGTGAGAAGCAGCAGGCAAATTCGTTTCCATGATATTCCATGAACCGGATAACCGTCTCTACCGGGACAGTAATGCCATCTTTTTTTATCATGCTGGTCTTGGTGGTAACCGTCCCCTCGTGTTTTACCCGCCCCCAGAGATCGCTCCATGTTTCTGGAAGTGCGACGGTGATGATTTCGCTGAAAAGGAAACCGGATAGTTCGCCTTCCGTGTACCCGAGAGATTCAACCGCCGCCGTGTTTGCATAATCGATGCGGGCGTTTCTTGTCACCCAGAATACCATGTCTGCTGCATTATCCATGGCAAACTGTGTCCGGTGGAACTGCTGCTCCATCTTCTCTCGCCGGGCCATCTCCTCGTAAAGCTGGCGGTTGATCTCCCGGAGCTCGTTTGTTCTGGTAACGATAGTGTCTTCAAGCATCTCCCGGGTTTTTTTTAATTTCTGGTTTGCAAGGACAAGATCCGTATTATCAAGACCAAAGGAATAGTATCCGGTTACCTGCCCCCGATCGTCATAGACCGCCCGGTCCCACCACTGCTGCCAGCGGGCCTCGCCGTTTGCCATGATTGCCCTGAACTCGATCATCCCGGTTGGGTACTGGGGCGAGAGCCTGCTGCGGTGAGCAAGAATCCTTTTTGCATCATCGGGGGAAACAAGCGGTTTGAACTGGTGGCCCACGAGATCTTCCCGGGAGCGTCCGGTTGCCCTGCAGTAGGATTCATTGACATACCGGATTATTCCGTCAGATGTATGCTGTACTACGTACTCTACCTGTTTATCAAGGAGTGACCGCAGTTCAAGAAGTCTCGAATCATCCTGGAGGTGTTCCGGTGAAAATTCTGGGCTGTCTTCAAGAATCAGGGCTACACCGGGTTTACCGGTTTCAAAAACCACCGGGAGAAATGAGAGCGTGACCGTGGATGTCGCAGTTGCGTTGCTGATATCCGCCTGGACAAACTGCTCAACACCTCTCAGTGCTGCCTTGAGTATCTGCTGTGCATTTGCGCTTTCCCTTATTATCAGGGGAAGTTTCTCGAACTGCTGGTGGAGGACCTGCCCTGCTGGTAGTCCGGTAACTGAATAGAACCGGGGGTTTGCCTCAACAACAATACCTTCATGGCTGATAAGAATGTGCGGCCGGTTACAGACTTTTTTTATGGAGGCTGCCGGGACGCGGTGGGAGAGAGAATAGACTTTGGAGGTTCCCCGCTTTTTCCCGTCAACGGAACCCTGAACCTGGAGGATGTCCATGTACTTTGCAACGGAATTCCGGTTGATCGACAACTGGCTGGCAATATCGGTGATACTCAGACCCTCTGGATGGTTTTCCAGTTCCTCCTTTATCCTTCCGATTTCGTTTTGGTACTCATCCATAATTTCGTTGTCCTTATCCTAGGTATAGTAAGACATTATATAAAAATATCGAATCAGCTTTGCAAATATGCTTGGCATTATGTCATATTTATAAGTAATATTTTTCCAAATGCTGGATCACATCAAAACAAGGCATGGCAGAGTTGCCGTGCAGGTTCTGATCAAAAACAAAACAGGCAGACATGACAGAAAACGCAGGGCAAACCGGGCGGGAATCCATTTCCCCCGGGGTGCCAGTCACAAAAAAAGACGGTCTTGCAGAGTATGCCGGGCTCATTACCCGGATCTCCGAGGAACTTGATGAGTATTTCTCATTAAGGAAACTGGGGTAACGTGGGATTTGGGGGTATCGTTCGTATGATCTCAAAATTTCCGGAAAAAGGAACCATTGCGAATATCCCGACAGAAAGCGCGACGACGTACCTCTCGTGCCCGATCTATGTCGGGAGGGCACGGCTGCTCTATGGGATTGTCAAGACTTCCGGGATTGATGTGACCCGGGAAGTCATCGGCATGTGGTGAACGGCTATGGAAACACACGTAGATTCGATCTTCAAAAACGAAATCAAGATCACGGATTCAACCGGCAACCCGGGAGCTCTCGGACTGCTTGCATTCGGCATGACAACGATCATCCTTAACATGCACAATGCCGGGTTTTTCGCGATGGGGTCGGCAATCTTTGCCATGGGATTATTCTATGGCGGGGTTGCCCAGGTGATCGCGGGAATCATGGAATGGAAAAAGAACAACACCTTTGGCATGACCGCATTTATCTCATACGGGTTTTTCTGGATCGCGCTCGTGGGGCTTCTGGTTATGCCGGTTATCGGCTGGAGTACTGCCGTATCTGTTCAATCCCTGACCGGGTTTTTCATGATATGGGCATTGTTCTCCATTGTAATGTTTTTGATCACGCTCAGGTTGTCAAGGTCCCTGCAGGTAGTATTCGGGCTCCTTGTTATCCTGTTTCTGCTCCTGATTGCAGGAACCGTTCTTGGAAACGAGCTCATCATCCGCATTGCCGGTTTTGAGGGGATCCTGTGCGGACTCTCTGCAATGTATGCCGGCCTTGGGCAGATTGCAAACGAAGTCTACAAAGAAAACGTGGTAAAACTGGGGTGAACAAAAATGGAGTTACAGGAATTTAGCGAAATGTTTGAGAAAAATCCACTGGCTCAGGCTGTTGTGGATCGTGATCTCAGGATAGTACTGGTAAACGAAGCCTTCTGCACCTTCACCGGGTTTGGAAGGGACCGGCTGCTTGCAATCCGGTTTTCAGATTTCCAGACTCAGCACATGATAAAGTACATAAAAAATTCCGGGGAGTCCGTTGCAGACGCAATAAATTCACGGCGCAAAACCGTCGGAGAAAGCGTTATGGAAACCACTTCGGGAGTTCACGCTGTGATCCGTACAAACATTCCGCTCCTCAATGACAAAGGAGAGGTCACGCACGTCTACGTCACCTACAACGAGATCACCAGGATCGTAAAGGCCCGCGAGTACATGGAAACTGAAGTTGCCGAACTGAGCCGACTCTACGGGAAAATGGCTGAAGGCGACCTGACCGTCAGGTACGAGATAACAAAACCCGATGAGGATACAAGGGATGTGTACGAGCAGGTCACCAAGCTGCGCGATGCAGTCCGCGGGATTGTGATCAATCTCGAACAGAATATCGGTACGGTTAACAAGCAGATGCAGAACCTGACCTCCAGTGCGGACAATGCAGGGAGAAGTATCGAAGATGCATCAAAAGGAGTCAACCAGATCGCAAAGAATGCCGGGCAAGTGAGCGAGAATGCACAAAAAGCTGCCGAAGGCGTCGACCAGATGTCAAAAGCCATGCAGGACATGAGTGCTGCTGTCGAGGAAATTACATCGAGCATGGAGAGCGTCTCAACTCAGGCAAAGAGTGCAAACGATTCCGCAAAATCCGGGGCGGTCCTTGCTGAAACGGTCAACAAAGACATGACCGAAATCACCAGTGCAACCACCAATGTGCATGGCATTGTCAAGGACATCGAGAAACAGATGGCAGATATCAGCAAGATCATTGTCCTCATCCGTGACCTTGCAAACCAGACAAACCTCCTTGCCTTAAACGCGGCTATCGAAGCTGCGCGAGCCGGGGAACACGGCCGCGGGTTTGCCGTTGTGGCATCTGAAGTAAAATCTCTTGCCCAGGAATCCCGCTCAAGCGCCGAGAAGATTGAAGAGATGATCACGCAGCTTAACGCCGCCACAAAGAAAGCGACGGAAGCAATGGATGCATCAAAAGAGCTGGTTAATAAAGGCGTCATCGCATCGGGTGAAGCTCTCGACGCGTTTAAGAAGATCCAGCTCGCGGCAGAAACCGTGGCAAACAGTGCCTCCGAAGTTGCCGCTGCAACCGAGGAACAGGCTGCTACCACGGAAGAGATCACGGCAAGTGTCCATGAAGTCGCAGGGATCATTGAACACACGGCAAAAGAAGCCGGCGACGCTGCCGCTGCAACGGAAGAATCCGCAGCAGCACTCGATGAAATCACCCGGATGATCCAGACGGTCAACGATGTAGCCGTTGAGGCCATGGAAGCGAACCGCAAGTTCAAGGTGGAATAACCAGGGGGAGAGGTTCATGACAGCAGACGCTCTTGAACCAGCCGCTGTGGCAAAAACCACAGCTGCCGCCTCTGGTGGTATGGAAACTATCCAGGTCGTGGAATTCGTGCTCGGGAGCGAGCACTTCGCCATCGATCTTTTCGATGTCAAGGAAGTTGTCGAGTACACTACGATCACAAAACTGCCCAATGTCCAGCCGTATGTCCGGGGAATAATTGACCTTCGGGGTGAGATCACGATGATTATCGATCTCAAGCACCGGTTAAATATTACTGAGGCCAGCACAAAATCTATCGAAGCCTCCCGGATTATCGTCCTTGACGATAAACTTACCAAATCCAAGATTGGTATTCTTGTCGATGATGTCACCTCAGTTTCCACGTTCGAGGGAAATCAGGTCGATCATACTTCGGCTTCAATCAGCCACGAGGATACCGCAATCATTGGGATTATCAAGCGTAAGGTAAAAGTCAGGGACAAGGAAATCAATGAACTCATTATCTGGATCGATATCAAAAAACTGCTTGAAGATATCGATTCGACCATCTGATTTCCTTTATTTTTGGAGTGTTTATGATCAAGGCGCTGTACGTGGATGATGAGCCGGATCTTTTGACTATCGGGAAACTGTTTCTCGAACGGTCCGGCAGGATCACCCTGGATACCGCATTCTCGGCAAAAGAGGCCATAAGGCAACTCAAAAAAAGTTCCTATGATGTGGTGATATCCGATTACCAGATGCCGGATGTTGATGGGATCCGGTTCTTAAAAAAAATCCGGGCCGAGTACGGCGACCTCCCGTTTATCTTATTTACCGGTAAAAGCCGGGAGGAGATCGTAATCGACGCCCTCAACAACGGGGCTGATTTTTATATTCAGAAAGGTGGTGAACCGCGCTCGCAGTTCGCGGAACTTGAGCACAAGGTCTGCCAGGCAGTAGATAAGCACCGGGCACAGACCCGTCTTCATTATTATAACCGTCTCTATGCCGTGATGAACGGATTTAATGAAGCAGCACTCGCGGCATACTCACGGGAATTCCTGTACCGTGAGATATGCAGGATTGTGGTTGACGAGGGAAAATTTGTTTCGGCATGGATAGGTGTCACCGATCAAAAGACCGGGAACCTCGTTCCTTTTGCGTCATGGGCCATTCCCGGCGATCTTCTTTTTCCGGTCAACCCCGAAAATATCGGGAAGGAAAAGACCATTTCCCTGCACATGGAAATCGCAAGGGAAGCAGCAACCCGGGGGGAACCAAAGGTAAAAAGCGCCATCGGACCCGGGGGAAGCAGTTACCGGGACGACCCGGATGATGAAAGGGTACACTATCGATCGACTGCAGCGCTTCCGCTGGTTACCGGTGGTCGGAGTATCCTTGTCCTCCAGGTGTATGCAAAGGAGCCAAACTTTTTTCGGCAAAAGGAGATCAGACTGCTTGCAGCATCCCTGTCCTCAATTTCCTGTGTTATCCAGGCAATGGAATCCAGACATGCACGCGACAGTACATCGTCGGGCTGCTCGTTTAAAAACAGCAATGTCTGTATGAGTATCCTCGACCATGCATCCGATGGCATACTCATCGTCCAGGATAATAAAATCCGGTATTTCAATGCAAAGTGCCTGCAGGTACTATCGGGTTATTCCCAAAACGATCTTATGACGGTGGAGTTTACCCGGCTTGTTCACCAGGATGACCAGGAGAGAGTACAAGAGCGGTACACAAAATGGGTGGCCGGGGAACGACCGTGTTCTGTTCTTTCCTTTAAAGTATGCGACGGGGTCGGGGTGTTACGATGGGTTACCTGCCGGGCGGTCCCTGCTGAATGGGAGGGCCGGCTTGCAGCGCTTGTCTATCTTTCCGATATTACGGAACGAAAACTTTCTGAAGAGGCACTGTACCAGGCTAACCAGAAAAATATCCTGATAAGCAGAATCCTCCGACACGATATTGCAAACCGGCTGACCGTTGTCCGCGGACACCTGAACAGGATAAAACGTGAACCGACACTGCCGGGACAAAATACCTACCTTGAACGTGCAGACCGGGCTGCTGCCGATATTCACCGGCTGCTGGAAACCGCCCGGCTGTACCAGGATATTGGGATGAACTCCGCATGCTGGCAGAATGTGGGGGATATTATCCGCGAGATATCAGCCGGCATAGGGGAGGCCTGTGGCGTGGATGTTTCGGTCTTTACCGGCCAGCTGGAAATTCTTGCCGATCCCCTGCTGCCAAACGTTATTGCAAATCTCCTTGATAATGCTATCCGCCACGGGAAAACTGTCACAAAGATCCGGGTATACCCGGCGGTATCAAAAAACGTGGCTACCCTTATCTGGGAAGATGATGGGATCGGGATACCCCCTGAGAGAAAAGAGGATGTATTTGAGGCAGGTTTTGGTGTCCATACCGGCCTGGGTCTTTTCTTCGCACGGGAGATCCTGTCCCTTACCGGAATTGCAATCCTTGAATCCGGCAGGTTCGGATCGGGATGCCGTTTTGAGATTCATGTACCGAAGGGAAGCTTCCGGTATACGTCGGGAACAGCGGAGCAGCGGGCACAGATCCCGGTAAAACCCATAAAACCGGCAGGCAATATGCCTGCCCACTGAGATTTCCCGAACTTTTTTTGTAAGGCAGGTTTGCGATAATGGCGGATACTCTAATGACCAAAAGATCCTGTTCGTTCGGTGCGGCAAACCTTTCAAATATCTGTCCGGCAGATAAGAACAGAGATGCAGGAGCATGCAGAAAAAAAAGCCGTCCTGATCCTTTCCGGTGGG
>JBAZFZ010000027.1:24485-25325 GCA_041653075.1 Methanoregula sp.
TCTTATACGATCTTCTGTCCCGGGGATTCTTCGTTCAGGCACTTACGTTTGATTACCACCAGAAGCACAAAAAAGAGATAGCGTTCGCCACAAAAACCTGCAAAAAACTGGGTGTGCCGCAGAAAATTGTCGATATATCTGTGCTCAATGAACTTGCACCATCAAGCCTGACCCGGGAATCATGGGAGGTCCCTGAGGGTCACTATGCGGAAGAATCGATGAAGCAGACGGTTGTCCCGAACCGGAACATGGTTTTTTTGAGTCTTGCAGCATCGTATGCAATTGGGATCGGGGCAGAACGGCTCTGTTACGCAGCACATGCCGGCGACCATGCGATCTACCCGGACTGCCGACCGGTCTTTGTGAGCGCCATGGCAACAGCGTTTCATCTTTGCGACTGGAACGATCTCCTGCTCGATGTTCCCTATGTCCTGATGAGCAAAGGGGATATTGTGAAACGCGGCCTTGAACTTGGCGTCGATTACGCAGGTACCTGGTCGTGTTACAAGGGTGGGGAAGTTGCCTGTGGAAAATGCGGTGCATGCAACGAGCGGCTCGAAGCATTCAGGTTTGCCGGGGTAAAAGATCCAATCGCGTATGAAGAGTAATTGTACAGTCCTGAAATAATTTCTCATAGATCTTTGCTTACGAGCACATGAACGTTTCATCATCAGACTCACCACCCAAAAACCCGGATGCCAATACCGAAGATTGCCTCTTGCGGCAACCGTCTCCAGAACGCGAGATTCGGTGATTCAAGGTTCTCGAAATCCAGACTGCCGTGAGGTCGGTCATTGTACCAGAGGATAAAATCGTCAAGGGTCTCGAACTCATACCGGA
>JBAZFZ010000028.1:0-24745 GCA_041653075.1 Methanoregula sp.
AATAGGGCTGTTTGTGAGGGAGTAGGTTCTTTTTCCGGCTTAATGGATCTTTTTCTGGGAAAATTTTCATTACGGAAATATTTCATTAACCCGAATTACTCTTTTTGGTAGTTAGGCAACGGCCTCTCAACTGGCAGACAATAAAAAGTTTGTTAGACCTAACCAACCAACTAACTAACTAACTAACTAATCTGGATAATCGCAATTCACGCTTGACCCGTGATCAGGGAAAAGGGGAATATGTGAATGGCTGGAAGATTCAGGGTTTGGGAAAGCAGGATGCCATAAGCTCAAAACCTTCGATGACCCGTGCGAGGTTTTCGGGAGATAATCGATCCTGCATCCGTTCGACAAAGACATCGTATGCCCGCTGCTTCTGCCGGATGATCTGCTCGCCTTTTTCGCTCAGAACCAGGTAGTACCGGCGCTGGTCGAGGGTCGATCTCGTCTTTGTGACAAAGTCCAGCCTGACAAGAATTCCCACCGCTGCCGTGGCGGAAGGTTTTGATACACCGAGTTTTTGTGTGAGTTCGGTGAGTGTGATGCCGCTGTTCCGGGAAATTTCCTGGAGATAGAAAAACTGGTGGATGGTGACGTCCGGGAGATCGCTTTTTCCGGTTTCGGTTTCATCGACCTCCCGCAGCACCTCGTGGTATTGCCCGATGAATTGCAGGAACAAATCCCTTAATTCCATAGTAATAGAAAAAGATCTTCAAGGAACATTAAGGATCGGGTCAGATCTGCGACAACCCGTAAGCCGGATCGGCTGGGGGCTGTGGTTTTCCTGTCTCCTTTTGGGTTGCCCAATGCCGTATTGCACCATGCTTTGGTGCTGCCTGTATAAAATGCCGGCCCGGGATTGTTCCCTGAAAGGTACATCTCATCCCAGTCAAAATGCCAATAAAATGGATTGTTTCCCCCATGAGTCCCCTGGCAAAAAAAGACGGCCGAAAAAAAAGTACGGACCAAAAACCGGATCATCAGGTTACCCTGGACACCCTGGCGCCGGGATTTTCCCGCAACAATCTTTCCCCTGCATCCGTTAAAAAATTTCGGGAGATTGTGTACTCGTTTTACCTGTCCCGGGGCCGGCACGACATGCTCTGGCGGCACACCACAGATCCCTACCGGATTCTCGTATCGGAAATTATGCTCCAGCAGACACAGGTGGAGCGCGTTGCGGTAAAATACCCGGAATTTATTGCGGCATTCCCGGATTTTCCTGCATTAGCATCAGCCCCGCTCCGCGATGTCCTTGCCGCATGGCAGGGACTGGGCTATAATCGCAGGGCGATATCCTTAAAAAAATGTGCAGAAGTGATTGTCAGCGAATATGCCGGGGTCCTGTCTTTGGACCCGGTGGTCCTTGCAACGCTTCCGGGTATCGGGAAGGCCACAGCTTCGTCAATCTGTGCGTTTGCATTCAATATGCCGGTTGTCTTTATCGAGACAAACATCCGCCGGGTTTTTATCCATTTCTTTTTTTGCGATGCAGACCGGGTGAGCGATGCTGAAATCGCCCCGCTTGTCCAAAAAATGCTTGACCGGGACCATCCCCGGGAATGGTACTGGGCGCTCATGGACCTTGGGACAGAATTAAAAAGAAGGGGCACTAATCCGAACCGGCGGAGTTCGGGGTACACCCGACAGGCGCCGTTCGAAGGTTCGGATCGGAAGATCCGGGGGATTATCCTTAAGCACCTCGTCGGGAAAAAAGCCCTATTAGAACAGGAAATTATCCTCCTTGCCGGTGTCGATCCGGGACGGACAAAAAATATCCTTGCCGATCTCAAAAAAGAGGGTTTTGTTGTCCGGCAGGGTGAAGAATACCGGCTAGCAGAGTGATTTCGTCCGTGATATTTCAAATTCCGTCCCAAAGCTGGATCCGGGATCCCGACAATTACCGGGTTTGCGGGATCCTCTGCCGACCGTTTCGGCGAGGTTTCCCCGGGGATTGTATGCCCGCCCATCTTCTGGTCACAGGATAATCCTAGTGCCGGAAATTTCATGGGCCTGCACAAACGATTTCACCCTTTTATCAATTCCCGTGCAGCTATCGCCAAATGGATAACGCCCGGGTACTTACCTTCGGATACGTGCGATCATGTCGGGGGGATAAAGAGGTTCCTGCGGAAGTGCGGAGGTAGTACACGTCCCGTTGTGCTGCGATGTATGATATAGCTCCGTGACGCGCTCAAAGAATGGTGTGAAGGGTCCCGGGCAGGAGATCTGGATGGAGCCTGCCCGGACCGTTGAAGTGATCGTTCATGACCTCTCGCTCCCCCGGGATTCCGCGGAGAATATTGGTTGGGGATTTTTTTCTGCGGTTTCGATCCTCATTGGCCCGGAATTTTCCGGGGAAGTCCTGGAATTATCCGGTGAAAATGCTGGTATCCTTGTCAAACGCTGCCCGGTTCTTGTTCACGGTATGATACCTGATGCCGATCATCAGCATTCCTTCTCGCCCTGCATGGCATTTGTGCTTGCCGTAGTCCCCCTCCGAAACAAGAGCTATGCGGCCCGGTTTGTCGGGACCCTGTGCACCGGTGACCGTCAGTGCGAGATTAAAATTGAACTTCCGCTAAAATTTGGGGCCGGTGAGACTCCGGATAAAAAAACCGTGCGTGGCGGCACATACTGGAAATCGTTCTTTTGGTGTCCCGTATGTGTTGGCCCGTTTCCCTTTTTTTGAATGGTTCCTGTTACGCGGTTTCCTTCACCCGACCGTGCAGCACTTTTCCCGGACCTTTCGTAAAATGCACAAAAAAAGAGATGACAACCGGGGTCAAAATACTAGTAAAAACAAATGAGTACAGCAGCAGGGAAAAAATCTGCAATCGTAACATTCTTTGGATTAGGGTAAAACCATGACACATCACGCAGTTTTTGCAACAGATACCCTTGTCTCCTGTTTCCCGGAACCGGAATATGATGAAAAAACCGGTAGGGACTGGATTGTCGTAAGCGGGGCCGGGGTGGCAGTCCGACCCGGGAATCCTCCGCAGATAGTGTTCGGGTCTGACCCGGAAGATGCCGGTTTTCCCATCGCAAACGTGCGGTACCTCGGGATCCATGGAAAACGGTCCTGTTACGCGGCAGAATTAAAGCCATCCGCCCCGGTTCCGGCCGGGTGGGAGATCAGGAATGTTCGGGAGCTTTTTACCCGACTCCTGCCTGAAGATCTTGCGCTTGCATCGTTCGCGGTCAGGATCGCAGATTTCTTTACGACTTCCCGTTTCTGCGGACGGTGCGGGTATCCGACCGAACCGGTTTTGATTGAGCGTGCCGTGAAATGTCCTTCATGCGGGCTTATTCTGTATCCGCGGATCTCCCCGGCTATTATTGTTCTTATCACAAACGGCGACCGGATCCTTCTTGCCCGTTCACCGCACTTTCCCCCGGACATGCACAGCATCATTGCCGGGTTTGTGGAGGCCGGCGAGACACTTGAACATGCGGTCCAGCGTGAAATCCACGAAGAGGTGGGGATCTCCGTTAAAAATATCCGGTATTTTGGAAGCGAACCTTGGCCATTCCCAAACTCGCTTATGATCGGGTTTACCGCTGAGTACGACAGTGGTAGGATCGCAATCGACAATCACGAGATCGTTTCTGCCGGCTGGTATGGCCGCGACAACCTGCCGCCCCTGCCATCACCAATGAGCATCTCGCGTGATCTTATCGACCGGTGGAAAACAAACGGCTCTGGTTTTACAGCGTTCCTTCAGGGAGCCGACAGCGGAAAAGAGAATGCAATACGTTCGGGTTCAGTACTTCTCTAATTTTTGCGACTCCGAAAAGAGACCCGAAATTTCCGAGCAAGCAACTGAAAAGAGACAGGGGAAAGATCTCATGACAAGACATTAAAACCGGGTCAGACCCTTGGTATTTCTTGTCGGCAGGTGATCACATGAATATCTTGAGCTGGATTGCTGATTTCCAGCCCGGTAGAAAATTAGCGAAGTACTGGGGTTTGGTTTCCTTTAATCCACGATAGGTTCCAACATGCGGCGAATCATATTACTGCGTGATTAATAAAAAAGTATAAAATTAATAAGTTTCCATCAGCATTAGACCAAAAAATGAAATTTATTTTTATTGTTATTTTCATTAGTGCCCTGTTGACACTTTGTTGTAACGGGGTAATGGCTGAGTGTGGAGAGGAACTCCTGGCAAACATTTCCAATGCGTCTCTTTCTGTACCCCCTGCCGGTACAGCCGTGCTTGGGACGAAAGAATCCATGACAGAATATCAGGGCTGGCTGGATGATTGTGCCTCCCAACTGACAAATTATTCTAATATCCTCCTTGGTATTTTTGGCTTTAATCCCCTGAACTGGGGTGAGCAGATCCCCATGACCTCACCGACAAATACCCCGATAACGAGTGTTGCGACACCCACCGCCACACCCGCTATTCCGGAAAATTTCCGACAGATTACCCTGGCCCATATAACCGGTGGATCCGGGTCCTCGTCTGCAGCTGTTACCGTGAATTCCAGTTACTGGGAATTGTTGTATTCCGTCGATCCTCTTGTGACCGGAGGTCAGGATGCAGCTGGGAAAGGCGTGATATCATCGATATTTCCGAAATTTTCGATCCAGATCATCGATAAGAGTACTGGGAAAACGGTGGACACTATCGAGCCACCTGGTGGACTGGACATCACACTCTGGCAGAGAGCCGGGGATCCCCGGCCCTGGTTGAAAAAATATTATTCTGGAAACCGTGAATATGAATTCAGGATATCCGGAAAGTATATCACATCTTATACCATCGAAGTCAGGATCCTGAAAAACGATTAAAAAAACCGTTGGGTTGCCGGGTAATCGATTATTCGGCAAGGTAAAATTTTATGGGGGATTTTCTGTGATTACTGGGAAAAACCAAAATAATCAGTTTTGCTCTAATTCAAAACGGGATCGCGTTTTGAATGATTATGCACGGCATTGCAGCTGTATTGGATATTACCCGAGAATCCTGAATAAATCCCGATTAAAAAAAAATTGCGTGCAATATGTATTTTTCCCTGTATGAAAAATAAAGCCGGTTTTCACATAAAATATATCAAGGGTAAGAGTAAAGTTACTTTAAAAGAAGGTCGGGACGTAATGACCCGGTGTGAATGCGGCTATAACGCCTTTTAAAATTGTGTAAGAGCGCAATGGTGATGACACTGGAACCAGATGACATTCAGGATGAAATCGCGCAAAACGAAAATGTTGTAGATATTTTTGTCCTCTGTTCGCATCCCGACGATATTCGTGAACTTGCAGAACACCTGAATTCCCGTGGTTACCGGCTCACCCAGTTCCTGGATCAGGAAAGTCTCCTTGAAAGTCTTCGGGCAGGAAAACCAAACCTCCTTATTATTGACAGCGCATCCGCAGGCCCTGAAAGTTGTGCATTCTGCCGGGAATTAAAAGCTGATTCCGACATGTGGCGGGTACCGGTGCTTGTAATTACGGGCATTACGGATCTTGGGGACCTCCTTTCTGTTCTTGACAGCAACGCCGATAATTTCATCGCACGGCCGTACGATCCACAATACCTGGTCTCGCTTGTCGATTCGATGCTGATATCGGCAGTCGAAAAACCCGATCCGGAAAAGATCAAGACCCAGTTCAAGATCCGGCACGATGACACCGATTATGTCATCACAGCGGACCGGAGAAAACTGCTCGAGTTTTTGTTATCCTCATTTGAGATTGCAATGAGCCGATCAGGCGATCTCCAGCACAGTGAAGAGGAACTCTCCGCACTCCGTTCGACCATGGAGCGCCAGATCGCAGACAGGACCCGTGAACTGAGCACCGAGGTTACCCATCTTGAAACCCTGATCCGGGAACGGTCCCGGGAGATCGAAACGCTCAATGCCCGGGTTTCCGAGCATGTGAACGGTTCAGAGGATCTCAACCGACAGATAGAAGAGCGGGAAAAAGTTATTTCCGACCAGAAAGAGTCCATCGACCGGATAAAGGAGGATCTGGAATCCACCAGGTCCCATCTTGCAGAGACAGAAGACAGTCTTCGAACGCTCCAGGCTGAAAGAGATGAGATCGGGCATTCATTGCAGGGCGATATCGAAAAGACAAAAGAGGAACTCCGGGTAACCCGGGAAGATCTCGATGCGTCAAATATACGGTATGAGAAAGAATCCGAAAAACGTGCCGAACTTGAGGAAAAGGTCACGCACCTGGTATCCGAAGTAGAAAGCTTCAATGCTGAAAAGAACGCCCGGGCAATCGAGACCGAACAATTAAAAAGTGCCCTTTCTGCAGAGAAAGCCCGGGCGGCTTCTGCCGAACAGGAAGTAAAATCAATTCTCCAGGAAAAAGACCAGTCCGAGCAGGATCTCCGGCAGATGATCGAGGACATCACCAAAAAAGCAAATGTTCAGGCCGAGGATGCCCAAAAACTTTCCGGGGAACTCGCTCAGGAAAAGCAGCTGAGGCAAGAGGCAGAGAAGGTGCATGAGGATCTCCGGGTTGAAACCGCACGAAAGGAGTCTGCACTTTCAACGGAAAAAGAATCACTTCGGGGACATGCGGATGAGCTACAGAAAAAAATCGATGTACTGACAGAATCATTTGGGGCACAGGGACAGAGATGTACATCCCTTGAATCGGAGATAGCAAAACTTACCTCCAGAAATGGTGATCTCGAAGCCGAAATAAAATCGCTCAACGATCGTGTCGATACGGCGGCAGCATCGTACGAGGATGAAAAACGGCATCACCTCTGCACGCAGAAGAATCTCCGTGAACTTACTGAAGCAAAAGAGCTGGAGAAACAGGAATTCGAATCGGTAATTGATGAGCTCAGAAAAGATCTGGATCAGATCAAGGCAGATCTCGTGCGGGCCTATCAGGAGAAGGATGCACTTGCCGTTGCAAGAAAAGAGATCGAAGAGCAGCTTTCCGCAGCGCAGATTGCCTGTGCACAATCCGAAAAACTTGCACGTTCCGCAGCATCCGAGCTCGAACTGGCAACAGACGAACTGGTGTCCGAGCGGCGCAAGAATCGTTCATCAGAGGAAAACCTCCTGACCCTTACCCATGAAAAAGATGCGTTATCCCAGGACCTTGCCAAACGTGATGAAAGGATCCTGGCACTGACCGAGGAAAGTGAGTCCCATCGTGAAGCGCACGGGTCGCTTGAAGAGAGAATTGCCGTGCTCACCAGGGATCTCGAAGATGCCCGTGCCGGCACAGCCTCACTTCTTGCAGAAAAAGAGTCCCTCCAGCAGATCACCGGGGAGTCTGTCCAAAAGCTTACATCAGACCTTGAAGCGGTGCGTGCAGAGGCCTCGTCCGGCAAAGGAGAACTTGACAGGATCAGGGCCGAACTTGAGAGCCGCACGAATGAGTTTGCAGCCTTATCGGATGAAAAGGACCGGGCTATCCGTGAGCGAGACGCTAAGATCCAGGCACTGACTGAGGAAAGCGAGTCCCATCGTGAAGCGCACGGGTCGCTTGAAGAAAGAATTGCCGGGCTCACGAAAAATCTTGAAGACTCCGAGGCAAAATCTGCCTCACTTCTTGCAGAAAAAGAATCCCAGCAGCAAACAGCAAATGAGAGTATCCATAAGATTACGGCTGACCTTGAAACCGTTCGGGCACAAGTATCCTTTAAAGCTGATGAACTCAGCAGGGTCAGGGCCGAACTTGAGAGCCGCACGAATGAGTTTGCAGCCTTAAAGGATGAAAAGGACCGGGCAATCCGTGAGCGTGACGTTAAGATCCAGGCACTGACCGAGGAAAGCGAGTCCCACCGTGAAGCGCACGGGTCGCTTGAAGAGCAGATAGCCGCGCTCACGAAAAATCTAGAAGACTCCGAGGCAAAATCTGCCTCACTTCTCGCAGAAAAAGAATCCCAGCAGCAAACAGCAAATGAGAGTATCCACAAGATTACGGCTGACCTTGAAACCGTTCGGGCACAAGTATCCTTTGAAGCTGATGAACTCAGCAGGGTCAGGGCCGAACTTGAGAGCCGCACGAATGAGTTTGCAGCCTTAAAGAATGAAAAGGACCGGGCAATCCGTGAGCGTGACGTTAAGATCCAGGCACTGACCGAGGAAAGCGAGTCCCATCGTGAAGCGCACGGGTCGCTTGAAGAACGGATAGTCTGGCTCACCAGGGATCTCGAAGAAGCAGAGGTAAAAGCTGCGGCAGCGCGCTCTGAAAAGGATTCCCTGCAACAGAAATCTGATGAGACTCTCCGGCTTATCACTGCGGAACTTGAAAAGGAGCGGGCAGATGGATCTGCACATGTGGAAGACATCGAAGCGCTCCGGCGGGAAAAGATCCTTGCCGAACAAAAAATTTCCGTCCTTGAAAATCAGATCGCCCGCATCCCTCTGCTTGAGACCGATCTTGCTGCCGAACGCGGTGCGGTAGCAGCGCGGGAGAACGGCTATGAAGACCGGATCCGAACGTTAAACGAACGCTTCCTTACCGAACAGACGGCCCGGGAGACAGCAGAGCGTGCCCTTGCCGACAGCAGGAGCCGTGTTGCGGGGCTCACCGATAAAGTCACGGCGCTTGAAGTCACGAGCACACCACAAACCGGGGAAGAGCTTTCGACTGCCACAAAGCGCATGCAGTCCCTTGAGGTACAGCTCCTCGATACCGAGCGCGAACTTGCCCAAAAAGATGCAGTGCTCCAGGAACTTTCCTCACAGAATGAACAGGTCTTGGAAGAGCTTTCCGAAGAACGCGAACTGCACCGGAAGACCCGCGAAGATCTCAATGAGGCAAATCAGGTGCTTGCAGCCGGCAAGCGACCGGTGAACCCTGAAGTCCCCGTGAGGGAATATGAGACCCATGATCATGCCATTATCCGAAAGACTCCCGAACTCCCTGCAGTTGTCCGGCATGAGTCTTATGAGCTCATGGTTCCTCAGCCGGTAACTGACCCGGCAAAGCAGACGGCGACCCCGATAGAGAAAGTTCTGCCAGAATTGCAGCCGGAACCCGGAATCCAGATCCGAAGTCTTGAAGACCTGTTTGAGGATCGAAAGGCAGCACCTATACAATCGGAAATGGCAGAAGATAAAAATGCAGAGGGTTACAATCCGGGTGACTCATTATACAGTCCTCCCGGGTTTTCAGAGCCGTTGATTCCGGTCATGGAAGAGCCCGCTCCGGAGCCAAAAACCCGGGATCTTCCCGAAGACCCGGTTTTTCCCCGACAGAACTCCGATATGGACGGAAATGCCGGGGCAACCGATGACGTTTCTCCGGAATACGGGGAGACCCCGAAATCAGAAGACGAGGACAACGAACCTGAACGCAGCGCTCCTGTTGATGAAACCCCGTCACCGGCCCCGGAAAATTCTGTCTCCCAAGTAGCAGAAAAGATCCGACAGGATTATACCGGGACCCCTGAAGAGGAGGTCATTGAACCAGAAAATGCCGGTGAAACATACGAAGAAGCGGCCGTGCCGGATGATGAAGAAACCCATTCCGGACCCGTCCTGGGACCGGTCGGGTCAGATGATCGCTCGCAGGGGTACGAACTTGTGAAATGGGCCCACCAGGCACAGGGACTTACAAAAGAACAGCGGATCAGGGTCTTTAAGTTTGGAAGGCTGATCCAGAAAGGCAAGAAACTCACCGGTCGTCAGGAAAAGGAAGTATCGGAGATCCTTGCGCTTGCCCATACGATGGGATACCGGTCAGGAAAATAACATCCTGCCGGGACCATTGTTATTTTTATGTGGAGTATCCCGCAACTTTTTTCTCGTTTTCAGCTGTTGCCGGCAGGTGCCGGTATTCCCGGGACATTCGGAGTCTTTTCCGGATGAGGCAGAGCCGGATGAGATGAATGTATCATCATTCCAAGGCAGAGCAGGAACGCAACGACACTTACGGCAAACAGCAATCCGGGTTTGAGTGGATGCATGATGGCGATAAAAAATATGATTGCCGCCATAAGAAAATGCTGACCGTGAAACCAGGTAATCCGGGGATCGCTTTTATTACACGGTCGGATTGTCCCGGCAATTTTTGATTTGGAGAATGGAAAAAACGGGCTGATGCCTTTGAGCGTACAGAGATCCTCAACAAGATGGAGAAGAAGACCAAGAAGTACGCCGCCAAGAAACATTAGGATTGCATTCAAAAGACCAGGACTTCCGGCAAGGTACCCGACAAGTGTGAGGGGGACGGCAACCATGACAATAATGCCGGCCGTTCCGGGGATGGAATGGGTCAGCCGCTTATCAGAAGTATCGAGTTTGAGATAGCCAAAACGGGAATAGACCCGGCACAGGCCCCGGGTGAGAATTCTCCGGGAAAACCGGGCAACAAGCCAGGCGAAGATACGGATGCCGGCATGCTTTGGCCGGGTCATCTGGATATCGGGAAGCAGGACTCCGATTAAGGTGCCAAAAAGGATTGCCGACACAAGTACCGGGGCAGTAAACCAGAGCGGACTGCAGAGAATGAATGCGCACATGAGCGCAAGTGCAACGTGATGACGGGTAATCATGATGGCTTTTTCGTGAACTCCGGTACTCTGCGGTCTTTGCGTTTATCGGGTGTTTGGCTTTTTTAAATCCTCTAATCGGGAGGATCTATCCCGTGCCGGCAAAATCTGCCTGTATCTTCTGTCGGACCAGATTGACTCAGCCAGGGTCTTGCAGGTTGGTTAGTGCGCAGCAATGGTTTAATTGCAGATTCTGTTTGCATATATGATTTGGCATTGTACTTATTTTTTCTGGAAATTAAACACGAATCATTAATTGTGTTCCGGGATGTGGTATAACTCACAAAAAACGCAGAATATTTTTTGTTTGGGCAGAATAACGGTGGTTCATTGGAGTTTTTTGTTTGCTGCCCTGATCGGGAAAACCGTTCCGCTAACCTGGATTACAAGGCCAAATTTGTCCGATGGTAAAATCGGGATTCAAAAGTGGTTTTTTTACCGTGCATTTTTGGGAATGTAGGTTTCGTTTGTCCAACTAGTGGAAAGAAGGTTCTTACTAATACATATAAATATTTGTAATATCAATTGTTGTATGTAAAAGGAGGAACGATGCGACAGACCATGTGTATATCAGAAGCAGATCCCCGGGATTTGGGGCAGTGTTCTGCATTACCGTCCGGCACCATGCACCAATCCCGTGCATATCGCTGGTTGGAAGCATTGTATTGTTTGAAGCGGTCGGTCTACTCTTGGGCGGAATGACGATGCAGCCCTGCACCCAGAATCCCGTTGGGTAAAACCTGAAATGGGTGAGTGTGTGCTGGCGCAGGCAGTCCCGAACCGGGAGTTGGATGCGGCAGGCGTGGACCGCAGGTTTCAGGAATGTGATTTTCCCCTGAATCCTGCACAATTCCGGGAAAACGCGGTGTGCGTGGAATTTTCCCGGGGGAAAACCTGCGCGAAAAAAAATGAAGACACCGGACGGTTATCCCGTAACGGTATCCGGGCAAAAAAAACAGTAATGAACAACAGTATCAAGGATGGTTTAACATGACACGACAGGTAGCAATTTACGGAAAAGGTG
Organism: Methanoregula sp.; assembly: GCA_041653075.1. Classification (GTDB taxonomy): domain Archaea; phylum Halobacteriota; class Methanomicrobia; order Methanomicrobiales; family Methanospirillaceae; genus Methanoregula. The sequence continues at coordinate 11,516 of JBAZFZ010000028.1, forward strand.
GTATTGGCAAATCGACTACAACGCAGAACACGGTCGCGGCTCTTGCAGAAGCCGGCAAGAAAATCATGGTTGTCGGGTGCGACCCGAAAGCAGATTCGACCCGTCTTCTTCTTCACGGGCTCTGCCAGAAGACCGTGCTCGACACGCTCCGTGACGAGGGAGACGACATCGAACTCGATGCAATCCTAAAACCCGGGTTCAAAAACACGATGTGCGTTGAGTCGGGAGGTCCTGAGCCGGGTGTCGGATGTGCGGGCCGTGGTATCATCACGTCGATTAACCTGCTCGAATCGCTCGGAGCGTATACCCCGGACCTCGACTACGTCTTCTACGATGTGCTCGGTGATGTGGTGTGCGGAGGATTCGCCATGCCGATCCGTGAAGGCAAAGCCCAGGAGATTTACATTGTCGCTTCTGGTGAACTCATGGCGCTCTACGCGGCAAACAACATCTCCAAAGGTATCCAGAAATACGCAATAAACGGGAAAGTCCGGCTCGGTGGAATCATCTGCAACAGCCGTAATGTGGATAATGAACGGCCCCTTCTTGAAGCATTTGCACAAGAACTCGGATCGCAGCTTATCTACTTTGTACCCCGCGACAACCTTGTCCAGCGTGCCGAGATCAACAAGAAAACGGTCGTGGATTTCGATCCTACCTCAGGCCAGGCAAAAGAGTACCGCAGTCTTGCCGAGGCTATCGATGGCAACAAGATGTTTGTCGTGCCAAAACCCATGACGCAGGACCGGCTCGAAGAGCTCATGATGAAACATGGGTTCATGGACGCAATTGCCTGAAAAAAAAGATACTGTCTGATGTGTGCGTGAGAAATTAAAAAAAGTGGCGAAAACGAGGCTGGAACTATGTTACTCATACGAGCAATTGTACGACCGGAAAAGAAAGACGACGTCCTTGCAAATCTCTCTGCGGCGGGTTTCAACGCTGCAACCATGGTCGATGTTGTGGGCCGTGGCAAGCAGAAAGGGATCAAAATCGGCGGCATGGTGTATGATGAGATCCCAAAGATCCTCATCCTCATGGTCGTCCCCGATGAAGACAAGGACAAGGTCATAAAAATCGTCCTTGAAACCGGACGGACCGGGACAAACGGGACCTTTGGCGACGGGAAGATCTTTGTAAGCCCGGTTGACGAGGTTTACACAATATCGAGAAACAGCAAGGGCCTTTAAAGGAGGGGATGGCGATGAAAGAGATCATGGCCATAGTCCGGATGAAAAAAACCGGCGCCACCAAAAAAGCACTGGTCCAGGCCGGAGTAGCCGGCTTTACTGCGGTAAAAGTGCTCGGGCGGGGAAAACTCATCACGGATCCTTCAGTCATTGAAGAGTGCCGGCAAAAACTCCTCTCTATGGGAGTAGACGAATTCAGCGACTCTGCTGACACGGAAAAACAGGTGACTGCGTTCCTAGACGGGTCGCGGTTTTTCCCCCGGCGCCTCTTTACCATCCTTGCACATGACGAGGATGTCCCGCGTATCATCGAAGCGATCACAACTGCCAACCACACGGATCACGGAATCGGCGACGGGACAATCTTTGTCATGCCGGTAATCGATGCAGTCCGGGTCCGCACCGGAGAGACCGGAGAGGCTGCCATCTGGTAAGTCAAAGGAGGCCGGAAACATCATGGACGGAATGGATACAACACTGGAAGAAATCTATACGCAGTATCCGGAAACGGTGAAAAAAAACCGGAAGAAACACCTTGTCGTAAAATCAGTGGCAGACGAATCCTGTCCGCAGATTGAGGCAAACACAAGAACGATCCCCGGTATCATATCCCAGCGCGGCTGTGCATACGCCGGCTGTAAAGGTGTCGTGGTCGGTCCGATCAAAGACATGCTCACCATCACCCACGGCCCGGTCGGCTGCGGGTATTACAGCTGGGGAACCCGGCGGAACAAAGCACGGGCTGACGATACGACCCCAAAAGACAAGATCTATTCGCAGCTCTGCTTTACAACAGACATGCAGGAACCCGATATCGTCTTTGGCGGGGACAAGAAACTTGCCAAAATGATCGACGAGGTCGTTGCCGCATTCCACCCACGGGCCATCAACATCTGTTCCACCTGCCCTATCGGGCTTATCGGCGATGATATCGGCGCTGTTGCAAAAGCTGCAACGGAACGTCACGGGATCCAGGTCCTTGCGTACGCCTGCGAAGGGTACAAAGGCGTCAGCCAGTCTGCGGGCCACCACATTGCAAACAACAACATCATGCAGAATATTGTCGGGACCGGAAACGAGAGAAAACCCGGCAAACATGTCATCAACATCCTTGGGGAGTACAACATCGGCGGTGACGGCTGGGAACAGGAACGTATTCTCAAAGACTGCGGTTACACGGTAAACAGCATATTGACCGGGGATTCCAGTTACGTGGATATCAGGAACCTGCACCTTGCAGATTTGAACCTCGTGCAGTGCCACCGTTCGATCAACTACATCGCCGAAATGATGGAAGTAAAATACGGGACACCCTGGCTCAAGGTTAACTTCATCGGCATCGGGGCGACAAATGAATCGCTCCGCCAGATGGCAAAATGCTTCAACGACCCCGAGCTTGTAGAGCGAACCGAAGAGGTCATCGCCCGGGAGACCGCCCGGATCGAACCGGTGCTCGAGCAGTACAGGAAAATCTGCCAGGGCAAAAAAGCGTTCGCGTTTGTCGGCGGTTCCCGCAGCCACCACTACCAGCACCTGTTAAAAGATCTCGGGATGGAAGTCACGGTTGCCGGCTACGAGTTTGCCCACCGCGACGATTACGAAGGCCGCCAGGTCATCCCGACCATCAAAAGCGATGCGGATTCCAAAAACATTCCCGAACTTCACCTCCAGCCCGATGAAAAACTGTACAAAGAAGCTCACGAATATCTCAATCTCTCAAAAGAGCAGTTCGAAGAGCTCAAAAAAGACGTCCCTCTCAACTACTACGAGGGAATGTACCCCGACATGAAAGAGGGAGATATCATGATCGACGACTGCAATCACTTCGAGTTAGAAGAACTGGTTAACCGTCTCAAGCCCGACCTGATCTTCACCGGTGTCCGCGACAAGTATATTGCGGAAAAAATGGGCATCCCGGCAAAACAGATGCACTCGTACGATTATGCCGGGCCTTATGCAGGGTACAACGGCGCCATCAACTTCGCATGCGATGTCTCTCATGCGCTGACGACACCGGCCTGGAAGATGATTGTGCCGCCCTGGGAACGAAAAGAAGAACACGAATCAGAAAAACAGGAAGGTGTGACCAATGCTTGACTGCGTGCCCGAAGGCAAAGTCGAACACACGATCGGGAAAATCAACCCGGCAAAAACCTGTCAGCCGATCGGGGCCATGTATGCAGCCCTCGGGATTCACGGGTGTCTCCCCCACAGCCACGGTTCGCAGGGGTGCTGCGCTTACCACCGGATGCACCTGACCCGACATTTCCGGGACCAGGTGCTTGCCTCATCGAGTTCGTTTACCGAAGGGGCGTCCGTCTTTGGCGGTGCAAGCAACCTGAAAACATCGATCAAAAACATCTTTAAAATCTACAACCCGGATGTTATCGCTATCCACACAACCTGCCTTTCAGAAACCATTGGCGACGATGTGCCAAACATCATCAAACAGGCCGAAATTCCCGAAGGAAAAATTGTCATCCACGCAAACACCCCCAGCTACGTCGGCTCGCACATCACCGGGTTTTCCAACATGTGCAAAGCGATGGTCTCGTACCTTGCGCAATCTGACGGGGCAACCAAAAAAGAGCAGGTCAATGTCCTGCCGGGTTTTGTCAACCCCGGGGATATGCGTGAGATCCGGAGGATTGTTACTGCGCTTGGCATCAGACTTGTCATGTTCCCGGACACGTCCGGTGTTCTTGATGCCCCGCTCACCAGTAAATACCAGATGTTTCCAGATGGTGGTGCAACCGTAGATGAGATCCGCGATTCCGGAAACTCGGAAGTGACGCTTGCGCTTGGTGCATTTGCATCAAACGCAGCAGCAGACCTGCTCCAGGATAAATGCGGCGTTACCGGTATCCCGTTAAAACTTCCAATCGGTCTCAAAGCCACCGATGACTTCATCATGGCCTTAAAAGACTGGTTCGGTGTCGATATCCCAAAAGAGATCACGGTCGAGCGCGGCCAGGTCATCGATACGCTGATCGACACCCACTTCCACTACCAGGGAAAGACCATTGCGATCTTCGGCGACCCCGATCATGTCATTGCCATGACCGAGTTTGCGATCACGATGGGCATGATCCCCAAATACGTTCTCACCGGTACGCCCGGCAAAGAGTTCGAGGCAACGATCAAAAAAATGCTCGAAGAAGCCGGTATTACCGGAAGCAAAATCAAAGCTGAAGGCGACCTCTTCGAGCTCCACGAATGGATCCGGGAGGAAAAAGTCGATCTTATGATCGGGACGACCTACGGGAAATACATCGCGAGAAAAGAAGACATCCCGCTTGTCCGGTTCGGCTTTCCCATCCTCGACCGTGCCGTCCATCCGCTCATGCCCGTTGTGGGGTACCGCGGCTGCCTGCGCCTGATCGAGCAGATCAGCGATGCGCTCCTTGAACGCCGCGACCGTGACGCTCTCGATGAAGATTTCGAACTGGTCCTGTAAAGAACAAAAAGAACGCCTGAACGAAAAAAAAGCAAACAGGAGGTGACACTCACATGGAAGAAACATGCACGCTCCCCCGGGCAGCGACAGCCTGCATTGCTGAGCGCCAGGATTCCATCCAGACGGCGGGTATAAACCGCACCCGCATCCACTGTGCGGATGACAGTCTTGCCGGTTCGGTCAGCCAGCGGGCCTGCGTGTTCTGCGGGGCCCGAGTGGTCTTAAACCCGGTGACCGATGCCGTTCACCTGGTCCACGGTCCTATCGGCTGTGCGACCTACACGATGGATATCCGGGGAAGTCTTTCCAGCGGTTCTGAACTGTTCCGCAACAGTTTCTCGACCGATATGAAAGAAAAAGACGTCATCTTTGGCGGCGAGAAAAAACTTGCAGCATGTATTGACGAGGTCGTGGAGAAATACTCCCCCCCGGCAGTATTTGTTTATGCAACCTGTGTCTCGGGCATGATCGGCGACGATATTGTCGCGGTCTGCAAAGCTGCGTCCGCCCGGCACAACATCGATGTTATCCCGGTCGAGTCGAGCGGATTTATTTCCGGCAACAAGGTTGTCGGTTACCGTGCGGCAGCAGAAGCGCTGCTCCGGCTTATCCGCCCAAAAGAGGAAGAGGTCATCGAAAAAACCCGGAAGATAAACTTCCTCGGGGAGTACAACCTCGCCGGGGAAAAATGGCTTGCAGAGCGGTATCTCCGGGAGATGGGCATCGAGATCAATGTTGCATTCACCGGGGATTCAACGGTCGCTGCGCTCAAACGTGCGCCGGGAGCCTGCCTCAACCTTGTCCAGTGTACCGGGTCCATGCACTGGGTGGCCCAGAACTTCGAGCGTACCTTTGGCACGCCGTACATGGACGTGAATTTCTTCGGGCCCGAAAACACGTCCGAGAGCCTGCGGAGAATTGCTGCATTCTTTAACGATCCGGCAATCACGGAACGGACCGAGGCTTTGATCGCCCGGGAGATGAACCGGATCCGGCCCGAAATCGAGAAATACCGCAGTAAACTGCGGGGCAAACGCGCCGCGATTTACGTGGGCGGGGCGTACAAAGCCATCGCGATTATCCGGCAGCTCCGGGGCCTCGGGATGGAAATTGTCCTTACCGGTACCCAGACCGGCAAACAGGACGAGTACGAAAGCATGAGCAGGATCCTCTCGGAGGGCACAATTATCATTGATGATGCAAACCCGGCGGAACTGGAAAAATTCCTTCTCGAAAAAAACGTCGAAGTCATTATCGGCGGCGTCAAGGAACGCTTCCTTGCCTACAAACTCGGGATCGGCTTTGTCGATCACAACCATGACCGGAAAGATGGTCTTGCAGGGTTCGACGGCTCTGTCAGGTTTGCCCGTGAAGTCTGTGTTACCACTTGCTCGCCGGTCTGGCAGAGCCTGAAAACTGCAATACCCGGAGGTATCACCCATGTCCCGTGAAACAGCTGTCCCGGCAGTGGTGCACGACCGGGTAAAACAGGTCAACGAGAACCAGTGCAACATGTGCATGCCGATTGGCGGGGTCGTTGCATTCAAAGGAATCGAAAACGCGATGGTGCTTGTCCACGGTTCCCAGGGGTGCAGTACCTACATGCGGCTTGCAAATGTCGAGCACTTCAACGAGCCCGTTGATATTGCGTCCTCATCGTTAAACGAGAAACAGACAATTCACGGCGGGGAAGCAAACCTCAAAAAAGCCATGGACAATGTCCTCCGGGTCTACCAGCCAAAAGTCCTTGGGATCTTAACGACCTGCCTTGCTGAAACCATGGGCGAGGACATCGACCGGATTGTCGCTTCATATGTTGCGGAGAAAAAAATCACCGGTATCGATATCATCCCGGTGCCGACACCCAGTTACAGTGGCACGCACACCGAAGGGTTCTGGGCAGCGGCACGGGGGATTGTCGCATATTATGCCCGGTCGACAGGATCGCACCGGCGCATCAACGTGATAGTCCCAAACATCAGCCCTGCTGATATACGGGAGATCAAACGTATCCTTGACCTTATGGAGATCGAGTACACGCTGCTCCCGGATTTCTCCATGACGCTCGACCGACCGTTCGGCGGGAAATACCAGAAGATCCCGACCGGGGGAACGCCGACAGATCGTATCGTAGAGATGCCGGGAGCTCCCGTAACTATCCAGTTCGGAACAACCTGCCCGGATAATCTCTCGCCCGGCCTGTTCCTCCAGCAGGAATACAATGTCCCGCTCGTGAACCTGCCGCTCCCTATTGGTCTTGCCAACGTGGATCTCTTTATCGGAACCCTGGCAAAAATCAGCGGGAAATCCGTGCCCGGAGAGCTTGCGCTCGAACGCGGGTGGCTCCTTGATGGCATGGCAGACTCGCACAAGTATAACGCTGACGGGAGGCCGGTCGTATATGGCGAGCCGGAGCTCGTGTATGCATTCACGTCTGCCTGCGCAGAAAACGGGGCGATGCCGGTCGTGATTGCAAGCGGTTCGAAAAACAGCCGGCTCGCAGAACAGCTCGAACCGCTGATCCGTACTGCCGATGAAACACCGGTCCTGCTTGATGAAGCGGACTTTGCCGCAATCGAGGCGGCTGCTCTTGGGGCGCAGGCAAATATTGCCCTCGGCCACTCGGGTGGAAAGATGCTTACCGAGCGCCAGAATATCCCCATTGTCAGGATGGGTTACCCGATCCATGACCGGATTGGGGGACAAAGGATCCTGTCGGCCGGCTACCGGGGGACATTATTGTTCCTCGACCGGTTCACCAACACGCTCCTCGAACACAAATATGCAACGTACCGCCAGAAGATCAAAGAAGAACTCTGCATTTCAGAAGGGATTTAGACCATGCAAAAACCAAAACACCATATTTTTGTCTGTACAAGCTCCCGTGCAAACGGGCAGCAGAAGGGATTCTGCCACTCAAAAGAGGGTGTCAGCATCATGGCGCGTTTCATGGAAGAGATCGACGAGCGGGATTGCGGCGGGGACGTATTCCTGTCAAACACCGGCTGCTTTGGGATCTGCGACAAGGGCCCGATCGTTGTCGTCTACCCGGACAATGTCTGGTACGGCGCAGTGACGCCTGATGACGTGACAGAAATCATGGATGAGCACATCGAAGGCGGAAACGTTGTCGAACGCCTGGTAATCTGATTAATTGAGTCCTTTTAAGAATACCTCCATACCCATTACAGGAAAGGCGCATCATGGCAGAAGAGATTGCCGTAATCCTTGGAGTGACCGGGACAACCGGCACATTAAACGAACCGGGCACGATCACGGTGTTCTCCCGGAATGCCGGTGCCTGGGAAAAAGAGCGGGAGCTTCCGTTTGTCCTTGACCCGGCAAAAGGTCTGAGGGACATGCGCGTAAAAATGGCCGGTGTCCTTGAATTTCTCAAATGCTGCAAAATTATCGTGACACAATCCGCAAGCGGGGCACCGTATTTCGAACTTGAGAAAGCCGGCCTTGCGATCTGGGAGATCACGGGAAAGCCGGAAGAATTCCTCGACCAGGTATGGGCTGATGAAGAAAAAGAAAAAAAACCTTCCGGGAAAGCCCCGGCTGCCGATGTCCCACGGCCAAAGGAAAAAACACCAGGGAATTTTGTAATCTCGATAAAGGAGATCCAGGGAAAACGTCCCGACCTTTCCAGCAAGCAGGTACTCCAGCAGTTTATCCAGAGCGGTGGATTCCTGGTCCTTGAGATTGTATGCAGCCATGTCCCGCCATGGATAGAAGTTGAAGCCGAGCGTCGGGGGTACACCCTTGAATCGGAACAGATCGATAACAATTCCGTAAAAGTACTACTGACGACAAACGTCGGCCGGTGACTGCCGTGGACTTACAGTATTATAAAAATAAACGGCGCAGGGTACTATGAAACAAAGAATGGGAATACACTGGATGCATAGTCCCTGTATCCCTGTACGGGGTGATAGGATCGGGCAATGAAAAGTAAAAAAAAAGCCCTGATTTATCCGGCTGGGCCACCACCGGCACGACAGTGCCGGAGCACTCTCATCTCTTCCGGATTTAGTCGTACACAAGTATATACAAAACAGCAGAGACTCGTCCTGAATGGAATGGTCCCTGTTGCCAATACAATATTTTATTTTTTGTTCCTGCCCGGGACCACCTGAATTTTTCCTGCAGGTATCCGGCATTTCTTTACCAGCTTCCTTCAGGAGGTATTTTGTCAACGGTAAAACTGCACATCCGGCTTTTGGGTGCGCAAAATATTTTTTGCGGGTGTTAATGTTTTTAAGTAGACAAATATGAGATTTTTGCACCATTGCGATAAATTATTGTTATTACACTCACTTGCAAGTAAATCAAAATTTTTAATTACTATTCCGGGAAAAGATAAGTAGATAATATTTTTAACTATGAGGATTGTGAAGTCATGAAAAAAATTCTGAAGCCTTACAGGATTGTTCTTATCAGTATTGTCTGTGGACTCCTGCTTGCATCGGCACTCTTTGCCGGCTGCACCCAGACCTCGACCCCCGGAACTACAACGACTGCACCAACCACGAGTGCTGTTGCACAGGTGACGCCTGAAGAAACATCCGCATCTGCGGCAGCCACAACCGAAGTTCCTGCAACGACCGTTGTCACAACGTCAACACCTGCTGCAGAATACACTGCATCGTCAGGAAACATCATTGCCTACACCGCGGCATCGCTGACCGGTGCATCGACAACCATGGGCAAGTCGTTTACCAATGCCTACCCGGGCCACAATGTCGTCTTCAACCTTGACGGGACCCAGGCATTAAAGACCCAGGTTGAAAACGGTGCATATTCAGATGTGTTCGTCTCCGCAAGCCCGAAATACACAACTGCACTCAAGAACGAGGGTTACTTTGTCAACAGCTCGGTAAAGACGCTCTGTTACAACTATGTCATCGTTATTCTGCCGGCATCGAACCCCGGGAACATCAAGACCCTTGCCGACCTTGCAAACCCCGATGTGAAGATTGCAATGGCAGCTGGCACAGTACCGGTCGGTATCGCGACAAATGCAGCTATTGCAAACCTTGCAAATTCTACCTACGGTCAGGAATGGAAGAACGCGACAATGGCAAACGTTGTCACTTACGAGACATCCGAGCCCTCGGTTGCAACCAAGGTTTCTCTCGGTGAAGTCGATGCAGGTTTTGTCTATGAATCAACGGCAGCCGCCGCAAGCAGCGGAACCTACCAGTCAATTGCTATCCCAAAGAGCGATAACTACCTCCAGACCTATTCCATAGCAATTCTCCAGGAGAGCACCAACAAGGCTGTTGCCCAGGAATTTGAAACCTTCATGCTTTCCTCGGCAGGCCAGGATATTCTCACGGAGTATGGGTTCAGATCCCCATAAATCAAAAACTTTTTTTTTTATTTTGACCTCCGAAAATATTTGTCCGGTATAATATCCAGGGTTTCATGAAGTTCCAGATGTTTAAGACACAACAGTTCAGAAAAAAACTGACCTATATTGCCGCCGGCATCCTGATTGCTGCTGTCACCCTTTATCTTGTCCTACCGATTATCTCTATCTTCCTTCGGATTACACCGGAGATGTTTTTTGAAACGCTCCATGACCAAAATGTCATCAGTGCCCTGTGGCTGAGCCTGTTTACAACAGCCATAACGCTTATTATTGTCATCTGTGTCGGGACGCCGTTTGCGTATTTTCACTCCCGTTACTCATATCCCGGCAAAGTGGTTGTGGATACCTTAATCGATCTCCCGCTTGTCCTGCCTCCGGCAGTTGCCGGTGTTGCGCTGCTTGTATTGTACGGCCGTGTCGGTCTTCTTGGGCAGTATTTCAACATGATCGGGATCCAGATTGCGTTTACGACGCTTGCCGTGATCATGGCGCAGGTTTTTGTCGCTTCCCCGTTTTACCTGCGGCAGGCAAAATCCCTGTTCGAGCAGATGGACCCGGCCTACGAACAGACCTCAAGGACGCTTGGGGCATCATCGGTGAGGACGCTTTTTCTTGTCACGCTTCCCATGACCGCAAGCGGCCTGATATCCGGGGCCGTGATGACATTTGGGAGAGCCCTTGGGGAGTTCGGGGCCACCATCATGTTTGCCGGGAACCTTCCCGGTGTTACCCAGACCATGCCGCTTGCCGTGTATGTCGGGATGCAGGGGAACGTGAATGTTGGTCTGACCATCTCGATTCTCCTTGTGATAATCTCGTTTACGATCATGATCGCGGTACGGCTTATCCAGAAGCGGGAGGAAAATCGTGCTTGAAGCAGTGCTTGAAAAAAAACTTCGGGATTATTCCCTTGATCTGACGCTCACGGTAAAATCTGGAGAGATCATGGTGCTCATGGGCATGAACGGGTCGGGGAAATCGACGACGCTCAATATTATATCCGGGTTGCTTGCTCCGGATAAAGGGTCGATTATCCTGAACGGTGAATGTATCTGCCGGACCGAGTCCGGTATCGACGTCCCGGTCGAGGAGCGGCGGATCGGGTATGTCCTCCAGATCTCTGCGGTCTTTCCCCATATGTCGGTAAGGGAGAATGTTGCATTTGGCCTTAAGGCCCGTCACATGTCCCGGGAAATAATTGCCGAACGGGTGACCTACTGGATGGATCACATGCAGATTGCAGATCTATCCGAAGTAAAGGCCGGGAATCTTTCCGGGGGACAGAAACAGCGGGTAGCTCTTGCCCGGGCGCTTGCCATCGAGCCAAGTCTCCTTATGATGGACGAGCCGTTTACCGCCCTTGATGCAGAGAGCACGCAGACGGTAAAGAACCTGACCCGAAAATTTATCAAAAAACTTGCAATTCCCTGCATTGTTGTTACTCACCGGCTTGCGGATAGTATTGAGATCGGGGACCGGGCGTGTGTAATGTGCAATGGGAAAAAAGAGTGGGAGGGCACTCCCCAGGAAATGCCGGAATACTGTTCGGTGTGCCACTGTGCGTAATAATTAAATTTTGGATTTTTTGATTTTTTTTAACGGGATGTGATGTTCTTTCCTCTCGTGTACTGATACCGATTTTTGGTTTTCCGGTCTGTTCTTTCTGAACGGGCCTGCTTGAGATACATTTGTGTGGACCGTTTGGGTATTTTTAGCGTAATCCGGGGATCAAGACGGCAGAATTAAACCCCGATGCAGTCCATACAGAAAATATCATTGATTTACCCGGTCGGCTGCATTGTACGGTTGTGCCGCCGTGTTATGTGTACAAAAAAAGGTAATGTTCCCATGGACCAGAACAATGGCAAAATAAAAAAGAACCCGGACTTACGGCTTATTGGACTTCTTGCCGGTGCGATCCTTATTGCGGCCGTCATTGTTGCGGCACTTGTCTTTGTGGCCCCTGCATCTCCCGCCATATCCGGAACACATGGCGATATACGAATCGGTGCAATCTACAACCTCAACGGCTCGCAGTCCTCGCTTGACATCCCCTCCGCACGCGGGGCAGAACTTGCCGCAGAGGCAATTAACAACAATGGCGGGATTGGCGGACGAACCCTTAACCTCATTATGATTGATGGGAAATCCGATCCCGCAGTCATCCAAAAAGCAGCGACAACACTTGTTAATGACAAGAAGGTCACGGCAATAATCGGCATGAGCGACACGGACATGGTGATCCCGGCTGCATAGGTGGCGGCAGGTTCGGGAGTCGTCTTTGTCTCATCCGGAGCAACATCGCCGCTTCTCACGGGCCAGGTGCCCGGTTACCTTTTCCTTGCAGCATTCGGCGACAATGCACAGGCGGCAGCGACTGCGGAGTTTGCACGTTCTGATATAAACGCGAGCCGGGCATTTGTCATCACGGACAGCTCGATGGAATACACCCGGCTGCTTTCGCAGTACTTCTCGGAACAGTATACTGCAACCGGTGGCGTTGTTTCCGGCAACGCAAGTTATGATGGGAATTTTGACAACTACGCAGCAGCCATTGCCGGGGCAGGTATTTCCGGCGCACAACCCGATGCGGTCTTTATTGCCTGTGGCCCGCAGGACTGCGGGAATGTGACCCGTGCGGTACGGGCAGCCGGGATTTCAGCCCCGGTCCTTGGAGGGGACTCTATGGATTCACCTGCGCTTGCAATGTACGCGGGGCCGGATGCAGGAAAAATATTTTTCACTACGCATGCCGACATTGGAAACGATTCCGGTGACCGGAACATGGCACCGTTCATTGCAGAATATGAACAAAAGTTCAACGAGACCCCGACTGCATTTGCTGCGCTCGGATATGACACGGTAAACCTTGTCGCAGAGGCGGCCCGGTTGTCACCGTCTACCGATCTGCGTGACGGGATCTGGGCGATCAGAGGGTACGACGGTTTGGCCGGGACGTACTCCTATGCAAACCGCGCGTTCATCCCGCAGAAATCGGTCACCATCATGGAACTAAAAAACGGGACGATGGTTTCGCATGGCGAGTGGATTCCCCGGACAGTGCCGGTTCCCTGACAAGAAAAAAACACCTATGAGACCTGCGGTCACAGGCCTTACGTATGAAAATCAACAAGAGGGATAAACGCTTTTTTGAAACATGGGCAGAGCAGGCTGTTTTAATTTTAGGATAAGATCCTGGGAAAAAA
>JBAZFZ010000029.1:0-24281 GCA_041653075.1 Methanoregula sp.
ATAGCTGACCTTTCGCGGATCATCACATGGTCCCCGCAGGAAAAATTGTTCCCGATAAACACGTTGCTGTAGATAATACAGTATTTCCCGATCGAGGGGTCCACACCGATCCTGACGGAAGATGCCTTGTTTGACATAAGGGATCGGGGCGAGGGCAGGTTGATTATTGAAGTCTCATTAAGGACAAGCGGGGATGCGGACGTTTTGGTTTGAGGGATCATGGCCTGACTCCGTTATTGAGGGAAATATACCGGGACACGGGGTACCGTATCAGTAATCACATATTATCAAACGAGTATTATAATATTACTATTACAATAAGTTGTAATAAAATAAAATTAACCCTGTCCCGAAGTGAAGGGAACCAGCCGGGCCCGGATGCTTCCATCATTCCCGGTACCCGGCTATCAAAAAAACAGGATTCCTACGCGGAACCCGTGTGCATTATCCGGGGTATCTGGATCTGGTCGAAAAATACTTCATCATACCCGTCCGGGAAAACCACCCGGGTTTGTGCCGGCGAGAGATCGACGGTTATGAGCGTGGCAAACCAGTACTGTTTTAACACCCGTTCTGCATGTGCAAACGAAAGTTCCGGGGTTGTATACACAATTCCTTTTGGAGTCTGGTTAACGGTCGCAAACGAGTGGACAAGAATGGTCGTTTGTGAACTACCGGTATCCATCACATCGACCGTGGCCTGGAAATTATTCTCAATTGCAGACTTGAGTTCCTTTCCCGGGTCGGCGATTTTTGCAAACACCGCGACCTGTTCCAGCCAGTTGAGATCGTAGGTGAACTGCACGAGTGCATCCCCGTTTTCCCGGATGCTGATGGTAAGATCCTGTGCGGTCATCGCACCGGCCGGTGCAAGGCAGCAGAGAACAAGTGCCGCAATAAGCAGGCATAACACCCGGAAATGTCGCATATAATTAATATATATTATTTTAAACATTAAAATCATTTCCCTGGCAGGATCCTGACAAACCGACAACTCACCGGAGAGTGGGGGTCAGGGTTTCAGGATTTCTGCAGGTCTCCACTATGTTTCCCCTTACCGGCACCGGATTTTTTGTTATTGAAATTTGCAGAACTGCCCTCGTGTGCCGGTTCAAGGAATCTTCCCTCACGCGAAAAACAAATGCCGATTAAAATATGTATATAATTTATATTATAAACACATATTTTCCGGTATGGCTGATTCTATTCCACCGATAACCCCGGATTACCATGATGGGAACAACCCTGCCAACACGCAAAAACAATCACGTACCTCAGTTTCGGAAGTCCAGAACCTCGAAGACCTCCTGAGATCCGTGGGAAAAGACCCGGAGACAACACCCTTATCCGAGGCAAAAGAGATTGCACGCATTGTTTGCTGCTCGCGGGAGACAAAAGACCGGAACTTCTACCGGTGGGTTTTTATCATCCTTGGGATTTTTGTTGCCGTGACCATTGCCGGCAGCCTCCTTCTCGCGTTATTAGAAAAACCGGTTCCTGAAGGGATGGTGGTCCTTGGTTCATTTGCCCTTGGGCTCTTTGCCGGGATCCTCGTGATGTACGGCAGGGAAGGATAACTCCATTTTTTCGAATAACACCACCACTTCAGGTATCAGATAAAATTCAGGTTCTCCTGTTTTATCCAAAAATTTCCGGCTTCGCAGGACAACCTGTTCCCTGCATACCCGAGCGTGTTTTTCCGGGCCTTCACGATTTGTCATGAAAAATTTGAAACTTTCAGACAATAGAGCAGACAAAGGGAAATTGATTCTGGAGTCCCAGATTTTCATTGTTTTGGTGGGAAGTCTTTGACTTTATGCAGGTTTTTTGGGGGACCGGGCACATAACGTTTTTGCATGGAGACCTGGTACCGGATCGTCCGTGTCGGTATGTACCGCGTATCATGACCGCAGGCATAGCCCACCCCACTGAGAAAATCAGGGTTCCCCGGACATTCCCTGTTTTCCCGGACTCCCGGGTTAATTTGGGAATGCTTTTATCATTATAATTATTATATTAAATCTAACGATGAAATCTCGACTTATCCTGACAGGAATAATCATACTTATGGTATGTGCCGAATGCGCAGTCCTCGCCCAGTATACCCTGGCACCGGATGGATTCGGGAGCAACGCCACGATCTCTGCAAATACAACCCATGCCTCACCAACCCAGACGCTCACCAAAAAACCGGTTGCAGGTACTACGACAGCGGTTAAGACAACGGCAAAGGCAACCATCACACCAACAAAAACTGCAACAAAAACGGTAACAAAAACACCAACAAAAGCAGCAACCACCAAAGTGACCCCAACCCCGGTGGTCTATACTACTACCCAGGTCAACAAGCTTTTCCTGGAAGCTGCATTTGATCAAAACACCCCAACAATCGCAAAACTGACCTCTTCTTCCGCTAAAATTGCAATCACCGGATCCTATACAGATTCAGATATCGCAGCTATCAGCAATTTCGAGCAACTTTTTAATACGCATTCAACAACCCTGACATTACCGAGTGCGCCGGTGGAAAATAACCAGGGATACATCGTTATCAATTATCTGCCTGAAACCTCGCTGGAATCACTGACCAAGGATACAAATTATAATAATATCAATACCAAGCAAATCATTAACCGTGAAAGCGGTGGTGACATTGGTTCAATTTACCGGACAACCGGATATTATTCCACGAATACCAATTACATCTACCTGAATTCAGACCTGACTGATGCAACACGAAGCCATTATGCAATCAGGGGAATCCTGTATAATTTGGGCTTCCCGGGGGAAACCGGAAGCTACAAGGATAGCATATTCTATTCTGAACCAAACCTCAATGTCAATTTAAGTACAATTGACTGGAAAGCTGTTGAAGTCATGTATGGTACAAAAATCAAGAATGGAATGTCCATGGCTACAGTAAAAAGTCTCGTGAATACATGAAAATCCCTTTTTTTTAAGCTGCTTTCATTTAAGGTATATCACATCTGAACCATTGATTCTGACAATTCCCTAATCTCTTACCATTTTTCAAGATTTAAGCTGTCACTCAATGATCTAATTCATGCAGGTTATGATCGAAAAACAAACCCGAACGTTCCCCCCAGTCACCGCATTACACCGGGGGAAAAGATCCGACAACACAACGCTTCAATAGTTTTTTTCAGCACAGGACCCGGCCGGTTTGCCGATAACCGGAACGATCCCGCCAGAGACAACGCGTCGGGCATGAGCCCATACCTCCATTGCGGTCAGATCTCAAACCGGTCACGCGTGCCCTTTATGCACAGGAAACCGGCGTCCCGGGAGGGGCGGCTTTCCTTGAAGAGCTCATCGTGCGAAGAAAACCTGCCGTATTTTGCTTCCTGTAATGACCGCTACGACACCGTTGCAGCCCTTTCGGCATGGGCTCAGGTTACACAAAAAAAAACACGCAGCCGACCCACGCGAATTTATTTACCTGCAAAAAAACCCGAACAGCAGCACAGACCCAGACCCGTACGGAAACACTGCACAGAACGCGAGGGTAACCACCGGGAAGATGCAGGAATACAGGGATGCAGGGATACCTGCGGATGTACCAGGGAACGAAGATCCCTGCATGGAGCAGGACGCCGGAGGAATCCGGTGCCACGGCACTTTTCCTCAATACCAGGTACGAGATCGATGGCCGGGACCCCCAGCTGTGCCGGTGTTTTCGGGAGTTTCGGGACGCATGACCGGCCAGGGAGGGAACTTCTGGTCTCTGGCAGGGTACGATACATGAATGCTGGCAGGCGCAAATGGAAATCTGCCATGGACCGGTACATTGCCCGGGTAACAAAAACCGTTAAAAGAATCCGGCACAATGCAAATTCGTGAACGGGATCCGGGGATAAATGAACCTCACGACAAAAAATTTCCGGATCCTGCCGGGTAAATTTCCCTGCACCCGGACAAAACAAAAAAGGTTAGTTATCCTGCTGCTTTTCAGGGGCAGCCTTTTCTTTCCCGAGCCCAACCATGAAGTTCGCTTTCTTAAGCAGATAATAGGCGCCGGCAAGACCAATGATGATAACCCCGATCCCGATAAGTTCGAATCCGTTGGTCGATGCCGGATCAAGCAGGATGACCTTCCGTGCAATCGCGATGATGGCAAGCAGGACTACGACTTCGACATGGATCACGTTGTCGGTGATATACGCCTTCATCGTGTCCAGCAGCTCGACCGTGATAAGGACAAGCAAAAACGAACCGAGTACGAGAATCAGTTCGTAATTTTCCAGGAGTCCGCGCGGCGCATTGATTAATCCATTTACGAGGCTGACCACAAGTTCCCCAAGTGCAAAAACAAGCACGACCGCGAGCAAAAATATCAGGATCATGTAAACAATGTGCTCGAACTTGTTGACGTATTCAAGCATCATGCATCACACCCCGGGATAAGGTCGGGCTTTTCCGGGTTATACATGCGCACAACATCACCGATCACAATAACGGCCGGAGGTTTTACACCGGCTTTTCCGGTGATTTCGCCAATCGCGGAGAGCGGTCCGGTCGTAACCCGCCGGTCCCTGCGCAGTCCCCGCTCGATCACGGCAACCGGCGTGTCGCCGGATTTACCGTTTGCGATTAAGGCCTTTGCGATATCAGGGAGATTTGCAACGCCCATCAGGATCACAATTGTTCCCCGGCCCTGTGCAAGCAGCTTCCAGTCAAGGGCCGACGCCGGTTTTGCCGGGTCTTCATGGCCGGTGAGGATCGTCACCTGCGAGGCATACTTACGGTGGGTAACCGGGATCCCGACCGAGGCCGGGACGGCAAGGGCACTTGTCACTCCCGGCACCATCTCGACTGCGATTCCTGCGTGGTATAATGTTTCGAGCTCCTCCCCGCCCCGGCCAAAGAGGAAGGGATCGCCGCCTTTAAGCCGGACAACCGTGAGCCCTTTTTTTGCCCGGTCGACCATCTGCTTTTCTATCTCGTGCTGTTCAAGCGTGTGCCGGCCGCCGAACTTTCCGCAGTCGATCTTCTCTGCATTCCCCGGCAGCGATGACAGGATCTCTTCGCCGGGAAGCTGGTCGTAGAAGATCACGTCCGCTTTTGTGATGGCATCTGCTGCACGCTGGGTCAATAGTCCCGTACCGCCAGGGCCGGAACCTACAAGATACACTTTGCCGGTCATAAGGAAATTCCAAGGATGTGGTATGCTTCGGCGATAAGGTCGCCGGCCCGGGTCCGCAGCTCATTTCCCTGTGCCCGGGCCTCTTCGATAGTAGTCACATCATTATCAATACGCTCAACCCGTTTGCCGTCAAGCGAGAGAACTTCTGCAATCAGGTGCCCGGCCTTACAGTAAATTCCCATCGGGGTAAAGCACCCGGCACCGACCTGCTCCATCACGGCCCGCTCTATTGCGACATCCTTCCGCGTCTCCGGGTGGTCAATTGCCGAGAGGACTTCCATGAGGGAGGGGTCGGCCCGGCTTACGACAGCAATGGTACCCTGGTTTGGGGAAGGAACAAATTTTTCCGGGGGCAGGCGTTCGCCCGGAAGCCGGATTCCCATCCGGGTGAGACCGGCTTCTGCAAGGACGATTGCGTTGTACTGCCCTTCGTTGAGCTTTCGTATCCGGGTGTCCACGTTTCCCCGGAGGTCGTTAACCGTCAGGTCCGGGTCATGGCGGAGGAGCTGGGCTTTTCTCCGGGTACTTGAAGTCCCGATTATCCTGATGGATTCCATGGGAGTAAAGTGGGCAAGGTAATCGGCAGGAGAATCACGGGCGAGAATTGCAGAAGTAAAAAGTCCAGATGGTCGGATTGCCGGAATATCTTTCATGCTGTGAACGGCGCAGTCAATCTCCTTGTTGAGGATCGCATCGTCAAGCGCCCGTACAAAAACGCCCTGCTTTCCAAGCTCATGCAGCGGCACTCCCGTGACTTCGTCTCCCTGCGTGCTGATGATCTTTGTCTGGACATCGAGGCCGAGAGCCTGGAGCTTCTTTACCACGATGTCGGTCTGGGCCAGGGCAAGTTTGCTCCCCCGGGTCCCTATCTTTACCGGCATTGTGCGTATCCCCGCGAAACTGCCCCGATATCACTTTGGGTATGGACCGCCGAGACAAAATTGGTCTCGAACTGGGACGGGGGAAGGAAGATCCCCCGGGCAAGCATCTTTTTCCAGAATTCGCCAAATGCTGTGACGTCGCACTCTTTGACATCCGTATAATTTTTCGGCGCAGAACTCCGGAAGAAGTACTTAAACATCGATCCGATCCGGACAAACGAGCCGCCAGACTTTCCTGCTCCGGCAGCGGATTCTTCCATTGTCCGGGTCTTTTCCGCGAGCTCTGCGTAAATCCCCGGGTGGTCGTGAAGCCAGCGGAGGGTGGCCATCCCAGCTGCAAGTGAGAGCGGGTTTCCTGAAAATGTCCCGGCCTGGTAAACCGGCCCCTGCGGTGCGGTCATCTGCATGATATCGCGCCGGCCGCAGAATGCGCCAATGGGCAGGCCGCCGCCGATAATTTTTCCAAGCGTCGTGAGATCCGGCTTTACGCCAAATATTTTCTGCGCTCCGCCAATCCCGAGCCGGTAGCCGGTGATCACTTCATCGAAAATGAGAAGGACATCGTGGGCTTTTGTGATTTCGCGAACATCTTTGAGATACCCGTCATCCGGGATCACCGGGCCGATATTCCCGAGCACCGGTTCGATGATGAGTGCTGCAACATTCTTGTTTTTTGCCAGCAGCGATTCAAGTGCCACGGGATCGTTGTACGGCACCTGCCGGGTGTGGGCGACAAGATCGGGAAGAACCCCGGCCGAATCCGGGACGCCCATTGTTGTCGCACCCGAGCCGGCTTTAACAAGCACCGCATCGTGGGCGCCGTGGAATCCACCTTCGATCTTGACAATATCGGTTTTCCCGGTAAACCCCCGGGCGAGCCGGATCGCAGCCATCGTCGCCTCCGATCCACTTGAGACAAACCGGGCCATGTCCATTCCCGGATGATCTCCCGTGATGAGCCGGGCAAACTCCGGTTCAGCAGGAATCGGCGTCCCGTAAAGCCAGCCTTTTTCAAGCTGTGCTGCTATTGCCTTTTTTATTTCCGGGTTTGCGTGGCCCAACAGCAGCGGGCCGTATGCCATGCAGCAGTCGATGAGATCTTTCCCGTCAACGGTCGTGATATGCGAACCGGCAGCTTTTGCCGTGTAAAACGGGTACGGTTTTATCGCCCGGACCGGGCTTGAAACCCCGCCGGGAATGACCGTCTTTGCCTGTTCGAAAAGATCGGAACTGGTCGGGATATTCTGCGAGCACGTCATTTAGATCCACCCGCACACATCGTATGCATAGTACGTGATGATGAGGTCGGCCCCGGCCCTCTTGATGCAGGTAAGCGTCTCTAGCACCGTCTCTTTTTCCTTAAGCCAGCCGTTCTGTGCCGCTGCTTTTATCATCGAATATTCGCCGCTTACCTGGTAGGCGGCAACCGGGATCCCAAGCGTCGCGACATCGGAAAGGACATCAAGGTAGGAGCCGGCCGGTTTTACCATGAGGATATCGGCGCCCTCCTCCAGGTCAAGCTGCGATTCCAGAAATGCCTCCCGGCCGTTTGCCGGGTTCATCTGGTACGTGCTCCGGTCGCCAAACGAGAAACCGGAATCCGCCGCTTCCCGGAACGGGCCGTAGAGTGCCGAGGCAAACTTGGTCGAGTAGGACATGATGAGAACGTCCTCGTAGCCTTCAGCATCGAGCGCTTCACGAATCGACCGCACCATCCCGTCCAGCATGCAGGACGGCGCGACAATATCCGCACCAGCCTCGGCATGGCTGATGGCGATCCGGTTCATCAAAAGAAGCGATTCGTCGTTTAAGAGATCCTTTCCGCACCGGGTGTTCCCCACGATCCCGCAGTGCCCGTGGCTGGTGTATTCGCAGGCGCAGACATCGGTGATGACCACCATGTCCGGGTACGCAGCCTTGATCCGCCGGACTGCCTGCTGGACGATCCCCTCGGGATCGTATGCACCGGTCGCAGCCTCGTTTTTTACCGCCGGGATGCCAAAGAGCAGGATGGCTCGCAGGCCCCGGTCCCGCATCTTTCCGACAACGCCCGCGATCTCTCCGACCGGATAGCGGAACTGCCCGGGCATGGAATCGATGGGTTTTCTGGCGTCTGCCGATTCATCAACAAACAGCGGGGCGACAAGATCGTTTCTTGTAAGCGTCGTCTCGGTTAAAAGCGGGCGGATAGTGCGGGCCCGTACGCGTCGCATTCGTCGCTCTGGAAACATAAAACACCACATCCGTCTAGGTATCGATCTTTTCAGAAGTACTCGTATATTAAATTACAATTTGCCGGCACATCGTATAAAGGGTTATACTCCTCTGTCGGGGCAAGAGCGGCTGGAGATCGCCCGGGCACCATGGTCCGCAAAAAAAATCGGGACGCGTACCAACACGATTTTTACCCAAAACGGCCGTATAATTACAGATGCAGAAAATTATGTGCCTGGCATTCTGCCTTCTTGCCGGTGCGTTCCTTGGTATTGCCGGATGTACGTCTTCAGACGGGGCCGGTTCTTCGGCTGCGAATGTCACAACGCTGGTTCCTGCCGGCTCCGGGTCTGTTGCTACCCTCGAACCGCTCGCGCTCACCGTTTCCGATGTCCCGGCGGGTTTTAACCTCACTGCCGGCCGTGAAAAATCCTCAACCGAGGTCAGCCAGATGGCTCTTGATATCGGGTGGAAGGGAGGATACGTGATAGTCTTTTCAAAACCCGGAGACTCAACGGCCAACCGGACCACGATAACGCAGACTATCACACTCTATAACACGATAAACCCCGGAGGAATACTTGAGGTAATCAGGATGTCCGAGCAGACAACTGCGGGTTATGATTACGCCAATCTCTCCGTCTCCTCAACCGGCAATACGGCCATGGCATACGAGGCCATTGTGAATAAGACTGCGTTAACCACGACAGAAACTCCCACACCGTCCACGGGAATGATCATTGTCCCGGAGAACCCGCAGGACTACCGTGAAGCGGCATTTGTCAAGGGCAATTACCTGGATGTGATCCGGATCGCGGGTCCTGACGGGACAAATGCCATGCTTGATTCCCTTGCACAGAAAGCCTACGCAAAAATTCCATAAAAAAAGTAAAACTCTTTTTTTGGCAGGAAATCCGGGAACCCTGCACGTTTTTTCGTTCACGCGAACGATTAAAAAAATCAGGAAAAATCCGGGCCTGCCGGTTTTATCCTTCCCGCTTCATCACGTACCGGTCCTCGCCCGGGCCGAAATACTCCCGGATCTCGTCAACCCGGACAAACCCGGCCGTTGTGTAAAGCCGGATCGCGGGGAGATTCTGTGGCGAGACGGTAAGATAGATCGTGGTTATGGACCGGGCAACAAGGCTTTCGATGACCGTGGATAAAAGACGTGTCCCGACGCGCCGGTGCCGGTACCCGTCCTTTACCATCACCCGCAGGACCCAGGCGGACGCTGAACCGTCCTGGACGATGGACCCGACCGTAAAACCGACAACGGTCTCTCCCACAACCGCGACAAGGAACGTGTGCGGAAAAAGTGCGCCCATCTGCCGGACAAAGACCGCCGACCGGTAGGGTTCATGGACAGAGTCTGATTCAAGCAGGGAAACTTCAGCAAAATCCCGGTCGCTGTACGGGCGCACGAGAACCGTTTCGTCACCGGGAAATGAGGGGGGTTTGGAGAGTGGACACATGCCGGACACCGTCTTTGCTTTTTTTTATGATTTCCTGAACCGCTGCCGGTTATGCCTTACTGCTCCCGGTGCCAGTCGCCCCCGGATTTTCCCGGGTCAGCAGGGTCGGCGGGGTCGGTTTTCTTTGCCGGCCCAACAGGAGTTGTCTCGCCGGCGGTAATCGCCCGCACCAGCGACTCGGCAAAACACCGGTCGCCGCTCTCGGCACAGGACCGGATGGCAGAGGTCGCGTCGGTCATGAGCTTCTTTGCGAGCACCCGGGAGAAATCGTCGAGAATCTCTTTTGTGTGCTCGTCCGCGTTCCCGAGCCGGGAAAGCGCCCGGTCCCGTTCGCGGATCCGGACGGTTTCAGCCCATGAGTGAAGCGCGGCAAGCACGTCATCGGCAGATTTCCGGTGGAGCTGCCGGATGAAGAGATTGAGTTCGCCTTTGACAAACTCCGCTGCGCGCTCTGCTTCTGCCCGCCGGGTGCTCATCGTCTGCTCGTTTACCTCGCGGAGGTTGTCGATGGTGAAAAGCCGGACTCCATCGATCTCCCGGCAGCTCTCCTCGACATCCCGGGGCTGGGCGATATCGACAATAATAAGTGGCCTGGGGTGGCCTTCTACCGGCCAGCACCGGGCCCGCATCGCCTCTTTGAGCTGCGCCCGGTGGATGACCGGGTGAGGGGCGGATGTGCAGGAGATAACGACATCGGAGAGCGTGACATACCGGTACAGGTCTTCGAACTTCACGGCCTTGCCGCCAATCTTTTCTGCGAGCATCTCTGCCCGGCCAAGCGTGCGGTTTGCGACATACATCGCAGTCAGGTTCTTTGCGGCAAGGGCCTGGGCAACGAGAAGTCCCATCTCACCGCTGCCGATAACAAGGATGTGCCGGCCATCAAGCGTCCCGAGTTCTGCCTCGGCAAGGAGGACCGCCGCAGATCCTACCGACACTGCGCCCCGGTTGATGAGGGTGCGCTTCCGGACTTCGATTCCCACGTGCACCGCCTTGTTGATGCAAAGCGAGAGAAACGGATTCGCCGTCCCTGCATTCTCGCCTTCCTGGAGGGCTTTTTTGAGCTGGCCGATGATCTGGTCTTCGCCTACGATCATCGATTCCATCCCGGCCGCAAGCGAGAGGAGATGTAAAAGCGCTTCGCGGCCTTCGAGAATAAAATACCCGGACCGGTTTTCTTCTTTGAGGAAATCGCCAAGCGACTTTGCATCGGTCTCGGCGATCACTTCCACCCGGTTGCAGGTCTGGAGGAGGAGAACGCCGGGAAACCGTTCCTTTGCCTTCGTAAGGAACGCTGCTTCATCAGGGAACCGGAACGCTTCGAGCGTTTTTACATCGGCAGTCCGGTGGCTGACGCCCGCTACCGCGATCCGCGTACAGTCATCGGTCATGCAAGATATCTCCCGTTCACGTACTCCCATGCAAGGCCCGGCGACTGCCCGAGAAGCTCCCACACTTTTTTATCGTCGAGGATCTCCCTCAAAACCTCGCGCCGCCCGGCCTGCTCCGTGGTCCGGCCCCTGAGCGCTTCGCGGGCCTTATGCTGGAGTTCGATCATCGCGTCAAGCGTCGGGAGATCGGTTTCCACTTTCTGCCGCACAAACCGGGCGACCGCCGGGCTCTCCCCCCCGGTGGTGACCGCGAACGTATAATTTTTCCCGGCAGAGATGGCGGGGATCACGACATCGCCCGGTTCCCCGTCCGCGTTGTTAAAAAGGATCCCGCGGCGCCCGGCTATTTTCCCGATCCGGTCGTTTTCGTCACGGTCGGAGAGCGCAGCGATCACAAGGAATGCGGAGGTGACAAGTTTTTCAAGCGCGGAATCCGGGGAAGTCCGGGTGTCGAGGGCAATAAACCGGGCCGGAAGCGCCTTGCACGCATCGGAAAACGACCGGCTTGCCATGACAAGCTCAGCCTGCCCGGTAAAGTGCCCGGCTTTCCGTGCGGCAACATCCCCTCCTCCGAAAATGACCACCCTTTTTTTTGAGCAATCCACGAAGAGAGGAATCATTGATCAATAGTTAGTGCGATTGCGTTACTTTAAGATATGGAAATGAATGGGGGCGACAGGGGACTGTGAGCACACAGGATCCCTCGCAAAAATCCTCATCGCGTACACCAAACCTATCATTTTTGTTAAGATTGGTGTACAAAAAGAGGAATCCTCCCGGGTCTGGAAAAGGGAAGCTTCCCGAATGCCCGTAAACTTCCCGACAGGAAACCGGCGCACGCATCTGGCGCTCTTCGGCGAACTTAGTACCAAAAAGGCCCGGTCAGCGCCCGGAATTCGATATGCTTAAATGCTATGAATGCTCACTTTTTAAAGCACACTGCGCCGATAGTGTAGTGGTTATCACTAGGCGTTGCCAACGCATAAACCCGGGTTCGAGTCCCGGTCGGCGCATACTGCCTTGATGTTCAAGGCGCTGCGATTTTATTTGAAAACATGATCCATTTAATAATCCTTTATCCGGGAAAAGAAATTTGGATTATGTCATGAGGAATATTTTAGGAAAGCATATCAACATGTTTTAACATTAGTACACAATTGAAATTGATGAAACGTAATTACTTAGATTTTACAATAAAAAACGAAGTATGGAATACCTATCGGTTAAAGGATGGTATTACATTATCTCTAAAAATTGTTCTAATCAATGTTTTACTCGAAGGAGAAGATAAATTAGGGAATCCTCAATTAGGTTTTCAGATGAATAATATTCTCGGGATCCGAGTCCCAGATGATTGGACACAATTACCCAAAGAGGATGACATAGGATTTGATATAATTCATGATGATTGGAATGAATATAAAACCACTAATGGTTATATGCTTCAATTTAAACCAATAATTTCTCAAATCTCTAGGAGCGGGCAAAACGACCCTATGGGAAATCCAGTTTATCTTGTTCAATCACAACCAATGGTGAAAATAAGAAAAACTTAATTAATATTACAAAAATATAGAGGGAAATACAATGTTTGTGTTGGTTCAAAACTCTGCCATATCTAATATATCAAATGGCTCAATAAAATCATCCATAAATAGTTTTCTTGATGAAATTTTTGTTGAATATTGTTCTGCAACTCCCCCAATCGTGTATGAAAATTCTAAAAGTTTCGAAGAACAAATAAAATCATTCTTTGCTACTTTAAAAGCAAAAATGTCAATTCAAAACGAAGAAGAGTTAATTTCTTACTTCTGCTCTCAGTCAACAGATATTGATGAAGTCATTGAGCCTTTTTTATATATCAATAAAATAGTGGAGGATAAATTCCCTGAAAAGCATCAAATTTACGTTCATAAATATGATGATCCGGAAACAGAAGACCATTTCATTGCTATAGATATTCGTCAAAATCATTACCCAGATGGTTTTATCAATAAAATTTGGGAAGTACGAAAAGATTTTTCAAAAAAGTACTCAAACAATGGATGGATTTTGATTTCAACTGATTACAATTCAATTTCTTGATATTATGGCATATAATTGGGATAATTATTTAATTTTTGCACAAAACTTGGATAAAAACCCCGCACTATTGAATAGTGTTTGTGATAATGAGACTATCCAACGATGTATAGTTAGTCGAGCATATTATGCTGCCTTTCATGCTGCAAAAAAGAAAGCAGAATCTACAGAAGGGGTGCGATTTTCTCGAAAAGGAGTTCATGGAATTGTACAAGACTGGTATTTTCACCACAATAAAAAAGATGTCTTTGACGATTTACGTGATTTGAGTAAAATGAGAAACCAGTGCGATTATGATGATCACATTCAAAATTTATTACACGTGTTGAAAAATAGTTTAGCTACTGCTGATAAAATTTATAAAGAGATTTAATATATTGAATATCTTTGCCAACGTTCAATTCCGGCATACAAATTATGCCAAAACTGTTTTATTACATCACTTTCTGGACAGAGATCATCTGGATCTGGTTCACCTTTGAGATTCAAGAATGGGGATCCTTCTTCACGCGACCAGACAGTTATTTGTGTTCCTGGCATGAGTAATTCAACTGTGTCCCATGTGACATTATCAACTCCAGTACCAGGCTTTCGCATAACTTCCGTAAGTTCCTTCGATGCTCCCCACATTCGAGTTCCAGTAGTCCATACCATAGCGTTAAACAAGAGTTCGCCTTCTGTCCAAGGTTCATCACCACTCCCGAATTGTTTAGTCATGTATTTCATGAGGTAATTGCGCGTAATACCTCACCTCATTTCCTCACATCCTGTTAAAAATCTGATAAAATTTCCCATCAGAGAATCCACAAGGGAGAAATTACCTCCCCCACTCCTTCCCCACAAAAACCTATTTCCCCCCCATCCACCAACAACTCCCGCATATGAAATACTGTCCCCAGTGTGGCCACGCTCTCGCAAATGAAACCGCAAAATTCTGCGATGAGTGCGGCGCAAACATCGGCTCTGCATCATCCACAGGGCAACCTGCTCCTTCTGTTTTGACTCCCCAGAGCCAGCCAGCTCCTGTAGCCGGCGAAGAAAAAAGCCCCATCATTGCCGCTATCTGCTCCCTTGTCCTCCCGGGTCTGGGCCAGGTCTATGACGGCAAGACCGAACGGGGATTTGCAATCTTCTTTGGAACCATCATCGGACTCTTCATCTTCATTCTCCCGGGCGTGATTGTCTGGCTCTTTGGGATTTACGACGCGTACACGATTGCGCAGCAGATGAACAACAAGGAGATCCCGTTTGTGCCGACAAACACGGCGCACCTGATTATCTTCATTATCATTGCAATCGCGGCTGCGGCGATTGTCTTTTTCCTCTTTATGCTGATGGCCTTTGCAGCCTTCGCGTTCATGCCAGTGACACATTATTCCATGATGAACTCCTGATGGCTGGGGGGTATACCCCCTGTCAAAATCCAGACAGGAAGGGGGGTGATCCCCTTTTACAAAAAACATGATGGGGAGGTAGGCCCCCTCCCAAAGGTCCGGAGAGGTGGGGGGATACCCCCCTGATCCCTGCACAAAAGATTTTGAAAACGATCATTTCTCTGACGTTGTGATGGGTCGGGAAGATCGGTTTTTCTCAAAACACAAAACGGGGGGAACTCCCCTCCTCATGGCCGGCAGGGTGGGGGTAGATCCCCCTGTGCAAAATTATTGGGGGGGAGGTTACCCCTCTCCTCAGGGTCCGGGCTGGTGGGGGGTAGCCCCCCTACCCCCCCACAGTACCGGTTCGGAGCTGCCTGCAAGGAGATCGTGCCAGGAAAACAAAATTCTCCCGCATAAAAAAAATACGGCGGACCCTGCTTTTACGGCAGGTGGTGGTCATCTGCCGGACCCATAACAAATCCCGGGGAGATCTCAGTTTACGAAATTTCTGATTATGCCGGGTCTGAAAATGGTTTTTGCCCGGGAAACGGGCATTTATGGGGTATACCCTCGGGAACCCTGTCGATAATGTCTCCCCTTCCCACCGGCCGGCGGTCAGTGAAGTTACCGCATTGCTGGACTAATACCGGGAGACTCCCGGATAAAAAAGCGGATGCCGGGCGTCAGCACCCGGTCCGGAGGCATGACGTGTACCTGACCTGGCATTCCCGCATGCAGCCGGCGTCATCACTGGTGCAGTTGGAAAAACAGGTCGTGTTCTGCGCAATGCAGCAGGGATTGTAGGGCAGGACAATGTTGTCGGGGATGATCTCGATGGGTTCCATTTGTTCGGGCAGGTCGATTGTAAAATAATGGATCCCGGCAATGAATCCGCCGGCAGCAGACAGGCAGACCAGAAAAAGTACAAGACGGGATAGCGGCGATTCGGCTTTGGGCTGTGGTGTCATTGTGGTATCTCTCCATTCCCGGGAACCACGTGCAAACACGGATACCGGATAATGTTTTCTTTATCATATTCATCCGACAATTAAAAAGAATTTTTTTCCTAACGAAGATCGAAAAGACCGGATCAACCAATGCGGACAGGTTTTCATGAAAAGAGTGCGTATTCCCACAGAATCAAAAAAAGTATTGTAAAAAAGCGGTAAATGAAATATACCCCGAAAAGATCATTTCTTCTTTGGGGCTGCCTTTTTTACGGCGGGTTTCTTTGTAGCCGTCTTCTTTACGGCCGGCTTTTTTGCTGCTACCATTTCAGTTCCACCCCCTACCAGGGAGGGTTATAAGGCTAGTTATTTTTGTAATAGATAAATATTTTGGTCAAAATGCAAAATTCACGCACAGAATCGTATACGATCGATGATTTGCCCGAAAAATTGAGAGAGTATCCGGATTAAAAACGATAATTCAGGGATTTTGGAAGGAAATGCGCAAACCTTCAAACCTGCTCCCGTTTGGAAAGCGGAACCTGCCGCACAGGTCGAACCGGGTTTTCTCCGGTGTAAAATGTCATAACCGGTTTTGGGGAAACGTATCAGGGGATACGGGAACCGGGGCAACTGGCAGAGGATCGTTGCGCGTTCTTCCGGGTCCCGACCGCTCGGCAAAGAAAAACCTTAATGGTGGTGTCGTGTTAATCATACCGGTATGAAGAGGCCGTTTGTCATCGGCATCGCAGGCGGACTTCTCGGCATCGCTGCTGCCGTGTATGTTATTGCATCGGCACAATCCCCATCGATTACGCTCTCCGGCGTGCAGGCCGTACTTTTCTTTGCTCTTGGCCTCATGGCCGCAGCCCTGATCGGAAGCGAGCCCCGGCTTGCCGCATGGATGTTCATCTCTTCGGCGCTCTGGATCGTAATAACATCACCAATCACCGGTACACCCCATATTCTCCTGCTCTATATCGTGCCGGTCATCCTCCTTACAATTTCCGCCGTCCTCACCTTTCGGGAACCGGTCCCGGAACCCCTGGCACTGGCTGAAGAGACTGCCGAAACACCGGTCCACTGAACCGTTCCCGGCCGGCAGCCGGGAATCCCCGGTTATTTTTGGAGTATCCATCAACAAAATTACGCAGCAGCTAAACTGGCCGCATGTATCCTTATAAAAAACCGGCACACCCGTTTCCGCCGGCCATCTCTGTTTTCGGGAAGCTTTCCCCAACGCCAGCTGGTTCACGATGACGAATGATAAGTGACGACGACCCCCCTCTGATTAAACTCCGAT
This sequence comes from Methanoregula sp., assembly GCA_041653075.1. Lineage (GTDB taxonomy): Archaea > Halobacteriota > Methanomicrobia > Methanomicrobiales > Methanospirillaceae > Methanoregula. The sequence goes on from JBAZFZ010000029.1 coordinate 16,834, forward strand.
CAGGATCTGATCTCAAACCCCCGGGATCGAAAAGGAAACCAACAGGAAAATTATCCCGCAAATAAATCACGGATGCATGCCCGGGAAAAGAACCGGGAAAAAGAAAAAAACGGGAACTATGTCAGTCCTTTTTGCCAGCCATATTCCGGGTTCCCGCAGCCTTGCCCGGTGCAGAACCGGGTGTCGGTGCCGGGTTTTTGCAGAGCGCCCGGGAGCCTGCCAGGTTGAGGATCACAAGAAGGACACAGAGAAGTACTGCCGCACCGGCATAGACCGGGTACTGCATCTCCCCGGTCCCCGCCCACTTGTAGATCCCATAGATTACCCCGGAGGCCGTGACAAGACCGGTCGCGACAAGGCCGGCCCTGACCCCGGTAAATGCACGGCTCCGGATATCCGGGAAGAGCAGGAGGCCGACAACGCTGATCCACCCAAAGAGGATCGCGGCAAGAAGAATAACAGAGAGAAGGACATCTGCCAGTAGTTCGATCATATCATGCCTCCACCGTGGTTCCTTCCGCCATGTGGATCGTTACGGCAAACACGATACAGGCAAGGATCGCAGCAAGCACGATCACAAGAAGACTACCCGTTGAAACGGTAATCGCAAGAGCACCTGCACAGGCAAGCGTCGCCGCGATATTTACCGAGATCAACCGGTCGCGCAGGGTCGGCCCGGGGTACACCCGGATTATTGCACCGATGGCAAAGACAAACAGGCAGATCGCGGCAAGAAGCCAGATGTCAAAAGTCATCACCGGTCAACCCTGACAGCGGTGCCGGCCCCCGCCACACGCAGTACTCGTATCACGGTTCTTTGTGCTTTCACAGTAGTAAAATGGAAAACCGGAACATATCAAATCTCGTAAAACATCAACCATGTCCCGTTATCATCAGGCCCGGATTGACCCGGAGTTCTGCGGCTTTCCTTTCCTCCCAAAGGGTAGCGCCTACCTTTTAATTTTATAACGCGAACAGATGATGGAATGCACCCGTCCTATCTGGGTAAGATCCTGCTGCGCTGGTGCGATCAGTGCCATGTCCCGGTCCTTGCCCGGCGCTGTTCCTGCGGGACCCAAACCCGTGAAGTCCCGCTCACCCCCCCGGGTGACGCCCGCCCGGCATTTCCTGCCGATATTACCCACATCAATACAATTTTCGAGGATTACTTCGGAGCACCGCTTATCGCTGACGGCCAGCTCGTCCTCTTAAACAAAGTCCCGGACAACGACCGGATGGAAGAGATCATCATTGGCGGCGGCGTTGCCGGAAATATCCGGTACATTCCCGGAGAGCGGCGCTGGGAGCCCATCCCCCGGCCCGAAGCATACAAACTTTTCAAACCGACAAAACGGGTTGTCGTGGTCGATGACAGCGCTGCGCCGTTTATCCGCGACCAGGGAATGAGCGTTCTCCGGCCCGGCCTTGTTTTAATCGATGATTCGGTTAAGGCTGGTGACGAAGTCTTTGTTGTCACAAAAAGTGGGGAATGCATCGCAGTTGGCAGGGCAAAGATGGATGCGGCACAAGCCCGGGCAATGGAAAAGGGCCAGGTCGTGCGCACCCGGAAAAATACACCGTCAGTCATTGTCCCGGGGACCGCAACCTGGGATGACGCAGTCAGGGCAAACGGCCCGGTCCTCACGCAGTTCGAGGCGGACTCCGTGCAGTTTGTAAAGGAGGTTACCGCAGCCTACCCGATCCAGCCGACCATCTCGTACTCGGGTGGAAAGGACAGCCTTGTCACCATGCTTGTTGTCCGAAAGGCGCTCGGGAATGTTCCGCTCCTCTTTGCCGACACGGGACTTGAGTTTCCCGAAACCTATGCAAATCTAAAAGCAGTCGAGGAGCAGTATGGGGCGACCGTGATCCGGACAAACACTTCGACAAAATTTGCCGGGACGCTCGAACGCGAAGGCCCGCCAGCCGTCAACGCCCGCTGGTGCTGTAGTATATGCAAACTTCTGCCGGTCGCTGAAACTATCCGGTCTACGTGGGGAGAATGTCTCTCGTTTATCGGCCAGCGCCGGTACGAATCGGCAGCCCGGGCAGAAAGCGACCGGGTCTGGAGAAACCCGACGGTAAAAGTCCAGGTCTCAGCAGCCCCGATCCAGGACTGGACCGCCCTTCATGTCTGGCTCTATCTTTTCCGGGAGAAAGCGCCGTACAACAAACTTTACGAGCACCGGCTCGACCGGATCGGATGTTTCATGTGTCCGTCAAGCGATATGGCATTAATCCACATGATCGAGGCAGACTATACCGATCTCTGGAGCGGGTGGCAGGCAGAGCTGGTAAAATGGCAGAATGCCCATGGCCTGCCGGACACCTGGGCAGAAAGCGGGGCATGGCGAATACGGGAGGATGTGCATGCAAAAAGAAATCGTCATCGTTGATTACGGACTCGGGAACCTGCGGAGCGTAAAAAAAGGCATCGAGGCTGCGGGAGCCCGGGCGTTTATTTCCGGGAAGACAAAAGATATTGCATCGGCCGACGGGATCGTCCTCCCCGGCGTCGGGGCGTTTCACGAGGGAATGGAACAGCTCGGGCTCCTGCGGGATACCGTGGTTGCCGCGACAAGAGAAGTACCGCTCCTTGGGATCTGCCTCGGGATGCAGATGCTCATGGACTCAAGTGAGGAGCACGGGGTCTGTGCCGGCCTCGGCCTTGTCCCGGGCTCGGTGAAAAAATTCCCGCACGTTCCCGGCATGAAAGTTCCGCACATGGGATGGAACACGATCCGTCCTACCCGGCCGGACTCGCCGCTTTTTGCGGGACTGCGGGACGAGGAGTTTGTGTACTTTGTCCACTCCTATTACGCGGACACGACACCTGAATACACACTCACCCGGTCGGAATACATCTGCCCGTTTGCGTCCTCGATTGCAAAGGACAATGTCTATGGCGTCCAGTTCCACCCGGAAAAAAGCGGGGCGACGGGTTTAAAGATCCTCAAAAATTTTATTGCGATGGTATAAGTCCTGTACCGTTTTCGGGAGACCAGACCCGGTTTTAACCCGGCTCAAGGATAAACCCGGATCACAAAATTTCCGGATTTTCCGGAGGGGCGTTATTTTTATCTGTCGTTAACGACCTACTTGCCCGTGAATATACTGGCCAAACGGTATAGCACGGTCGCGATTCAGATAAAACCCGGCAACGTTTCATTGTGCCATGTTTTCTCGGGTTAATCCCCTGGCAAAACCAGATATTATGCTATTTCTTTGTCCCGGGTTTCCAGTTCCGGATCGTCCACATCGATAACCTCGTCCACAAAGGTCGTAAGCTGGACAAGGATATCCGGGTCAAGGCCCTTTTCCACGGCAAGAAAGATCCCGTAAAAATTCATGAGCCGGAGCCGGTTGGTCACAAAATGGATAAACCTCGTGATGTTCTGGGACGAGATATAGATGAGCATCGCATTTACCGAGTCAAAGAGGATGCAGGCCTTTTTCCCCTGTAACTCCTTTAAGGTTTCCGTGACCGCGATCCCGATATCGGTCAGGTTCCCCGGGCTGCTGACAAACCGGCAGTGTTTCACCGGTTCCGGATCGTGACCCATAGCATACTTTGTCACGGCATCAATAAAATATATTTTTTCAAGCGGGATCCCGTGGGACTCATAACTTTTTTTGAGGAACGCATGGAGCTGGTTTGTTGTGATAACCAGGATATAATAATCCGCCCCGATAAGCTCTCCTATCAGCCGGATGTTTCTCTCCCGGAGCTTGGCCGGCTTTGAGAGGAGAAGAAAAAGCTCGTGTTCTTTGAGGTCATCCACAGAAAATGTCAAACCGTTTCACCTACTCGATCAGGAACTTTTTTGAGGCTTCCGGGATCTCGCCAAAGCCATCAATGATAGTCTTGTTGAGGTTGATAATGCTGTGCCGGATCTGCTCAAGGTTTTTGACCTGGAGATTAAGCTGCACAATGACCTGGTCCGTGCTGCTGTCGCCCTCACGGACATCTTCCTTTAATAACGAAAGATTATCACGGACAACCTCGACCGGTGTCTTGAGCCGCATGGCTGCCTCCTTGATATAGGAAAGATAGCGCTCATGGCTCTTTTTTACTTCGGCTTCTGCTGTTTTAAGCGCAGTAATGTCCGAAGCAGTCTCAAAAGCACCCAGCAGAACGCCGTTTTCGTCCCGAAGCGGAGTCGCGGTAAAGTAAAGCCAGGTCCCGCCACCCATTTTAGGGAAAAAGTTGACCGCTTCGTATGCACCTTCAACCAACGCTGATTTCCGGATCGCGTTGCCATAGAATTCGGGAAGCTGCTCGATGGTTCCATCAACGAGCAGATCAGCAAGACTCGGGCGGGGTTCAGGATAAAATACCTCCATCTGTTTTTTTGACCCGAGTGCATCGGTTTCCTTAAGGCCGGTGTAAAGTTCCATGGTCCGGGTCCAGAACAACACCCGGTGTTCGGGATCGATCACGAACTGGGGGTTGGGAGATCCATGGAAAATGGAACGCAGCAGGGCATCTCCCTTCTTTACGTTTTCCTCCGCCTCTTTAAGTTGGGTGATGTCACGGCCGACGGACTGGTACTCAGTCAGGGTTCCCGATGCATCGAAAAGCCCGTGTTCGTTCCACTGCTGCCACCGTATACTCCTGTCGGGCATAATTATCCGGTGCTCGATTGTTCCGGTCGGGTTTTCCGGGGTTATTGCAGCAAAAAATTCTTTGAGCCGGAGCTGATCCTCTTTTGGGATTTCAGGCTTGAAACGGTGGCCGACAAAATCGCTGCAGGACTTGTTGAAATAGCGGCAATATGCATCGTTGACAAAGATGTGGGTGCCATCCGGCCGGAACCGGCAGATGAATTCGGTCTGGGTCTGTACGATGTTTTTGTACCGTTCTTTGCTCTCGGTGAGGGCGACCCTGGCTTTTTTAAGATCGGAAATGTCGGAATAGCTCTCGATATGGTAGGTCTTCCCGGAGAATTCGGCCTTTGAAACGGTCCGGATCACCGGGACATCTGCATTTTCTGCAGTTGTAATACTGCATTCCCGGGTTTTCTGCCATGAATCATCATTGACTCCGGCAGGGGATGCATCCGGCCCGGCCGTATCCTCACGACACAGGAACGGTTCAGGAGTGCTTCCCACCACCTTTTCTTTGGGTACCCGAAACAGGGAAAAGAACCGGGGATTGGCATCGACAATGGTATTTGCTGCCGGATCGATGATGACAATTCCTGTGGGGACCATCTCAAAAATCGCCTTGAACCGGTTTTCTGCCTGGCGAAGGGCGCGGAGAGGGAAATACGCAATAAATGCAGCCCCGAGTCCGGCAATCACCAGCGTGATAACCGGTGATATGAAAACCCCGGGTCCCAGCACAAGATCCTGGATAATGATCTCCCAGAGCGCCATGATAGAAAACATTCCCATGAATACCAGGGTCAGCGATGCCAGCATTTGTTCGCTTAATGGTGTCTCAAACAGGACTTTCATGATGCGGATCCCTCAAAAACGGTAATAATTTTCGTGGATGATGCTACTGTTGCTGAATGTATATATCTTTGGATATATCTGCTAACGGGATACAATTCCGGGAAACAATTGCTCCACTCAGCCGGTCCACTGCACATGAGGGAGACCCGTCCGCGGCACATCGGACCGGGAATTTTTTTTTTATCCGCCAACTAACCCGGGAATCGGTTAATCCCGGCAATCAGGGAACTGCCCCGGGGCAGGGACCCGAAAAAACGATGACGATCTAAACCCATAAATACGACTGCGTTTTACTACTGCCCATGAGGGAACAGAAAATCATTATCCGGGATATCCTGCGCAAACGAAAAGACGCGATAAGCCCGGAGGACCGGCTCAATAAAAGTCTTGCAATCACCCGACATCTCACCGCAAACATTTTGGACGGCGAGACGGTCATGGTCTTTACCTCGAAAGAAAAAGAGGTAAACACAAAGCCTTTGATCCTCGCACTCTTTGCCCGGGGAATACCGGTTGTCGTCCCGATTATCCAGAAAGAGGATGTGAGCCTGAGACTTTCCTACATTCGGGATTTTTCCGCGCTTGTCCCGAGCACGTTTGGTGTCCCCGAACCTATCGGAAGCGAGATCCCGGCCGACCCAAAAGACGTGGACACGATCATTCTTCCCATGCTTGGCTTTGACCGGAACGGAAACCGGATCGGGTACGGGGCCGGGTATTACGACCGGTTCCTTGCAAAGAACCCGGGGATAAAAAAGATCGCGATCGCGTTTGCCTGCCAGGAAATCGAAAATATTCCGACCGAAGAAAACGATATCCGGATGGACATGATCATTACCGAGGATGGCATCGTCTACCCGTAAGGGTTATCGGGAGGATACAACAGCATGGAGATTGAAAAGACCCGGATCCTTGATACCTTTGCCGAGGCGTTTCCGGTCTGGATTTCAAGGGTGCTCATAACCGCTGACACCCGGGACTGGGCATACCGGGCAGCAATCGAGGCCACAGGTTTTGCGACTTCGAAAATCTATTGTCCCTGCGAAGCCGGAATCGAACGCCCGCTTACCATGGATGAAACTCCTGACGGCCGTGAAGGGTATTCGATCCTCATATGCACCGAAAAAAAGAACATGAAGGAAAACGTCGCGGCCCGGATCTCGCAGTGCATCCTCCCGGCCCCGACTGCCTCCGCATTTGACGGACTCCCGGATGCCGCCGCCCGGTTTGCAATCCGGATGCATTATTTCGGCGACACCTACGAAGAGCGGTGTGTTGTTGGTGGCCGGAAATGCTGGAAAATTCCCGTGATGGAAGGAGAGTACGTGGGGGAGGAGCGGTACGGGACAGTTAAAGGAATTGCCGGGGGAAATTTCCTGGTGCTGGGGAAAGATAAAAAATCCGCGCTTGCTGCTGCTGAAGCGGCGATGAAAAAGATCGAAGGAACGCCCGGGATTATTACAAGCTTTGCCGGAGGAATTGTCGGGAGCGGCTCAAAAGTCGGGTGCAAAAACTACCGGTTCCCGATGCCGGCAAGCACCAATCACCAGTGGTGTCCGACCCTGAAAGGAAAGATTGCCGATTCGCTTGTTCCTGACAGTGTCAATGCGGTTTACGAGATCGTGATAAACGGGCTTGACGAGCAATCCATAAAAACAGCGATGAAGGCAGGGATCCTTGCAGCAGCCGGGACCGGGGATTCCCTGTATATCGGGGCCTCGAATTTCAACGGGAAGCTCGGGCAGCACCGGTTCGGACTCCACGATCTGTTCCGGTGAGATGGTCCCCCCGGTCACATAATGGAAACAATAAAAATAAACGGCAAAAGATCCGAATGCACAGGGCCGGGATCCCTGCGATCCGGGTCTGGAGTCATTTGCACCAGGAAATTAGCTGATTGTGTCCAAAGATCGGTTAAGATAATCCATGAAGGGATGATCTCATTGGTGACAACCCAAAAGGAGACCACCCCCGATGGAGATTATCGT